>JANYIQ010000227.1 GCA_025362575.1 Bacteroidia bacterium
GAAAAAATTAAAACAATTGGGCATTAATAATTCGCATAGCTTGTTGGAGCTGGGTTGTGGTGTTGGGGCTGTTACCAAAGAGATATTCAAAAAACTGAAACCAAAGAACATAACAGGTATTGATATTAGTCCGAAGAGCATTGAACATGCAGAAAGAATAAATGCCGGAAACTCAGGGAACATTGTTTTTATTTTAGACGATGTTTGCAATTTATCTTTAAAGCAAAAATACGATTACATTTTAATTTTCGACCTGCTTGAGCATTTGCTGGTTGAAAAACACGAACACTTTTTTCAGGGCTTACATTCCTTTATGAAAGATGATGCGAAAATATTACTTAACATTCCTTATGCGGGCTATCTTCAGTTTTTAATTGAAACAGAGCCCAACAATGTTCAGATCATTGAAGAGCCCATTACAATTTCTCAACTGGCAATGGTTTTAGACAAAACAGGATTTGAGATGGAGTACCTGGAAACCTATAATTTGTGGGCTGAATATGAATACCAATACATCATAATAAAAAAGAAAGAAAAATTCGAATTGAAGTGGCTGCCGGAGAAAAAATGGTATCAGCTCTGATCTAATTTTACAGAATATGTGCGGCATTGCTGGAATACTAAATAAAAACTCTGAAGCAGATCTTTCGGCTCTCAAAAAAATGCTTGGCGTTTTAAATAAACGCGGCCCCGACGGAAGCGGAACTTTTATTCACGATAAAGTGGCTTTAGGTCACGCAAGGCTGAGCATTATCGATCTTTCTGAACTTGCTAACCAGCCCATGAAGAACAAAAGTGGTTCTGTGGTAATTACATTTAACGGAGAGATATATAATTACAGAGTTCTGAAAAACGAACTCTCTAAAACGCATGAATTCATTTCAAATTCAGACACCGAAGTTTTGTTGGCAGGATATGAAAATTGGGGAATTGAGAAATTGCTTCAAAAAATTGACGGGATGTATGCGTTTACTTTGGTGGATCTTAAAAGCAAAAAAGCTTTTGCCTGCCGCGATATTTTCGGAAAAAAACCATTTTACTATCATTTGAATTCTGATGAATTTATTTTTTCGTCAGACATACGTTCGTTCAAATACACTAACATTAGCTTAAGTTTAAATAAGAGTTGCATTGATTATTACCTTACTGAATTATCTTCTCCGCAACCATTTACCATTTACAATCAAATACTTCAGTTGCCTCCTGCCTCCCATCTTGAATTAGATCTTGAATCGTTTGATAGTCACATCAAAACTAATTGGAGTGTTGATGCCATATCTGCGAATGAAAGCATGAACGAAGAATTGGCACTTTCTACTACCGAAGAATTACTTTTTAAAGCGGTTG
The DNA here is from genome assembly GCA_025362575.1 of Bacteroidia bacterium. Lineage (GTDB taxonomy): Bacteria > Bacteroidota > Bacteroidia > B-17B0 > Aurantibacillaceae > JAHEYG01. Next base: position 1,348 of record JANYIQ010000227.1, read on the forward strand.
AAAAACGACTGGTGAGCGATGTGCCGGTTTGCAGCTTCTTAAGTGGCGGTGCCGACTCAGGCCTTGTTACCTCGTTGTTCGCACAATTATCAAAAAAGAAAATAGATACCTACACCATTGGTTTTAATTATTCTGATTACAGCGAAATTGGTTTTGCTAAACAACTTGCCGCCAAATACGGAACCGATCATCACGAATTCATTTTAGAGCCAAATATAATAAACGATTTTGATCTGATTCTTGAGCATTTTGGAGAACCCTTTGCTGATTCAAGTTCCATTCCGTCTTATTACATTTCCAAAGAAATGGGAAAACATTGTAAGGTAGCCTTATCGGGCGACGGCGGTGATGAGATCTTTGGCGGTTATTATGAATATGAATGGGCATACAAAACCGATTGTTTTTTTCATAAATATCCGAATCCGCTTACCCGTGAAACGGTTACTACCTTAAATAAAATATTTTATAAATTAGGTTTGAGCGAAAAAAATGTAGGACTTTACGACTACTATAATAAATTGTTACCCGAATTAAAAATGTACAGGCAAATGGGGTTTAATCCACTTACAGAAAAAAAGGCGCTTTATCAATCCAATTATAACAGTGGACAATCTGAATTTACTTTGAATTATCTTTCGGATAAATGGAACCACACTCCTGGAAACTCTTTAACCACGAAGGTTTTCAAATCCTTCACAAAAACACGTTTACTGAACGACTATCTTGTTAAAGTAGACCGCTCTTCGATGATGAATTCGCTCGAGATCCGTTCGCCTTTTCTTGATAAAGATCTTTCTGAATTCGCATTCACAATTCCAAATAACATAAAGTTAAAGAATGGAACGCCAAAATATATTCTGAAAAAGCTTGCCGAAAAGCACATTGATAAAGACTTTTTCAAACGGAAAAAAATGGGATTCTCGATTCCACTGCAGCATTGGATAAATAAAGAACTTAAACCATTTGTTGACGACACATTATCTGAGGAAAAAATCAAAAGAAGAGGTATGTTCAACTACGAGTTCATTTCTTCTTTACTTCAGGATCACCGCTCAGGAAAAAGCAATAACACCGATAAAATATGGGCCCTAGTTGTACTGGAGCATTGGTTAAAAAAGAACGTAGACTAAGCCTCACTTTCATTAAAATATCCTTGTTTTTATAAATTAATTCCACATTTTGTGCATTTCCCACAAGGCCGATAAGAAATGAATTATATTACCTGCTATTTTAGTAAAAAATGGTTGGAATTATTATATTTACGTCTCTTGAAAAAGAGTCTTAAACTATAATAAAAAACACATTGCTTTTGGCAGATTCCACAACATTCAAAACTTGTTCTCAATGTGTTTTAGACACCTCAGATGCTCCCGACATTACTTTTAATGAACGGGGTGTTTGCTCTTACTGTCTTGAATATGCCGAAATCGCAAAAAACAATCTTGTAAATAATCCTTCTGAAAAAAATGCCAGATTAATGGCAATTGTGAACAAAATAAAATCAGAAGGAAAAAATAAAAAATACGATTGCCTCATTGGAGTGAGCGGCGGCCTGGACAGCACTTATTTGGTTTACATAGCTGTTGAGTTAGGACTTCGTCCTTTACTGCTACATTATAACAACGGATGGAATTCCGGAACTGCGGTAAAGAACATTGAAAACTTAACACGGAAACTGAAACTAGATCTACATACCTATGTTAACGATTGGGAAGAATTTAAAGATCTGCAACGCTCATTCTTTAAGGCATCTGTTATCGATATTGAATTGGTAACCGATCAGGCTATCGTAGCCGTAATTACAAATACCGCCATCCGGAAGAAGATCAAATACACTTTGTTCGGAAATAATCTCACCACAGAATCTGTTCTACCCACGAATTGGTACCACTGGAAACTTGACGTATTAAATATTGAAGCAATTCACAAACAGTTTGGAAGAAAAAAATTAAGAACCTATCCAGTCTTAGGATTTTGGAGACGATGGTACGCTGTAAAATTCCGTAAATTTACGGATATCAATCTTTTAGATTACATTGAATATGATCTTGAAGAAGCAAAAAAAATAGCCGTTGAAAAATTAGGATGGGAAAGTTATGGGCGCAAGCATTACGAATCAGTATTTACACGTTTTTACCAATCGTACATTCTACCAAGAAAATTTGGAATAGATAAGCGCAAGGCGCATCTTTCATCCCTAATTTTATCAGGACAAATAACCCGTGAGCAGGCACTGGAAGAATTAAAAGCTGATATTTATCCAAAAGATCTTTTGCAAGATGATAAAGACTACGTTTTAAAAAAACTGGGCTTTAGTGAAAATGAATTTGAAGATATAATGAAGCTTCCGGTAAAAAAGCATACCGATTATCCTTCATACTTAAATGCACATTATAAATATCAGGGAAAATTCTCTCAGCTTTTCCGGAAATTTTTCAAGAGCTAAAAATGGCAGACAAAAAACATATAGTAATGTTAATGGCTAACAACTCTAGCGTGCCTTACTTTACCTGGTTTGCCGAAAAATCTCAGAACAGCAAAGAGTTCACATTCAGCTTCGTTTGTCTTCACAATGAAAAACCTGAAATGATAGATGAGTTTGCAAAACTTGGCATTAAAACCTACTGGATATATTTTGACAATAACAAACGGATTCGGTCAATGCTCAATGCAGTTTTTGCTTTACGTAAATTATTTTTAGAGATAAAACCAGATGTTGTTCACTCTCATTTATTTGATGATACCTTACCAAGCATGATTGCTGCGAAACTTGCAGGAATTAAAAACAGAGTGGTCACCAAACAAGACACAACTTTTCATTGGTACTATTCACCTAAAGGAGTTAAATACGACAGGCTGATCAATAGGCTGGCTTTAAAACTGATCGCTGTTTCGGAAGAGTGCCGTGACTTTATCTTAGAAAAAGAAAAGGCGGAACCAAAAAAAGTGGTTTTAATCCATCATGGTGTTGATCAGAAAACAGTTTGCTTACAAAACGAAGCATACAAAACTGAACTTCGAAACAAATACAACCTACATGGAAAAAAAGTTATCATTACAATTGCAAGGCTTATAGAATGGAAAGGCTACAAAAAAATACTTGATGTTGCCGAAAAAGTAATTGCTGTAATGCCCGAAGCAGTTTTTTTATTTGTTGGGGAAGGCGACCAGAAAGAAGAATTAGAAAAGATCATAAAAATTAAAAAACTACAAAACAACATAATCTTTACAGGCTGGGTAAACCGCAATTACATTCCAAGTTTATATGGCATTGCCGACATTTACTTTCACATGGCCAATTTTGAGCCTTTTGGCTTTGTGTTTGCAGAAGCATTCATGAATGGCGTTCCAATTATTTCGACTTCAACCGGTGCTGCAAAAGATGCCATCGTAAACTCTAAAAACGGATTTTTGATAGAGAACAACAATGCACAGGCATCATCAGAATCTCTCATTTCAATACTTACAAAAGATACAACTGAGATCAGAAAAAATGCAAAAGAAACAGGACAAAAACTATTTACTTTTGAGCATATGTGGAACAATCATCTAGCTCTTTACAATTCATTATAAAAATGTTTATTTCTGTCATCATATCTGTTTATAATGCTGAAAAATACATTCATGAAACAATTACGTCCATTCTCAATCAAACTCATAAGGAGTTTGAAATTTTGATCATTGATGATGGTTCAACTGATGGTACCGCTAAGATCGTCAAAACATTTTCTGATCCCCGGATTCAATATCACCACAAAAAAAACCAGGGGGTAAGCATCGGCAGAACATACGGCGTTAACCTTGCAAAAGGCGAAGCCATTCACTTTATTGATGCCGATGATTACATGGAACCCCTTAACCTAGAGATCAAACACAAAACACTTCTAGAAAATAATGTTGATTTTGTATACAGCGACGTTATTAAAGTGTTGACTCGGTTAAACAAAATCGCCTATATTCAATCTGGCCGCGATAAAGATCTTTTCAATGAAATTCTACTTTGGGAAAAAGATGCAATTCCTGCCGGGTGTTCAAACATTCTTTTTTTGAAAAAATGTTTCGACCCTGATCTTATTTTTAACAACGAACTTTCAACTGCCGCCGATCAGCTTTTCAAAATTGAAATATCAAAAAAATACAAAGGTAAACGCATACCTGTGCCCCTGATCCGTTACAGGGTTCACGATTTTGGAATGAGCAAGAACATTCGTTTAATGGAATCGGATCACATTAAAGTATATACTATCTGTGACGCAAAAGGTTATTTTAAAGACGAGAAATTCAAACGTCTTTGCTTTGCTAATTTGTATTATATTTTAGCCGGGAGCTTTTGGAATCATGACACCAATAAATTGCTTGCATTAAAATACTTCCTGACCTCATTAGCATACAACCCAATGAACATCAAAAAAATATTTAGTAAAAACTATAAATTTTGAAGAACATACTTGTCGTTACATATTGGGATTTTAACGACCCATTGATACAAACCTATACTTTACCCTATTTAAGGGTGATAGACAAAGTTTGCCATGGCAAGTGCAACATACATCTCGTAACTTTCAACCAATCCCAAATTGATCTGAGGTCAAAAAAGTATTTCTCGCCGGTGTTCTTTAAATATCATTCCAATAAGATCCTGGCATCACTTTCATTACTCACTACCTTCATTCGCCTAATATTTTTCATCAAAAAGAATAAAATTGAATTTATTCACGCCTGGTGCACCCCGGCAGGTTCATTATCTCATTTACTTTCCAAATTCACAGGCAAACCATTGATTCTAGATAGTTTTGAGCCTCACGCAGAATCAATGGCCGAGAACGGTACCTGGAAAAGAGGTTCGTTGACTTTTAAACTTTTATTCCGTTTCGAAAAATTACAACTTAAACAAGCCAAACACATTATTGGCCTTACTGCTTCTACTTCAAATTACATAAAAGAAGCTTACCAACTTGAACCACAAAACATACATTTAAAACCTTCTTGTGTTGATATTTCGGATTTTTCCATTTACACAACTGCTCAAAGAGAAGAATTACGACGATCACATTCAATACTGCCGGAACAAATTGTTGGCATTTACGTAGGAAAATTCGGCGGCATTTACCTGAACGAGGAGATCTATCAGATCTTTAAATGCTGTTCACTTCAATGGAAATCAAATTTCAAACTCATCATTCTAACACCTAACGATGAAGTAGAAGTTTTGGAAAAATTAAAACATTATGATTTAGATAAACATATTGTTGCGCTGAAAAAAGCTAATAAAGAAGAGGTCATACGCTATCTCAATCTTGCCGACTTCGCTTTAAATCCTGTTATGCCGGTGCCATCAAAACGCTATTGTACCTCAATTAAGGACGGAGAATATTGGGCTTGCGGACTTCCTGTGATAATTACAAAAGATATTTCGGATGATTCAGATATCATTGAGGATAATAATATCGGAGCGGTGATTCATGCGCTCGATGAAACACATTACGCCGGGGCTGTTTTAAAAATTGATTCGCTTCTAACAAAAAATAAAAATGGGGAGTTGTCAGAAAAAATAAAAATGATCTGTACCAGATATCGTTCATTTACATTAGCCGAGAACATTTATAAAGAAATATATTTAAATGACTAAACCAACTATTGCATATTTCATTAGTCTCGATTCTATTCACTGCAAAAAGTGGGTGAAACATTTAAGCAAATCACATTCCTGCATTATCATTACTTATCAGGGAATGGCTGCCGCCGACCCTGAACTATTGGGTGTTAAGATCTATAATTTTTTTCCAAAAAAATTTCCCGTTAAAAATTTCATTTTGCGATGGTTTACGATTTGGAGCATTGGTAAAGTTTTAAAGCAGAACAAAATCAACATAATTCACTCAATGTACTGTTACCCTAATGCAGTATGGGCAGGTTATTTTAAGTTTTGTAAAAAGATCATAACTACCCGAGGTTCAGATGTACTCGTTGACTATAAAAACATTAAAGGAAGCGCGAACCCAAGCCTTATTTACTTAAAGGATAAACTCGAAGAGGCCTTTAAGGAAAGCACCTTTATTACATGCACATCAGGGCTGCAAAAAAAATATTTAATCGAACAAAACCTTGACGCTAGTAAAATTTCAGTTATCAGAACCGGGATTGAACCAGAGCATTTTACTTTAAAGCCATCGGATCATTCTCCTGAAAAAGAATTCAGAATCCTATCACCTCGATCGGTTCAAAATAATTACAATATTCGTAATATGCTTGAAGCCCTTAAACTTATTTTAATCTCTCACCCTGAAATGAAGATCCGCCTTGATCAGGTTTTGTTTAACATCAACTCAGATCATCTTGAATTCTTGAAAAAGTTTATTCAAGAAAAAAATCTAAAAGATCACGTTGCTTTTATTCCACCATACGATCTGAGGTCTGTTTCGGCAATTTATTCTAATTACGACTTAACCATCATGCTCCCCGCTTCTGACGGCACCCCGGTTAGCGCAATGGAAGCTATGATAAACAAAAAACCATTATTGATCTCTAACTTACCTTATGATGAAGATCTCATAAACCAAAATTATTGTTGGTTTGTAGATCCAATGGATCCCGTTCAAATTGCAGATCAAATCTTAAAAATTAAAAACGAAAAACAAAACAATATTGATCAAAAGTTAAATGACGCCTACAAAAACGTCATCAATAATGCGAATACCCATAACGAAATGAAAAAAGTAACTGACCTTTATAATTCAATTCCCTCATGAGCATTGAATTGAAAAATAAGATCATAGTGGTTATTGCTAATGAAGCCTGGGGTGATGTATGGTACTCAAAACATAATTATGCCAATGAATTATCAAAAAACAATACCGTAGTTTTCATAAACCCGTCTCCTCCATGGAAAATCAAAAATGTTTACAAAGGCCCTGAATTGATCAAAATTCAAGAGAATCTATTTGTTCTTAATTATTCTAACTATCTACCGATCCTAAATAATACGTTCTTAAAGCTGAATGATCGTCTGTGTTCAGCAAAGATAAAAGCCGTCTTAGTAAAACAATTTGGACGTACGCCCGACATTTTTTGGAGCTTTGATCCACATCGCCTTTTTGAGACACGATATTTTTCGGTCAAAAGATCCATCTTTCATGTAGTGGATAAATATGAATTCAAGTTTTTCGGGGAAAAACATCTAGCCAAGCATTCAGATCTGATCGTTATTGTTTCCAAAACATTTGAAAGCCTGTATTCAAATTTAAACAAAAACATTGTACATGTTCCCCACGGCATTAGTTCTACTCAGTTCATTTCTACTGAACAGCCAACCCTAGACTATGAAGGGATATATGTTGGGAATATTGACGGAAGGGTTAATTTCAAATTACTCGAAAAAATATTGGTGCAGTTTCCTTCCATGCGATTTCTTTTTATCGGTAAATTTCATGCTGGCAATGATTCCTTAGCCAGGTCCATTTTTATTGACAAAAAATATTCCAACTTGATCTGGCAAGGCTCGAAACCCTTTAATACTTTAAAGAATTACATCGCCAAAGCCAAATTCTGTTTATCCATCATGGATGTTACACATCCGGGTAACGATATTGCGCACCATAAAACCTTGCAGTATCTCGCTTTTGGAAAGCCAATTTTTGGAAGTATATTTAAAGACTATTCAGAGATAGCGGAACTGATCTATCAGAGCAATGATGATTCTGAATTGATCAAACTAATGAGCAATTATTTTTTAAATAATGAATCAACGGATCTGATCTCCAAAAGAATTCTTTATGCACAACAATTCACTTATGACAAACATATTTTACGCATCGAAAAAGCCCTGAACGCAGCACAAAAATGATTTCCGTAATCATACCGGTATACAATGCTGACAAGCATATTGACGAAACCATAAAATCCGTCTTGAAACAAACGTATGCCAATTTTGAGCTTATCATTATTAATGATGGCTCAACAGATCGATCACTTGAAATTATTTCGGGGCATGCTGATCCGCGAATAAAAATATTTTCGCAGGACAACTACGGTGTAAGCTATTCGCGCAATAAAGGAGCCTATCTTGCTAAAAATGAATACTTGGCTTTTTTGGATTCTGATGACATCTGGCATCCTGAATACCTTGACAAAAAATTAGATCATATAAGAAATAGTGATTCTGACATGGTGTTTTGTTACGAGCAGGAGATCAATGAGAATTATGATAAGCTAGAAAAATATTTTACAGCTTCTGAAATTGATTTTTTCGAGAAGATAATTACAATTCATCCGGATTATGCCGTAGGACCCTCTAATCTTTTCATCAAAAGGCGATCATTCCTGTCTTCAGTCGGTTTCAATCAAGCCCTTAGTAATACAGCCGACAAAATGATGCTTATTGATCTATTGCATGAATTTAAATACAGCATTATCAACGAGGTACTGCTTTATTACAAAACGCATGGGTCTAACATGCACAAGAACATCAAAAAAACAAAAACCGATTTTCAATTCTTTAAGCAGTTTCTTTGCGAGAACTATTTTAACGACAATAAAAACGCTGAATTGAGGAAAGTTTTTAATTCTCGGTACCGTTTAATGATGGCTTACTACAGTTTGAGAGGTTATCGGTTTATTTTGTGCCTGATAAATATTTTCCGTTCGTTCACCGCATCTCCTGAAACTTTCCTTAATTACCTCGCTGTGAAGAACAGGTCGCGAAAATTAATTTTTTCACTTCTTTTTAATACCGGGCTTTTTACTTTACTTTACAGAACAACCCTTCAGAGAAACAAAAAACCCATTGCTTTATTTCACCGTGTCTCTCCGCTTCCTGATCACATATGGGCCCCTTTGAAGCCTCATGAATTTGAAAACATAATTCTTTTGTTCAAAAAACATTTCAGCCTGGTTAGCTTAGATGATTTTCTTATGAAAAAAGATCTGCCTGCCAATGCAATGTGCATTGTGTTCGATGACGGCTTTCTTGACTTCAAAAATTTTTCACTTCCTATACTCAAAAAACATGATATTCCCGTGAGTTTATTTGTTCCAACAGGTTTAATAGAAAAAGAGCAGCAAATTTGGACCTATGAACTAGGAACGCTTATCCGACTTAGCCCTCAAAAACGACTTGAATTCAATTTCGGCAATTATAACATTTCATTTGACATTTCAAATGAGCGCGGCAAAAACAACTGCTCAAGAGAATTGATCACTTTATTTAAAGAATTAACAGTTAGTGAAATGAATGAAGCCCTCAACAAAGTAAAAATCGCACTTGGTAACTCATCACAACTCGGTCAGCGTCTTATGACCACTCAGGAATTAAAAGAGCTTTCACCCGGCGTTTCCATTCATTCACATTCAGCTGATCACTACTATTTAAGCCGGCTTAACGACAAAGAATTAGAAACCACACTCAACGAATCTTTAGATTACATTAAAAAGAATTTCGCGCACACGAATAATTTCATTGCATACCCAATTGGCGATTACAATGAAACCGTTGTTTCCGAAGTGAAAAGCCGTTTCGATTTTGGATTTATTGTAAGTGATCGCAATGTTGATTTTAACACGCTTGCAAACGGCAGTAATAAATACAAAATTCCGCGTTTCAACATACATCACAATAATCCAATTGAAGTTCTGTTCAAACTAGTAGGGTTTCACAAATTCTTTTCATTCAATAAAAAGGTAGACTACTAATTACAGTTAGCTTTTGTTTGTAAGGTAATACATCCACGGATCCTTTTGATTCAGGTCACAATCCTTCCCATTGAAATCAAAGGTCTTCGTATTTTTAAAGCCAAGGGATTCAAGTTGTTTCTTTTGTTTTGCACTAGAAATATAATACGTTAAAATCTTGAAATTATGCGCTATATCGTTTATAATGGAATAATCCTGACCGTGAAATTCATGCTTCTTCATTTTTAAATGCTGCGGGTAATTTTTCAAAACGACCAAACATAATTTAAAATAATTCCATTTGAATTGCCACTTTTCCTGCCATGGCATTTTATTAAAGTATTTGTAATCTCTATTGTGAGTTGAGAACATAAAAACACCATCCGATTTTAGCACTCTAAATATTTCTTTAAAGATCTTGATCCTACTTTCGCTATCCATGTTATCGATTCCATTGAATGAAAACAAAATAAAATCAAAGGAATTATCAGTAAACATACTCATTACTCTAGCGTCGCACTGCTTAATTTTGAGTTGTTTGTGTTTTGCCGATACCAAATTCGCAAATTCTTCTATGTAGTCTACTCCCGTGTAATCACAATCGATGTTCGCAAAATAAGCAGTTGTTCTTCCTCCGCCGATTCCAATGTCAAGAACCTTTTTTCCTAAAATCTTTTCCTTACATTTTTCAAATAGTGCTTTTTCCGAAGGAAAAAGAAAATCAAGTTTATCGTACCAGTCAACAACATTCTTAGAACGGTAAGTGGTTTCAAAATAATCAATTGTTTTCGGCATGCGACCTTAAGTGCTTTAATGTTTTAAATACTTTACCTTTTATGGTTGGGTAATATATGCAATTATAATTTTCAACAACCTTACCGCCGAATTCTTCCTTAAATTTATTGATGTTAAGTTTCTCGGCGTCTTTTTCTCCATTGTACCAGCCACCAAAATCATAAGAGGCTACGCCTAGTTTTTTGAATTCAAGCATATCATTATAGTGGCAGTTCCTGTTCACCATTCCTAAATTATTTCTCACGGTAGTATCCACATGACTAAATGAGTTAGTAAAGGTATAAATTAAAAATACACGCTCCTTATTCACTCTATAGACGTGCCAGCAAACCACATCAACTTCATTCTCATAAACAACCGAGATCATTATCAAGCCAAACTTGTGTAGTGAACCTAAACGCAAATTTTCCACTGGTGCAATTTTTTTCCAGTCTGCAAATGCATTGTAAGCTCGAGTAAATTTATCAATAAGCTCCCCGTCAGGCTCAGCAAATAATTTATAGTTGTATTCTGTTTTTTTTGAGGTACGTTTTATCTTATCAAGGCAATTTTTAGAAATGGCGCCTGTAAGTTCAGTTTCGTTTTGAAGGAGGTCTATTAAGATCGTATATTGCTCGTAATGTTCATCGCCCTCCGGTTTTTTCCGTTGTGTAACATATACCACATCTGCATCCAGCTCAGGTGCAATATTATCATACCAGCAATCCCTTACTTTAAGAAATCCTCTTTTCCAGGTAACTGTATTAAGATCGCTTATCATTTCAAATTGCGTTTTTTCCTGCCTTCAGTTTTTGCTGATTGGCCAATTTGGTTTGATTTCCTTTATTTATAAAATACGTGAGAATAAACAAACTACTTACATAGAAAGGCAGAAATGGAATCTTAAATCTTACCAATGCTCCAAAATTCGATGTGGTAAGTCCAACTGCAAAAGAAAAGAACAATGAATAAGAGATCGAAAAAAATAATAAGGGATTATTTATTAAGATTGAAAATATCCGGAAGAATTTTATCCGGATAAAGATCAAAATAGTTAATCCAAGAATACATAAATTTTCAAGGCCGGAAAGGGCCATTACTACGTTCTTGCTTTCCCAAAGATATGGCCTGAATAAACCGGCATTCATAGCAAGCGGGGCTTTAGAAAGAAAACCTAGAACAGAACCATCGAATTCACCAAGGTCAAAAGAGTTGGAACCATAATAGCTTTGTTTAAGATCTTTTTGTGTTGCTACTGCAGTTGAAGCGATCTGATCAAGCGAGAATTTTGACATTACATTTCCTAACTTCGATAAAATGAATAAACCTACAATAAGCGATAGGCTGTAAATAATGGGAAGATAGATAACTACCAGTCTTCTATTGGGAGAGTTGATAAGCCTTTGTAACAGCACCCACATAATGGAACCCGGAAGTAGTGTAATGAATATGTAAGGCTTAATAAAAACCACAATTGCAGCACTTAATACAACTATAACAAGGTAACGGGTAGAAATTCGTTTCTCAATAAAAAATTTATGTAGTCCGTAAACGAACCAACAAGAAGCTGAAAGTGTTACTGTATCTTTCAAAATGCCTGAGCCCCAGAAAAAAACAGAAGGAATGAATAATATTGAGATCGCGAACTGTCTTTGTAAAACAGGGTAATAACTAACAAACAGTTCATATAGTTTCCAAATACCCAAATACGAAACGGAAGCCAAAAGGACGGCAGAGATCAAAAAACTTTTGGAGCCGATCAATACAAAAGGTGTTAGGATACGGATGAGCGTGAATGTTTGTGTATCGAGGTACATAAAGCGATAAGGGTATCCGGTTTCCGAATCGAAAAGAAAAATATTTTCCATGTTCGCCTCGCCGAATAAAACATGTAATCCATTAAGCGGATGTTTTACCAAAAGATTCACAATAGTACACGCACATTCAAAATAACTTGTTGTATCGCCACCATTGGTGTAATATACCGTATAAATTAAACATACAGAAACTGCTCCAATTATCTTTACAAATAATCCGGGAATGTAATATTTGTAATAGGGCTTATCAAAAAGGTTGTGACGAACAACAAATAGACGGGCTATGAAATAAATAATGATGATCCAAATAGGGAGCATAAAGAACTCCCACATTTCGTATGAGAACCATCCGTAATATTGTATCTCATACATGTATTATAGGTTTTTCTTATTACAAACATAGTGAAAAATACTGCTGAAACGCCCATAAATATTGGCTTTTGTTCATTTATCGTTATTATTGGCTCCAATTTGTTTCCATTATTAAAAAAAACCATAACTTTAAACCAAAAGCCCTTTTCTTAAAGGCCTAAAACATGAATGCTAATACTATTATAGTTACCGGAGGTGCCGGTTATATTGGATCCCATACCATTATTGAATTGCTAGATAAAACCAATTTCAATATTATTTCTCTTGATAATTTTTCTAATTCAACCTCCAAAACTTTTGATAGGATATTTAAGATCGCCGGAAAACAGGTTAAGAATTACAACGTTGACCTTTGTAATAAGGAAGCGATCGATCTTGTATTATCTAAATACACTAATATCATTGGGATAATTCATTTCGCAGCATTCAAGTCGGTTCCGGAATCAGTTGAGAAGCCTTTGTTATATTACCACAATAACATTGAATCCTTAGTTAACATTTTAAAAGTTTGTAACGAGAGGAATATTCAGAATTTTATTTTTTCTTCTTCTTGTTCTGTTTATGGTAATATTGATGAATTACCCGTAACCGAACGAAGCCCGCTTACCAAAGCCGAATCTCCTTACGCGCATACCAAGCAGATTGGCGAAGATATGGTGAAGGCATTTTGCAGGTCAATAACGAATTTTAATGCTGTACTACTTCGCTATTTTAATCCGGCTGGAGCGCATCAAAGTGCTCTGATCGGCGAATTGCCTCTAGGCCCGCCAAGCAGTTTAGTTCCAATCATTACCAGAACTGCTGTTGGAATAATCCCAAAAATGAAAGTTCACGGAAGCAATTACAAAACAAGGGATGGTTCATGTATTCGCGACTATATTCACGTTAGTGATATTGCGGTTGCTCATGTGAATGCTCTGAATTATTTGCTGGAACAAAAGAATAAACAAGCTTGCGAGATCTTTAATTTAGGAACAGGAAATGGTATCAGTGTTTTTGAGGCCATTAATTCTTTCGAAAAAGTTTCTAACACAAAATTGAATTACGAAGTCGGTCCAAGACGCGATGGCGATGTAGAAGCTATTTATGCCGATAATACCCTCGCCAAAATTGTTTTGGGTTGGGAACCGAAATATAATATAGATGAAATGATGTTGTCGGCCTGGAAATGGCAATTACATTTACAAGAGGGAAATAAATAGCGACAAATTTCTAATTGAATTAAGAAATGATCAATTTTGACTCTAAAAAAACAATCTATTTTATTGTTCTTTTTTCATTAGCTATTGGGATCGGGTTTAATGAATACAATTTACATCTGATAAAAAAAACAAATCCCGACAATGCATTATTAAATGCACAATCAACTTTTAAGAATGAAACAGTTTGGAGCGTAGATGATGAATTTTATATCAGTCCGCCTGAAAATTTCTTAGCGGGAAAAGGCTGGCGTAGAAATCCTCCTGTTGGCAATGGCAGTTATTTTAGACGGGTACCCGGCTATTCATTGGTGTATTTGTTTTTCCGGATCTTCTTCGATCTACCAATGGCGTTAAAGTTTCTAAAAATTTTTCAGGTCTTTTTATTTGGCACATCTGTTTTTTGTGTCCATAAAATAATGAGGTCCCTTCAATTCAATACTGTTTTGTCGGCCTGCATTGCCGTGCTTTTTGGATGTACTCCTTTTTTCAGTTGTTACACTTACTACACCTGTACGGAAGGAATAACGCCTTATCTATGCGTTTTTTACTTTTATTTTCTCATTAAAGCTTATAATAGCACTATCGACTTGGAAAAAAAACGAATTGCCTACTTAGTTGCAGGTCTGTTTCTTGGAATTCTGATTTTAACCCGGCCGAACCTGGCTCTGATCGGTCTACCAATTCCACTTTGCGTATACCTTGATCGCTACAAAAGTCAAAACCCAATTTATTACCTAAAAAATATTAGCTTGATTTTTGTCATGCCTATGGTGTTACTTAGTATTTGGACTACAAGAAATTTTGTACTTACCAAAGAAATTGTGGTACTCGAAAAAGCTTCTCACCCTCAATCACTCGATCGAATAAAACCTGAATTTGAAGGTATAGTTGATCTTGCAAAATGCTGGGGTGGCCGATCTATTCAAGATTTCAACGAGTATTACGTTCCGTTTCAAGCATCAGCCAGAAATGGCGATACATCAGATATTTATATTGAAAACATTCTAACCGCCTGGCCAAATGAGATAGTCGAAGAATTTGGAAAAGAACGATTATTTGTCATTCTCAAAAAACATCAAAGAGTATTGCTGATACAGAAACCATATTATGACAAGAAAATAGCTATGCCCTCAACATACTTTGACGATGAGTTAGAACTTGCTAAAGAATATGAAAAGCTGGTAAAAGAATATAAAGAAAAGCATTTTATGAGATATTGGGTCAAAACTCCCTTTGACAATTTCTTATCCGTAGCGCTTCATTCCAATACATCTTCCTTGTTTATGTTTCAAAAACAAGTAATAACAAACAAACTGCTTTACATTTACAAAGGCTTTCTCTTCTTGCTTCACATTATAGTTTATCTTTCGGTCTTTATCAACTTTTTTCTAATAAAAGACTGGGCTTTAAAGTTTATTTTTTCAATTACACCTCTTGTTTCAGTACTATTCTTTTGCGTAATATTCCGGTCAATTGAGCAAAGGTACATGTTACCCTTGCTTCCGATAATGATCATAGGTCTTGCCTTTCCTATAAATTATCTGTTGACCAAAAGGCGCTCTTATTGAATATGTTAATTCGTTAACAATTGAACTTTGGAGAGATTTTCATATGTACATTAATTTTACTATTTTAGTTATCTCGGCAATAATACTAATAATCATTTAAGATATAAATAGCAAGAGACAGGTGTGTATCCCCTACTCTTCACTTAAAAAATCATCATGGAAAAACGATTTAAATTCAAAAGTCTTTCAGTTTATTCATCCGACGAATGGATGGCAAACTCAACCAAACGCTACCGCAGCGTATTTGATAAGGCAGAAACAACTTACATACGTTGTGAATTAGCCCTGTACAATAAATTATTTGATGAGGAAGACTGGCAAACCAAAGCCACCGTGCGCTGCGAAAAAGTCATTCCCGGTAACAACGAAAAGATCTGCGAACTCGAACTTGAATTAAAAGTAAGCAAAGAAGAAAATATTGCCTACATCCGGGATGGCTGGGGCAATGCTACTCCCGGCACTTTCTGGAAAAAAGGCACTTACAAATGGATGATCATCATTGAAGGAAATGTATTTGGTGAACAGCAGTTTCATGTTGAAGATGTTGGACTGGTAACGAACAATAACAATCCTTATTTTGCTATTGAACATATCAAATTATTTGCCGGCGATATTGATGGCTGGAATCAGCGTCACCGTAAATATTTAAAGACCTTTAATAAAAACACCACGCAATACGTATGGGCCGAAATAAAAATTAAAGCTACCACCAATACAGATTTCAATTACGAATTGTTTTTGAATTACATTGATGATGCAGGACAGCTTAAAGCACATCAAAGCAAAGTTGGATATATTGACAGCAACAAAAGCAATTATACCTATACCCTTGATCTGGGCTGGGGGCACAACAATGCGGGTTCCTGGAAAGATGATAAATACTCGCTGGAAGTTGTGTTCATGGATGTACTGATCGGCGCTGTAAGTTTTGAATGCAAGGATGTTGAAGAAGAGGGTACTCTTGAGATCATCACTTCCATTGAACAAACTTTAGTTTCGGGCACGCACAGCTCATCGGTGGCGAGCAATGCCACAGTTGCACCCGATAAAACCCTTGAAGAATTAATAAGCGAAGTACAGGCTTTAATTGGTTTGGAAAATGTAAAGAAAAGTCTGAACGAAAATATTACCTATTTAAAATTCAATCAGCTTAGAAAAGACAAAGGCTTTGATGATAATTCAAAAATATCATTGCACTCTGTTTTCACGGGAAATCCCGGTACCGGAAAAACAACCATCGTAAATATGCTTGGCAAAATTTACAATAAAATGGGCTTGTTATCCAAAGGCCATGTTATGGAAGTTGATCGTGCTGCTCTAGTTGGTGAGTTCATTGGTCAAACTGCCCCTAAAGTAAAAAAGGCAATTGAAGATGCACGTGGCGGAATTTTATTCATTGATGAAGCCTACTCGTTATCAAGAGCCGGAGATGACAGCAAGGATTTTGGAAAAGAAGTAATTGAGATCCTGTTGAAAGAGATGAGTGATGGTTCGGGAGACATTGCCATTATAGTTGCAGGATATCCGAAAGAAATGAATGGCTTTTTAGAAAGCAATCCCGGATTGAAATCGCGCTTCTCGGAATATTTTCAGTTCGATGATTATTTGCCTGAAGAACTACATCAGATCGCAGTGTACACCGCTGCAAACAAACAGGTAACAATTACTGCCGATGCTGATGCATATTTAAAAGAACAGTTAACAGAAGCGTATCGCAAACGTGATAAATCTTTTGGTAATGCCCGCTTTGTAAATGCTATTATTGAAGAGGCTAAACAAAACATGGGTGTTCGCATTATGAAAGCCGGCAATCTCGATAGTCTAACGAAAGAAGATCTGTCAATTATAACACTAAGCGATCTGAAACAGGTGTTTGTTGGAAGTGAAAAGAAAAAACTGAACCTCAACATTAACGATAAGGATCTGCAATTAGCCATGGCCGAACTAAATGAATTGATTGGCATGGATAATATTAAGCAGGAGTTAAACGAACTGGTAAAACTGATCCGTTTCTATAATGAGATCGGCAAAGATGTAGTTAATAAATTTTCACTGCACTCTGTATTTACAGGAAATCCGGGTACCGGAAAAACCACTTTGGCCCGCATTATTGCAAAGGTTTACAAAGCATTGGGTTTGTTGGAGCGTGGGCATGTTGTGGAAGTAGACCGTGAAGGATTAATTGCAGGATACGTTGGGCAAACTGCCATTAAAACCCAGGAAAAAATTGAAGGTGCAATGGGCGGTATCTTATTCATTGATGAAGCTTATGCTTTGGCAGAGGGTGGCGGACAAAATGATTTTGGTAAAGAAGCCATTGAAGTTATTTTAAAGCGCATGGAAGACAAGCGCGGGCAATTCGGTGTTATTGTTGCAGGCTATCCTGATAACATGAATCATTTCATTGAAATGAATCCCGGATTGAAATCACGCTTTGATAAAACTTATAATTTCTATGATTATAACGCGGATCAGTTAATGTTGATTGCCGAAAATTTATTTAAGAAAGAAAGTTTAAGTATGTCGGCTGAGGCGAAAGAACATTTGAATAAATATTTCGTTACGCTTCATGAGAAACGCGACAAGTTCTTTGGCAATGCCAGAACAGTGCGACAAACAGTTGGTGAGGTGATCATGAAACAAAATCTGAGGCTTGCTTCGATGGCTCCTGCGGAAAGGGATCCAGAGACCATTAATGCACTCACTTTTGAAGACGTGAAACATTTACACGCAGATGCCCCGGCTAATAAATCAGGCTTAGGGTTCAGATTTGGAGCTTAAAGAAAATTTGTCATCGTGAGCTTGCCGAACGACTATTTTCCCTGACCGCCGCCGCCCGGAGGAGTTTTCATTTCAGTATATCCTTCTGTTGATAACGCGAATTTTGAATCCGGCACTTTGTCAAGAACAATTTCTTTTGCTACCATTTTCACTTTCATGGGGCCTTGCGCCATACTATATTCCATTAGCATTCCTTTTATTTCGCTGTATGGATCTCCGCCTCGGGCTTTTCCACCGCCACCTGTAACGTAAGGAAGTTTTTCGGTGTACCATACATCACTCTTTACTTCTCCATCTTTTGCAGAGCTAGTTGTTACAATTGCTTTTTTACATTCGTAACCGGCAATGGTTTTTGTTTCGCTGGTATATTCTATTTTTGGATCAGATACTTTATCTTTTGCTTTTCTTTCAGCAGCTTTTTTCTCTAACTCTTCTTTGGTCATTTTCATGTACTGCTTGTTACCCATCTGATCCATCACCATTAAAAAACCATTTTCATCCGATAAGCTTTTAGAATTAAACATCATTGAAGTGGTTTCACTGAATACTTTTTTGTCCTTAAAGAACATTTTCATTTCCATGTCACCCATCATGGCTGCCTGTTCGGCCGGCAAGCCTTCAAAGGTCATTACATAAGTTGCTGCTCCTTCTTTAACCTGAGCATTTGAAATGCTTGCCAACATAATGGCAACTGCTGTGATTAATTTTTTCATCTGATTAGTTTTAATTATGTCTATTCAATTGTTATGCCAAATTACATTATTTACATTGTTAAAATATGTAAAAGCGATGGGCGGTTATTTTTATTGAAGACTGTCGAAATACTTTTTCATGTCGGCCCTGCTCACCATTTTAAAATAAGAAGGTATATCAAAGGTGTTGTCGGCGATCTCAACATCATTTACAGCTTTCGCGGTAAACTCAAGTTCGAGGCCCATTTTTTGAACGCGGTACTGCATCAGCATTCCTTTTACGGCACTGTAAGGACTCATTAAATTGACATTTTCAGCACCAATGTCTTTTGTATAATACGCTTCGAAAACTGTTTTTGGGGCATCAACCATTGTCACTTTTAATTTATGACACTTATATCCCGCGATCACTTTTGTTTCCTTGGTTTCTTCGATGGTAAGTTTATATGCTGCGTTCTCTTCATTAATATCTTTTTCGTTTTCTACACAAGCTTGCTTAAGATCTAAAAACTTAACCATTTGCGTTAGCGTTTTTTTATCAGGGTCGCCAACAAACATGGTATTGAACATTCCCATAATGCTCATTTCGAGAATGAATTTGTCTTTTTTAAATTTAAGTACTGCGGCAGAAGGAGCAAAACCTGCAAGCGCATGATTAGGATTAACCGGTTTTAGCTCGTATTCAATTGTACCTTCACTAATAGCTTTGCCCGTGCTCGAATTACAAAACGAAAACACAAATGCAAATAGGATTACTATTACACCACTTAATATTTTCAATATTAGAGGTTTAGTGGACAAAATAATTTTAAATCAAAAGCCCTAAAATAGAAAATATAAGCCACAAAGCCAATAAAATAAGATATAATTAGGGACTGGTCTTATTTTGAGATGAATTTAGGATAAAACACAAAATTTCTATCTCAGATCTTCAAAGAATTTTTTCATCTCGTCTGGAGATATTGTTTTAAAAGAAGCGGGTACAGTAAAGGTTTTATCTTCAATTTCTGCCTTTTTTACACTTTTGGCCACAAATTCGAGCTCCAAACCCATTTTTTTGAGGCGATATTGCATCAGCATACCCTTTACACTTTTGTATGGCCCCAGTTCGTTAACATTCTCAACTTCCATTTCTTTGGTATAATAAGCATCGAAGGTCACTCCCGGCTCATCCACAAGACTAACTATTATTTTTTCACAGTTATAACCGGCGATCATTTTTGTTTCTTTAGTTTCAGAAATATTTAATTTGTATGACGCATTTTCATTTTCTATGTCCTTTCCTTCTTCAGTACAGGTTTGTTTCATGTCCATAAACTTAACAGCTTGTATCAGTTTTTTTGCCGGCACATCACAAATAAAAATAGTGTAGAACATTCCCATTACACTCATTTCCATGAAAAATTTATCTTTCTTGAACTTTAGTGTTGCTGAGGAAGGCGCCAGATCTGCAAGCGGGTTTGTAGCGTCTATCACTCTGGTTTCGTATTCGATGATCCCTTCATCAACGATCTTATCATTATTAGTTTTACAAAACGTAAAACAAATGCCTGATAGAATAATTGCTAAACAAATCGAGATCTTTATGAAGTGGCTTTTGTTCAATTTTTGAAATAAAAGCCTAAAATAAAAAAATATCAATCAAATTTCTCATAAATAAAAAGATAAATAAAAAGGGCAGCCTTATGGACTGCCCTCAAACGAAATAGGTTTTACGTATCTATCGGATTGTAACCGTTTTATCTATGGTTTTTCCTTCCTCAAGCTTAATAATGCTTGCGGTTGTAAAGGTACCTAAACTTGCTTTTATATCATAAATGGCAGGGAGTTTGAAAGTGAATTTAACCTGACCATCTGAACCGGTAATGGCATTTGCTTTTAGATCAGCCGTTACTGTTCCACCTGTAGTTGTTTTTACGTTTGCAAACAAACGCACATCCACCCCACCCTTAGGGGAACCTAAAGTATCTACACAGTGAACAACGGCAATACAATCAGTCTTTTTTTGACAAGAGGTGTTGGTTAAAAACAGTAAACCAAATGCCCCAATTGCAGAAATAATAAGTTTTAGTTTCATTTTTCAATAATTTAAAAAGAGTGCGTATTGTTAAGCAAATATAGTAAAAAATAATAAAATATAAAACCAAAAGGGCCTAATATATGTAAAATTAGACCCCTTTGGTTTATTAAAAATCAATCGAATGCCTTGCTATTGCTTGATTTCGAGGTTTTTGTTCACCTTTTTACCTTCTTCAAGTTTAATGATGCCTGTAGTGGTGTAGGTGCCCGAAATTGCTTTAATGTCATATATCGCAGGCAGCTTAAAGTTAAAGAATACCCTTCCGGTTTCGTCGGTTATGCCATTGGCTTTGAGATCGGCTGTAACTGTGCCGTTTTCCTGAGTTTTAACATTCGCAAATAAGCGAACATCAACGCCTTGTAAGGGCAAACCATTTTCATCATTAATTGTAACCGAAGCTTGGCAATCGGTTTTTTTCTGGCATGCCGAAAACATGATCAGTGCCAGGGCGGATATTAAAAGTTTTGTTTTCATATGTTTTAAATTTCTGTCTTTGGGATCATCATTTAGAACTGGTTTTAAAGGAATGATGATGATCTCATAGTTTCAATGTTTATATATTAAATTTAACGAAAATAAAGATCAAAAGTTCCTTATTTCACGAGGTATACAAGGCCCTTCAATAGTTTTTAAAGGGGTTTTGCCCACTGATGCCCTTCAGGTCCGTTTTTTGACCTCTATTAAAAAATAATACGATATTAGTATCATGAAAATAACCCTTCTTCGTACCTTAATAATAATGGGGCTTTTGGGGCTTTTTAGCTGCAATTTAATCGCTCAAACTTATGGTAAGGAAACTATTTTAATTAGTACTCCTTATGGAAATATGAAACTAAAACTGTTCAACGAAACACCTTTGCACAGTAATAATTTTTTGAAGCTTGTGAAACAAGGATTTTACGATAGTTTATTATTTCATCGCGTTATCAATAACTTTATGATCCAGGGTGGAGACCCTGACAGCAAGCGTTGCAACGATACAGCTGTTCTGGGTAATGGTGATGTAGGGTATTGGATCCCGGCTGAATTTAATCCTAAAATTTATCATAAAAAAGGCATGTTAGCCGCTGCACGTGAAGGCGACGATGTTAATCCCGCCAAAGAATCATCAGGCTCGCAATTTTATATTGTAATGGGAAAAACTTACGATTCAATTGCCCTTAAAAAGGCTGAGATCCGCGTAAATAAAGCGGTAGTGAATAAAATAAATTATAACGTAGGCTTTGGTGGGAAGAGTCCAGAACTCAAAAAATACTATATGCGACTTTATTCTCAGGGCAAAAACGACAGCATAAACTATTTAGTTCGTCAGTTAACCGACCCTATTTCAATTGCCGAATACAATAAAACTCCACACTATACCTACAGCCCCGAACAAAAGAAAACCTATGCTACACTCGGCGGCACACCGCATCTGGATAATAATTATACCATTTTTGGAGAAATTATTGAAGGCCTTGAAGTGATCGATAAAATTGCTGCTGCTAAAACAGATAAGAACGACAGGCCAAAGGAAAATATCAGGATGAAAATTACCGTGATTACGAATTAGTACGAACATACGAATGTTTGCCTCCGCATGATGAAGCGTGCGAAGCTCTGCTTCATCACTTCTCCAGTTTCCCGAAAACACCAAGCGGCAGCTTCACTCCGCTTTTTGCATTCAGATACAATTCACCAATACTCAAACGTGATTTGTTTTTATTAGCATAAGGTTTTAATAAATTCTCGGGTACTAAAGCCGAAAACCCTAATGAATATGCGTTCAAGATCAATAAATGTTTTTCAGGTTCTAAAATTTCCAGAACGCTTTGTATCATTTCTGTAATATTCTCTTCCAGTTTCCATTTTTCGCCGTTGGGGCCATGACCATAAGAAGGCGGGTCTAAAATTATTCCTTGATATTTATTGCCACGACGAATTTCTTTTTTCACAAATTTCAAAGCGTCGTCAATCATCCAACGAATGTTATCGAGATTTGATTTCTGCATATTCTCGTTGGCCCAATTCACCACCTGCTTAATGCTATCAACATGGGTTACATCTGCCCCTGCGGCCTTTGCAGCAAGACTTGCGCCACCTGTGTATGCAAATAAGTTTAAAAATTTTGGTTTGTTCAATGGCGATAGAAAATCATAGATCACATCCCAGTTAACCGCCTGCTCCGGAAAAACACCAACATGTTTAAAGGCTGTTAATCCTAATCGAAATACAAGGTCTTTTTTTACTTCTGACTTTCCACCTTTTACCTCGTACCTAATTTCCCATTGATCAGGCATTGCCTTTAATTTTTTCCAATCGCCGTTTGAACTTGATCTGGGTATGAATTTTACATGTGCCAATTTTTCCCAATCAGCATTTGAATTTACTTTCGGCCAAACCGCCTGTGGTTCGGGCCTAATGGTAATGTATTTGCCAAAACGTTCGAGTTTTTCAAAATCTCCGCAATCTATCAATTCGTAGTCTTTCCAGTTATTAGGGCTTAGCAATTCCATTTCAAATGTATTATTCACTAAAATTAAGTTTTATAAGCATTAGTTTCGCTTTAAAAACAACAAAATATCTTATTTACAATGTTAAAAACTTAATCATTACCTAAACCAATCTAAAAGATCAAACAAATACATTAGAGTAAATTTTAATTATGCCAAAATCAACACGCAATTTACTAATTCTTATTTCTGTTTTCTTTTTCTGGGGATTTGTTGCCGCAAGCAATGATATTTTAATTCCGGTATTCAAAGAAAAATTAAACTTAGAGCAGTGGCAAAGTCAAATGATCTCCTTTGCATTTTATGTTGCATATACTGTTGGCTCGGTTATTTATGTTCTTTTATCAAAGGCAAACGGCGGCGATATTTTAAATAAGATCGGTTACAAGAATGGCATTGCACTTGGTCTTGTAATTTCTGCCTGCGGCACTTTATTGTTTTATCCTGCCGCGCAAACCGCTTCTTTTCCTTTAATGATAAGTGGTTTATTTATTGTGGGTTTAGGTTTTTCCTTACAACAAACCGCAGCCAATCCATTGGTGATAACCATTGGCGATTCTAAAAAAGGTGCGCAGCGTTTAAGCATGGCGGGCGGCGTCAATAATTTCGGAACAACTATTGGTCCGCTATTGGTCAGTTACGCCATTTTCGGATCGATAAGTGATGGCGTGAAATTAAGCGATATTGAATCCGTAAAAATTCCATATTTGATACTGGGTGCAGCGTTTCTAATCGTTGCTGTCATTTTTAAATTCTCAAGTTTACCAAATCAAATAGAACATAAAGAAGATGCTGCACAAAATAATTCTGCTAACGATAAAGGAAGCGCTTTAAAATACCCACAATTGGTTTTAGGAATGATCGCCATATTTTTATATGTTGGTGTTGAAGTTTCAACTGCTTCCAATTTGCCGGAATTCATGAAACAACATTTAAATACAGGCACAAGTCAGGTGGCGCCATACGTTTCTTTATTCTGGGCCAGTTTAATGATAGGCCGCTGGACCGGCTCTGTTGGTGCATTTGATATAAAGGCCGGGACAAAAAAAATAATGCAGTTCCTTATGCCTTATCTAGCTTTCGCTGTTTTCTTATTAGTGAATAAAATCGCACATCACGATCTTACTCCATTTTATTTATATGCTTTTGTAATTGTTGCCATGATCGCTGGTGATATTTTAAGTAAAGGAAATCCGGCGCGACAACTTCTGATCTTTTCGGTGATGGGAATTTTAGCATTGATGATCGGGATCTTCACCGGCGGAATGGTCTGTGTGTATTCTTTTATCAGCGTTGGATTATTTTGTTCTACACTATGGCCTTGTATTTTTACATTAGCAATTGCCGGTTTAGGAAAATACACCAATCAGGGCTCAAGCTATTTGATCATGATGATCATGGGTGGTGGATTTATCAGCTTGCTTCAAGGCTGGTTGGCCGGAGATAATCTATTAGGAATTCAATGGAGTTATTTAGTAGGAGTAGCCTGTTTCTCATATCTTGCATTTTATGGATGGAAAGCAGCAAAGCTTTTAAAAGAACAGGGTATTGATTACGATAACAACAATGCTGCCCATTAAGGCTAACCACGGAGACACAGAGAGCACTAAGGTTCACAGAGCCTCTGTGCAACTCCGTGTCCTCTATGCCTCCGTGGTAAAATACGCGCTACCAAATGGACGATAAAGAAAAAGAAAATTACATACAGGTCATTGCCAAATTAATTAATGTGGTTATTATTCTGTTGGTCGTTATTGTGATTCTAATCGTGATCAATTTTACTGGCTTACCAAAAATGGGCAAAGAAGAAAAAGAATACATTCCAAAACAAAAGGACACAACGCTTATCACAAAAACTCCAACAGTCTGGATCGCACCGGATACTTCAGAAATAAACAAAGAAAAAAATGCTTCGCAAATAAAATATGGACGCAATTTAATTTGTAACACTTCTTTTTATTTAGGTCTGCACGGAACAGTGGCTCAAATGAGCAATGGCATGAATTGCCAGAACTGTCATCTCGATGCAGGTACAAGACCTTTCGGAAATAACTACAGCGCAGTAGCTTCAACTTACCCAAAATTCAGAGAGCGTTCTGGCAACCTTGAAAATATTTACAAACGTGTGAACGATTGTTTTGAAAGAAGTTTGAACGGAAAAACTTTAGACACCTTAAGCAACGAAATGCAGGCCATCGTTTCTTATATTAAATGGCTTGGTAAAGATGTTCCTAAAGGAGATAAACCAAAAGGTTCAGGTTTAACGGAAGTAAAGTATTTAGACCGTGCAGCTGATCCCGAAAAAGGAAAAATAGTTTACATGCTCAGATGCAAAAGTTGTCATACCGAAAATGGAGAAGGAAAATTAAATCCCGATGGTAAAACTTATCAATATCCTCCGCTTTGGGGAGAACATAGTTATAATCACGGCGCCGGATTATTCCGCTTATCACGCTTTGCAGGTTATGTAAAATCAAATATGCCTCAAGGTGCAACTTTTGAAAATGTTCAGTTAAGCGATGAGGAAGCCTGGGATGTAGCTGCATTTGTGAACTCACAGCCGCGACCAAAAAAAGATCTTAGCAAAGACTGGCCTAAAATTGCCGGCAAACCAGTCGACCATCCTTTTGGCCCTTACGCCGATAAGTTTAGCGAACAACAACATAAATACGGACCCTTTGAACCAATTGCTGAATTCAAATCGCGAGGCAAGGCTCGCGATGGCGAGTTTACCTCGCCAAAAAAAAATAAACCGAAATGATCTCCGTGAACCTCTATGCCCTTAGTGCCTCCGTGGTAAAAATACGCCATGCCAACTCATCACTTATAACTCATAATTCATAACTCTTTTTTGCAGACTCATTTAAATTACCTAACATTATTAATCAAAACTAAAATCATCGAACAATGAGTATACTAACCTCTCCCTGGCCCTGGTACATTGTTGGTCCCGCAATTGGACTGATGGTACCGCTTTTGCTTTTATTAGGAAATAAAGCCTTCGGAATTTCTTCATCGCTTCGTCACATGTGTGCCATGTGCATTCCTACCAATGCCAAATTCTTTAAATACGATTGGAAAGCAGAATCCTGGAATTTGGTTTTTGCTTTAGGCATGATCATTGGCGGTTGCATTGCAGGATGCTTATTAAAAAATCCGGATCCAATTGCCTTATCTGAAAGTGCAGTAGAAAGCATGAATAAATTAGGCGTAAAAGATTATTCAGGATTAATTCCAACTGATGTTTTTAATTTTAATGCTTTACTTACTTTGCGCGGATTTATTTTAATGGTTGTTGGTGGTTTTTTTATTGGCTTTGGTACTCGCTACGCAAATGGTTGTACATCGGGTCATGCCATCATGGGCATAGCTAATTTACAGTGGCCATCTCTGGTAGCAACCTGTTGCTTTTTTGCCGGTGGATTATTGATGACTTGGTTCATTCTCCCAATATTAATGAATTTATAATTTAAGAATATGAAGAATTTAAAATTTTTAATTGCAGGAACCATCTTCGGAATTATCCTGATAAGAGGTGAAGTGATTTCCTGGTTTCGCATTCAGGAAATGTTCCGCTTTCAGGCTTTCCACATGTACGGAACAATTTGTTCAGCTATTGCTGTGGCGATGATCTCAATTATGATCATTAAAAAATATAACATCAAAACTTTTTCGGGCGAAGAAATTAAAATTGCCGACAAAGAATTCACCAAAGGAAATGTTATTGGCGGCTTAATGTTTGGTTTAGGCTGGGCTATGACTGGAGCTTGTCCCGGACCGCTTTACGCTTTGATCGGAAGCGGTTTGCCAATTATCATCGTCGTTTTATTAAGCGCAGTTCTTGGCACTTATTGTTATGGTTGTTTAAAGGATAAATTGCCGCATTAAGGTTGGGCGCATCCCTTCGGGTCGGGCTTTGAGTTTATCCTGAGCTTGCCGATGGACGCTACATGATAGCTCGGTACAATCCCTGGCGCATGTGACTTTTTTTTATTATCTTTACTTAGATAAAGAAGTTATGAATAAAATTATACTCTTTCTATTCTTTTATTTTATTAAGACCATTGGCTTCTGTCAATCAACAATTCAGTGGCAAAAAGACATTGGAGGTACAGGAGATGATTTTCTAAATGCCTCCATTCAGACTTCTGATGGTGGGTATTTGGTTGGTGGGTGGTCAGATTCAAACATCTCGGGTGATAAAACTCAAAATTGTTATGGTGGAAAAGATTTTTGGGTGTTAAAATTAAATTCAATCGGCAATATTTTGTGGCAAAAAACCATTGGAGGAACTGGTGATGATGAAATTTGGTCCATTTTGCAAACTCCAGATAAAGGCTTCTTGTTGGCTGGCACTTCTGATTCTCCGATTTCCGGAGATAAAACCCAAATCTCTCGAGGTAGCGTGGATTATTGGCTAGTAAAAATAGATAGTTTAGGTAATGTTTTATGGGACAAAACTTATGGAGGCGGTGGTGGAGATATACTAATTACAATGATCTCATTAAACGCTGGAGGATATGTTTTATCCGGCCACTCAAAATCAACAATTGGAGGTGATAAAACTCAAAATTTAAAAAGCTCGACCGATACTTGGATTATTAAAATTGATAATCTTGGTAATATAATTTGGCAAAAAGACTATGGAGGAACTTGGAATTCAAATTCGTTTTCTAATATTATTAAAGAAACTTCCGATAAAGGTTTCATAATTCAGACCTCCACAGATTCAAATATTGGCAACGATAAGAGTCAAAATTCTAAGGGTGGGTCGGATTGCTGGGTTATAAAAACTGATTCTTTGGGAGTAATTCAATGGGATAAAACTATTGGAGGGTCTGGTTCAGATGGTGGTTTTTCCATACACGAAGTTTTAAGCGGAGGATATATAATTTGTGGCAGTTCAGATTCAAATATTTCAGGTGATAAGTCGCAAAACTCGAAAGGAGGTAGCGATTTCTGGATTGTTCGATTAAATGGCTCAGGTAATGTTGTTTGGGATAAGACGATTGGTGGGAGCGGTCTCGATTTCGGAGGAATGAGCAGAACAGCCGATGGTGGTTATTTAATTGGCGGTCTTTCTACCTCGCCGATTTCAGGTGATAAAACTCAACCAAATCAAGGATTAAATGATTATTGGATAATCAAAGTTGATTCTTTAATGAATATTCTATGGCAATCTGATTTTGGTGGTTCTGCAACTGATTTGATGACTTCGGGTACAGAAACTTCGGATGGTGGTTTTCTTTTAGCCGGGTATTCTGATTCAAATATTTCTGGAGATAAGAATCAAGCTTCGAAGGGTTGGAGTGATTTTTGGATCATTAAAATTGCTAAGCCTCTTGATGTTAATAAAGAAAATTTGAATGACTTAATCCTTAAAGTTTATCCTAATCCATCTTCAACTCACCTAATTATTGAATCTGCGTTTGAAAATGCCGACATTGAAATTACAAATTCTATTGGACAAACAATTTTAAAAACTCCTTATTCTAATTCAATTGATATTTCAAAACTTGAATCCGGGTATTATAATTTGAAGATCGTTTCTGAAAGCGGTAAGACATACCGAAACAAATTCATCAAGCAATAATCCCGCGTTAGGGATTGCAGCGGATACCCCTCAGCCGCGCCATAGCGTGGCGAGGAGTAGCAGCGTAAAGCCCGACCCGTAGGGTAACGCCCTCACCCTAAGAATTCAAATCTTTTCAAAAGCAGTTCCAATCCCCTCCTTTTTTATTTTGTTTTTTCTTGTAAATTGCGGGGTAATATATGAGTTCTGAAAAATGTAATAAACCAAACTGCAACTGTTCTTGCCACGAACCTTTAGAAAATGCTATCGGCCATAAAAAAGAACACGATGGCGGTCGTCGCGATTTTTTAAAATATGTTGGTTTAGGTGCTGTTGGTTTAGGATTAGGTCCTGCCGTTTCTTATTGGTTACAAGAGCAGGGAAAAATAAATGAGATTATAAAAAATCCAGCCATCATTAAAGGCAAAGCAAATCGTTTTACAATTTTGCACACTTCGGATATTCACGGACAATTAGATATACACGATGAATTTTTTTGGGAGAATGGCAAACCCGTTTACAAAAAACGCGGAGGCTTTGCTACATTAAAAACAATGGTGGAAGAATTACGAAAACAAAATCCTTTAAATACTTTATTGGTAGATGGTGGCGATTGTTTTCAGGGAAGCGCCATGGCATCTTTAACGATGGGAACAGCAATTGTGCCACTGGCCAATAAATTAAATTACGATCTGGTTCTTCCGGGTAACTGGGAAGTAGCTTATGGTAAACAAATGTTGCTGCACGACATGAATAATTACACGGCTGCAAAAGTTTGTGCGAACATGTATGATAATGATGATCTTGATCACGACCTGATGTTTCCGCCTTACCAAATTTTTAATTTGGGTGGAACAAGGATTGGTTTTATTGGTTATAACGATCCGCTCACTCCTGTTCGTCAGTCGCCGGCATACTCAAACGGAATTAAATTTACCAAGCCCGAAAAGAACATGGAGAAATACGTGAAACTATTGCGCGAAGAAAAAAAGTGCGATATGGTTTTTGCACTAACACATATGGGTTTATCTCAACAAGTGCATCTCGCCAATCAAAAATGTTCTGAAGGTGTTGATTATATTTTAGGAGCCGATACGCATGAACGTGTGCGCGAACCACTGCAAGGTAAGTATAGCAAGGTTACTGAGCCGGGAGCATTTGCCTCATTTGTTGGAAAATTGGATATTGTTATTGAAGACGGAAAAATAAAAGACGAAGTATATGAGTTGCTGGAAGTAGATCCTGAAAAATATGCCGAAGATCCGGACATGAAACACAGTGTTGAGAAAGCAAAAAAACCTTTCAAAAAAATATTGAACGAAGTTTTGGGCCAGAGTAAAACGCCGCTGTTGCGTTATTACATTATTGAAACCCCAATGGACAATTTAATTACCGACGCTGTTATGTGGAAATTTAAAACCGACATAGCTGTATCCAACGGTTTCAGATTTTGTCCGCCATTGGTTCCCGATCCAAAAACAGGATTGGCAGATATTACCCGTGAATATTTGTGGAGCATGTTACCGGTGAACTCAGAAGTAAAAACGGCCGACGTAAAAGGAAAACAAATTTTAAATTGGTTAGAGAAGGAATTAGAGAATGCTTTCTCAAAAGATGCCAGCAAACGTTTTGGCGGATGGTTCGTTCGTTTTAACGGCATGCAGGTAACTTTTACTATTGGAAACGAAAAGGGAAAACGCGTACAACAAGTTTGCATTAAGAACGAAGTATTAGATCCTGAAAGAACATATACTATGGTTGCTTGCGAAAGAGATGGCGACCCCGATAACGTTTTGTGCCGGATGTTGAACGTGCATAATCCGGTAAGTCAGGGAATATTATTACACAGCGTACTCGAAGATTATTTGGCAGAATTCTCACCGGTATCGCCAAAAATTGAAGGGCGTGCCATTGCAACCGATGCCTCTCCCGAACTCCTTACACAAGCTTTAGCCGGCATCAACTACCAATTCAGATAAATGAAAAAAATTAATCCATCCGTCATTGCGAGAGTGGCACGACCGAAGCGATCTCTCATAAAGATCATATCTTCATTATTTCTGCTCATTATTTCATCGCAATTAGTTTTTGCTCAAAAAAAAACAACTATTCTCCCCATCATTCCTCAGCCTTCTGAAATTTCAGTTCTGGATGGAAGTTTTGTTCTGAGTTCACAAACCAAATTAGTTTTGAATGATGCTTCATTAAAGAACGAAGCTCAGATACTAAATGATTTTCTGATCAAAAATTATGGTATTGCCTTACAGGTTGTTTCTCAAGTTCCACCGTCAGGGAATTGCATTCAGTTTGAAAAACCCGATTGGGAAGCCGGCTGGCCTGAAAATTATCATTTAGATATCGATGAAAAACACATTACGATCTTAGCTGAAGGAAAAGGTGCGGGATTTTTTTACGGACTGCAATCCCTGTTTCAATTGATGCCCGTTGTGGCTCACGCACCAAACAAGATGGCGCCTAACAGCACAATTTCAATTCCATGTCTTCATATAAAAGATTCTCCAAAATATAGCTGGCGAGGTATGCATCTGGATGTTTGCCGCCATTTCTTCCCAAAAGAATTCATTAAAAAATACATCGATCTTTTAGCAATGTATAAGTTCAATACTTTTCATTGGCACTTAACCGAAGATCAGGGCTGGCGCATCGAAATAAAAAAATATCCGAAGCTTACAGAAATTGGTGCCTATAGAAACGGATCCACCATTGGCTTGGTAAAAGATAAAAAATTTGATAACGTTCGTTACGGCGGATTCTATACTCAGGAAGACATTAAAGAAGTTGTAGCGTACGCATCCGAGCGTTATATAACCATTGTTCCTGAAATTGAAATGCCCGGGCATTCGGTTGCAGCCATTGCATCTTATCCGTATCTATCTTGCAGTGGAAAACAAATTGAAGTAGAAAAAGCATGGGGTGTTTTTGATGATGTGTATTGCCCAAAAGAAGAGACCTTTACGTTTTTACAAGATGTGTTAACTGAAGTGATCGCGTTATTTCCCGGAAAATATATTCATATTGGTGGTGATGAGTGCCCCAAAGAAAGCTGGAAAAAATGCGTGAATTGCCAGGCCTTAATAAAAAAAGAAGGCTTAAAAGATGAACACGAATTGCAAAGTTATTTTATTCGGCGCATCGAAAAATTTGTGAACTCAAAAGGAAAACAAATTATTGGCTGGGATGAAATTTTAGAAGGAGGTCTTGCTCCAAATGCTTCTGTAATGAGTTGGCGCGGAACTGAAGGCGGTATTGCTGCAGCTAAACAAAAACATTTTGTAGTGATGAGTCCGGGTAAGCCCTGCTATTTCGATCATTATCAGAGCAAAGACAAAAGCAAAGAACCTCTGGCCATTGGCGGTTTCAATCCACTGGATTCTGTTTACAATTACGATCCCACTCCGAAAGTTCTTAGTTTAGAAGAGCAAAAATACATCATGGGTGCTCAGGGTAACGTTTGGACCGAATACATCAATACCGAAGAGCAGGTAGAATATATGGCAGTTCCTAGAATGTGTGCTTTGGCGGAAGCGCTATGGACACCTCGAGAGAACAAGAACTATACTAATTTCATTGCGCGCTTAAAACAGAACAGCAAATTATTAGATAGAATGAATGTTAACTATGCCAAACATTTTTTAGTGAATAAAAAATAGGGCTGCGTCATTGCGACCGCAGGGAAGCAATCTGCACTTTTGACTGCTTCGTTCCTCGCTTGACGTTGTCCTAATTAAAACATAAAATATGAGTACAAGAAGGAATTTTTTAAAACTCTCTGCTTTCACTGCCGGTTTGTTTACAATTAATAAAAGCAAGGCGATTGAAAACATAGCAAGATCCAATGCCAAACAAATTAAACCTGTGGTTATTTCGACTTGGAGTCACGGAATGGCGGCCAATGAAGGCGCCTGGAAGGTTTTATCATCGAACGGAACAGCCTTAGATGCTGTAGAAAAAGGAGTAATGGTAACCGAAGATGATCTTACGAATTTAAGTGTTGGTCTTGGTGGTTTACCTGATCGCGATGGGCACGTTACTTTAGATGCCAGCATTATGGATGAAAAAGGAAGATGTGCCGGAGTTGCTTTTTTAGAAAGAATAAAACATCCAATAAGTGTGGCAAGAATGGTAATGGAAAAAACACCTCACGTTTTAATGGTAGGAGAAGGAGCACAGAAATTTGCACTTGACAATGGATTCAAACTGGAATCAAAAGAACTTACACCCGAAGCAGATAAAGCATACAAAGAGTGGCTGAAAAAAAGTGAATATAAACCTGTTATTAATATTGAGAATCACGATACCATTGGCATGGTTGCTTTGGATGCACATGGCAATTTATCTGGCTCTTGCACAACAAGCGGACTTGCTTACAAAATGCACGGCCGCGTTGGAGATTCGCCTATCATTGGTGCCGGAATGTATGTAGATAATGAAGTTGGAGCCGCTTGCGCTACAGGCTTAGGCGAAACCGTTCTCAAAATTTGTGGCTCGTATCAGGTAGTTGAATTCATGCGACAAGGTTTATCGCCCGAAGAAGCTTGCAAAAAAACAGTTGAACGGTTGATCAAAAAAAGTCCTAATTACAAAGATGTGCAAGTTGGTTTTTTAGCTTTGAATAAAAACGGCGAACACGGAGCCTATTCTTTACAAAAAGGATTTAACTACGCGCTCTATACTCCGGAGAACGGCAATAAATTATTTGACGCAAAAAGTTTCATTTGATTAAATGCAGAAATTACTGGAAATAGCCTGTTTCAATATAGAGTCAGCCATAACAGCACAAGCCGCAGGGGCCAATAGAATAGAACTTTGTGAAAATTATAAAGAAGGTGGAATAACGCCGGATGAAAATTTGATCTTAGAGGCCAGAAAACAAATTCACATTCCCTTGCATGTAATAATTCGTCCACGAGGCGGGAATTTCATCTACTCCACATCTGAAATACAAGAAATGAATAAGAGCATTTTGTTCTGCAAACAAAATAGGATAGATGGGGTCGTTTTCGGGATCTTGAACAAGGAATCAAAAATCGATAATACTTCATGTGCTGAAATGATCGCATTAGCAAAACCAATGCACATTACTTTTCACCGTGCCATAGACGAATGCAGAGATATCAAAAAAGAGATTCAAAATTTAATTGATCTTGGTTGCAACAGTGTATTGAGCTCCGGCGGAAGATCTTCGGCCCTTGAAGGAGTTTCTCTTTTAAAAGAACTTCGAAGCGATTTCGGTAGCAAAATAAACATTATACCGGGAGGCGGAATTCGTTCTGGTAACATTCTTCAAATCATTGAAATCGCAAAATGCAATGTGTTTCATTCGGCTGCGCTCGTAAAAGATTCAGACATTGTATCGACGGATGAAATAAAAGCCTTAAAAAACATTTTATCACAGTGTTAAAGAATTACATATTCGTTTTGATATTCAGTACCGGTTTTGTTTTTTCACAAAACAGTGAAATGATCCTTTCATCAAAATGGCAATTCAAACAAAAAGGGAAACAAAGTTGGAATTCGGCTAAAGTACCGGGATGTATTCATACCGACCTCTTGAACAATAAATTAATTGAAGACCCATTTTATTCTGACAATGAAAAAAAACTGCAATGGATAGAAAACGAAGATTGGGAATACAAGACCGACTTTGAGATCGATACCAAAACTTTAAAAAACAAACGTGTAGAATTACACTTTGATGGTTTAGATACGTATGCCAAGGTCTATTTGAATGATACGCTTATTGCGATCACCGATAATATGTTCAAGTCACACATCATCGATGTTACATTTCAACTAAAGCAAGGCACCAATCATTTGTATATTCTATTCGAATCGGCGGTACGGAAAGGAAAAGAATTAGCAGCACAAATTCCTTTCAAGTTGCCCGGAGAAGAAAAAGTATTTACACGAAAAGCGCAATATCAATATGGTTGGGATTGGGGTCCGAGATTTGTGACTTGCGGAATATGGAAACCGATCTATTTGGAAATTTATAATGGCACAAATATTCGTAGTTTTCATCACACAATAAAAGAATTGAATGATTCAATTGCAAAAATTCAATTTGTATCTGTGATCAGTACCGACAAAGTACAGGATGTTGAAATAGGACTCTTTACAGATTCTAATGAACATGGCAACAAAAAAATGTGGCATAAAAAGCATCTTAAAACCGGCATCAATTACGACACTGCATACTATACAGTTCTTCATCCTCAACTATGGTGGTGCAATGGTCTTGGCGATCCTAGACTTTATGATTTCACTTTGCTGGTAACGAAAGATCATTCGCCTGTTGCTGCAAATGCAATGAAAGTTGGTTTAAGAAAAATAGAATTAGTTCAACAAAAAAATCTTGCCGGTTCTTCTTTCTATTTTAAATTGAATGGCGTTCCGGTTTTTATGAAAGGGGCAAATTACATCCCACAAGATAATTTTATACATAGAGTTACTGCGGAAGATTACAAAAATATAGTTGCTCAAGCTAAAAACGCAAATATGAATATGCTGCGTGTATGGGGTGGTGGCGTTTATGCCGATAATAAATTCTATAAAGAATGTGATGAGCAAGGCATTTTAGTTTGGCAGGATTTTATGTTTGCTTGCGCTATGTATCCTGGAGATAATAAGTTTCTCAATACAGCCTTTCTTGAAATAAAACAACAAATTTCAAGAATTCAAGATCATGCTTGCCTCGCTTTATGGTGTGGCAATAATGAAATAGATGAAGGTTGGAAAAATTGGGAATGGCAAAAAGAATTCAAATACAACACAACAGATTCTTTAAAGATCTGGAACGATTATCAAAAACTATTTCACGAACTAATTCCTAAAGCTCTAAAAGAATCCGGCTCTGAAATCGCCTATTGGCCAAGTTCTCCGAGCATTGGCTGGGGGCATACAGAAAGTCTAAAAGAAGGCGATTCGCATTATTGGGGCGTTTGGTGGGGAAACGAGCCTTTCGAAAATTATAATGTAAAAGTTGGGAAATTCATGAGCGAATACGGATTTCAAAGCCTGCCCGAATTATCCACGTTCAAAAAAATTGCCCCGGAAAGCCAATTGAATTCAAATTCAGATATCGTAAAAGCGCACCAAAAAACGCGAAAGGTTTTGCTACAATTCAAACTTACATGGAACGTGATTTTAAAGTCCCGGCTAAATTTGAAGATTACATTTACGTTTCCCAATTATTACAAGCACGCGGAATGCAAATTGCCGTGGAAGCGCATCGTTCGGCAAAACCATATTGCATGGGAACTTTGATGTGGCAACTGAATGATTGCTGGCCGGTAACTTCCTGGAGCATGATAGATTGGTACAACAATAAAAAAGCGGTGTATTATTCTACACAAGATCTTTTTAGAACCATTTTGATCGCCCCCAGGCAAACGGAAAAAACTTTGAATTTTACTTTGGTATCTGATTCTTTAAAGGAATTCTCCGGAGAATTGAAATTAGAATTAAAGAATTTTAAAGGTCAGAGTTTATGGCAAAAAACGGAAATAATGCGTGCTTATAATACTTCTAACTCAACCTACTCCATCAACAAAGCCGATCTCCCGAAATACGATTCAACTGAATGTTACATGAACATACAATTTGGCCGTAAGGATGCGGTCCTTTACTCGTCAAACCTTCTTTTGTGTAAACCAAAGAACTGTATGTTCCCAAGATCGAATATAACTATTACTAAAGTGGGCGAAAATACCTATTCTGTTATTTCAGATGTGTTCTCAAAGTCGGTTTGCATTAGCTCTGAAAGTGGCGCCATATCAGTTTCCGACAATTATTTTGACATTGAACCCCATCAAATCAAAACCATTAAAATTGATCTTCCGGCTAAAGAAAAAAATACTATGAAACTAAAGGCCATTTGTTTAAATAATTTGTAAATTAGCTTTATGTTTAAACAAGTTTTAATCGGAATATGTTTTTTAATTACGATCCCGTTTTTCGGACAAAAAAAATCGGCAACTCCGGTAAAAAAATCTGCAGCTGTTCCAACCAAAACTACAGTTGCCCAAACTAAACCTAACTGGCAGCATTTTGACGCAGATATTTTTACAAGAGCCAAAAAAGAGAATAAACTTGTTTTACTTCATTTGCGCGCTAACTGGTGTCATTGGTGTCATGTGATGGAAGAGAAAACCTATGCCGACAAAAAAGTAATTGCCTATTTGAACAAAAATTACATTGCTTGCACCGAAGATCATGATGAACGCCAGGATCTGACCAGTTTATATAACGATTACGGCTGGCCGGCTACCATTATTTTTGATTCAAACGGCAACGAACTTTTAAAAGAGCCCGGTTATATTTCGGCTGAAGAATTTTTACCAAGCTTGATGAAACTCAGAAAAAATCCTAAGAAAATGGAAAGCGATTTTGTTAGTACTGACCCAAGATCTCAAAACGAAACTGCCATTAAAGCTTCACTCCAAACTGTAAACGACAGGTTTAGAAACTCCCTTGATTTTCAAGGGGGCGGTTTTGTGTTCGGACAAAAATACATTGAGTTCGATACTTTTGAATATGCCTTGTCGCATTTCAGATCCGATTCACTAAGCCAATGGATCAGGAATAGCATTGTGAATTCCGCTGGAATTTATGATAAAGCATGGGGTGGTGTTTTTCAATATTCCACTCACAACGACTGGGATCACGTACATTACGAAAAGCTATTATTCATACAGGCCCGTTACATGAAAATGTATTGCTGGTACTTTAAACTATTTGGCGATAGCAGTGCTTTAAAACAGGCTGAAGGCATTGCAAAATATGTTGATCGTTTTTTAAAAGCACCTAATGGAGGGTATTACAATGCACAGGATGCAGATCTTATCAAAGGAGAAAAATCGCATGAGTATTTTGCATTATCAGATGCGGAGCGCATCAAAAAAGGAATTCCGGATATTGACAGCAATGTTTACACCAGTGATAATGCCCAGTATTGCGAGGCCTTAACCATATTATGGGCAGCAAGCGGTAAAGAAAAATATTTAACGGCCGCCTTGAACTGTACCGACTTTTTAATGAGCACAAGAAAAACCAATACAGCTTACATGCATGGTTCAAAATATGCTTCAACCGTTTCGCTGAAAGATAATATCTGGATGGCACAGAATCTTTTAATGCAATATCGTGCCACTCAAAAAGAAGTTTATAAGAACGAAGCCGGAAAAATATTACAGAATGTGATAAATACATTTCCATCTGGGCAAGGGTACTTTTATACTTATGTTGGGAAGAGTGCCATCAAATCAAGTTATAATATTTCAGAGAACATTCAGGCCTGCCGTGTTCTTAATTATGCTTCCCATGTTTTCTCAAATCCGGATCATAAAACAAAAGCAACGGAAATATTCAATTTTTTAACCAACGAGAAAGTGATCGATAATATGTCTACCGAGCCGGGCATTTTATCGGCTTCTGAAGAAATAAAAACCGAACCCATTACTGCTGCTTTAATGATCAAAAAGGGTGAAGCATTAAGATCAGATTATATTCCTTCCTGCGTTTCCATTCCGCATTTCTATTTCAATGCCGCCATTTATAATAAAGAAACCGTAATTGCCGATAAAAAAGACCTTTTTGATTCCTTCGACGAAAACTTCACGGTGCTCTGTACCTCTTCGTACTGTAGCTCTCCCATGTTTAACTCCAAAGATTTTTTAGATTTTCTTTATAAAAGGGTTTTAGACGCTAAGTAGTAATATTTTAGTATCTTTATCTCCCTTTAAATTATGTTTAATCCTCCTCATATAGGCCGGCGAATAAAAATTACTTTATCGTTTTTCCTGTTACTTCAGTTCAGTTTTTTCGTCGCGCAGCAAAATTTGTCACAGCTCGTGAATCCATTTATTGGAACAGGCGGACATGGCCATACTTTTCCGGGCGCAGTTGCTCCTTTCGGGATGGTTCAGTTAAGTCCTGATACCAGAATTGACGGAAGTTGGGATGGATGCGGCGGATATCATTACAGTGATAGTATCATTTACGGTTTTTCGCATACGCACCTAAGCGGTACCGGCGTAAGCGATTACGGAGATATTTTGTTAATGCCAATGCTGGGAGAACCAAGCATGGACAGCAAAGTATATTCATCAAAATTTAAGCACTTAAAAGAAAAAGCACACGCCGGTTTTTACGAAGTACAACTGGAAGATGACAATATCAAAGCCGAATTAACCACTACTTTAAGAACAGGGATTCATCGCTATACTTTTCCAAAAGGCAGCAAGGCCAATTTGATCCTTGACCTAATGCACCGAGATAAAACATTGAACTGCAATCTTCGTGTGCTCGACAGTGTAACTGTTTCGGGATATAGAGTAAGTGAAGCCTGGGCTAAAGAACAGCATGTTTATTTCATCATGCGTTTTTCAAAACCAATAAAAAAACTGGCATATGCGGTTGGAAAAACATTCAGAGATACTTTAAATAAAAAGATCAACGAACAGGCACAGGGAGCTTATTTTCAATTCGACATTAGTGATGACAAACCACTGATAGTTAAAGTAGCATTATCTCCGGTTAATACAGATGGAGCAATGCTCAATATGGATGTAGAAGCAATTGACTGGGATTTCGAAAAATATAAAAGTAATGCAGAACAATTATGGAATAAAGAACTTTCCAAGATTGAAGTGCAGAGTGATGATAAAGATAAGTTGACAATTTTTTATACCGCTCTTTATCATTGTATGATCCACCCAAGCATCAACATGGATGTTGACCACAAATACAGAGGAAGAGACAACAAAATTCATACAACCCCCGGCTTCACTTATTATTCAGTATTCTCTTTATGGGATACATTCAGGGCACTGCATCCATTATTTACTATCCTTGATCATAAACGGGTTGTTGATTTCATAAACACTTTTATTTACCAATATGCGGATAGCAAACGTTTACCAATGTGGGAATTATCAGGTAATGAAACGGACTGCATGATCGGTTACCACGCCGCATCTGTAATCGTCGACGCCTTTGAAAAAGGAATCGGTGGTTTTGATACGTTGGTTGCATACGATGCCATGAAAGCTGCTGCAAATTATAGTCTGCAAGGCATTCCTGCCTACATTAAAAACGGTTACTTACAAGTGGACGATGAACCTGAGAGTGTTTCCAAAACATTGGAGTATGCATACGATGACTGGTGCATTGCACAGCTGGCACAAAAATTAAATAAGCCTGATGACTATAAATACTATATCAGAAGAGCACAATCCTACAAGAACTTGTTCGACCCTTCAACCGGATTCATGCGCCCGAGAAAGAACGGCAATTGGCTTTCACCTTTCGATCCAAAAGAAGTGAATAATCATTTTACGGAAGCCAACAGCTGGCAATATTCTTTTTTTGTACCACACGATCTTGATGGATTAATGGCATTGCATGGAGGTAGTAAAAACTTTGAACATAAACTGGATGAACTTTTTACCACTACTTCTAAAACTACCGGCCGTGAACAATCTGACATTACAGGGCTCATCGGGCAATACGCACACGGCAACGAGCCAAGCCATCACATGGCATACTTATACAATTATGTTGGTAAGCCGCAAAAAACGATCGACAGAGTTCGTCAGATTCTAAATGATTTTTATAAGAACAAACCCGATGGCTTAATTGGCAATGAAGATTGCGGACAAATGAGTGCCTGGTATGTTTTTAGCAGCCTTGGTTTTTATCCTGTTTGTCCTGGCACCAACGATTATGTTTTAGGCGCTTCGAATTTCAATCACATCAAATTAAACTTAGAGGACGGAAGGTCTTTTTTCATTAACACGATCAGTGAAGGCGGAAATGAATTTATCAAAGGTGTTGTTATCAATGCCAAGCCAACTTTACGCTCTACCATTTCTCAGCATCAGATCTTCACAGGCGGCGGACTCACCTTTTACATGACCAATAAAAAAGATACAACTAATAAATATGGTAACGGGCAGCTTCAAAAACCACATAGCCGTATTCATGCCAATCAAATTGTAACCGTGCCTGTTATTGTTAGCCAGAGCAAATCTTTTAAAGAGAAACAGGAAATAATCATCAATGCAGGAAATAACAAAACAGCCAACATAGTTTATACTACTGATGGTACTGAGCCTACAAAAAGATCCGCTGCCTACGGTCAGGCTTTCAATATTGATGCAACCTGCATTATTAAAGCGAAAATTTATACAGAAAAAGACAGTAGTAAAACAACGAGCTCCTACTTTTACAAAATGCCGCATAACTGGAGCATTGACATTAAGTCAAAATACAATGCGCAATATTCTGCCGGCGGAGCTGAAGGGATCATTGATGGAGTTAACGGAGATGTGAACTGGCGTAAAGGGGAGTGGCAAGGCTATCAGGG
This sequence comes from Bacteroidia bacterium, assembly GCA_025362575.1. Lineage (GTDB taxonomy): Bacteria > Bacteroidota > Bacteroidia > B-17B0 > Aurantibacillaceae > JAHEYG01. Next base: position 42,752 of record JANYIQ010000227.1, read on the forward strand.
ACAGAATTTTGAATGCACCGTGAATTTAGGGGCTTTACAAATCGTAAAAAGTTTATCGAGTAATTATTTGCAAGACACCAGAGCCTGGATCGTTTTTCCGAAGGAAGTAGAATATTTTATTTCTAAAGACGGGAAAAAATTCACTTCGGTTGGTAAGATCAGCAATACGGTTAAGGCAGAAGATTATGAGGTTCAGTTAAAGAGTTTCGAATTAATTTTAAGCAAAGAAACAAAAGCGCATTACATTAAGGTAGTAGCAAAAAATTTTGGTAAACTTCCCGACTGGCATTTAGGTAAGGACGGCGATGCGTTTATTTTTATTGATGAGTTAGATATAAAATAAAATTTTATTGAAAATGAGTTCTTCCAAAACCTATTGCAACAGTTTAACTTCCTACTCTCGTTTTTTAACACGCGAAGTTAAAATAGGCGATCTGCTTTTAGGTGCTCATCATCCCATTCGTCTGCAAAGCATGACCACTACCGATACCATGGATACCAAGGCTACGGTAGAGCAAAGCATTCGGATGATCGAAGCCGGCTGCGAACTCGTAAGGATCACCGCACCAAGTTTGAATGAAGCAAAAAATCTGGAGCTCATAAAAAAAGAATTGGTGGCGCGAGGTTATAACACACCCATTTGTGCCGATATTCATTTTACTCCAAACGCTGCTGAGTGGGCCGCGCGCATTATTGAAAAAGTAAGAGTTAATCCGGGCAATTACGCCGATAAAAAGAAATTCGAAACCATTGATTATACCGATTCGGCCTATGAAGCAGAACTGGAAAGAATCCGCACACGATTTACACCATTAGTAAAAATTTGCAAAGAATATGGCACAGCCATGCGAATTGGCACCAACCACGGGTCACTGAGTGATCGTATTTTAAGTCGCTATGGCGACACGCCATTGGGCATGGTAGAGAGTGCTTTAGAATTTTTACGCATTTGCGAAGAGCAAAACTACCACAACATTGTGCTTTCCATGAAAGCCAGTAACACGCAAGTAATGGTTCAGGCCTATCGTTTACTCGTTGCAAAAATGATGGAGACCAACCGCAATTATCCTTTGCATTTGGGTGTAACCGAAGCAGGAGATGGCGAAGACGGCAGAATTAAATCGGCTGTTGGAATTGGAACCTTGTTAGAAGATGGTTTAGGAGATACTGTTCGGGTATCTTTAACTGAAGAGCCTGAATTTGAAATTCCCGTAGCTAAGATGTTGGTCGACCGTTATAAAAAAAGAGCTGAGCATAAACCTATTCCCGCACTTATCTCTCATAACCCATCTCTGAATTACGATCCCTTCGAATACAACCGAAGATCATGTCATGAAGTGATCAATATTGGGAAGCATAATGTGCCAAGAGTTATTGCAGATTACAGTTCAAAAACAGAAATTACCGCAGCGAGTTTATTTGCAGTAGGATATAATTACTCGGTACCCATGGATAAATGGAACCTCAGCGATATGGCGGTGGATTATATTTATGCCGGAGATACTGAAGTGAATTTCAATATTCCCGGAACATTAGGTGTAATTTACAATTCAGAGACTTGGATAAAGAATAAAAATAAGGACAGAAGCTATCCCTTATTTTGTGCGGATGAATATTTTAGGAGTTCTGAAAAAAGCAGCATTCTTAATTTTGTTGCAGTTGACATTGAAACGCTTACTTCCGATTTCATCACGAAAATAAATAAGGAAAATACGGTTGTACTCATCTTAGATACGTTTAATGAGCATGCCATGCCGGAGTTAAGAAGGATGGCAATTGATCTGCTGGATGCAAATTGTGATAATCCTTTTATCATCAAACGAAATTATGCTAAACTCAGCGAATCTGAATTTCAATTGTACAGTGCTACAGATGTTGGGGGTTTATTGATCGATGGTTTGGGTGATGGTGTCTGGATCAAGCAGAAAGATTGTGCGTCTGCTCAAATTTGCAACTCAACAACTTTCGGAATTTTACAAGCTACAAGAACTCGCATTAGTAAAACCGAATATATTTCTTGTCCAAGCTGCGGCCGTACTTTATTTGATCTTCAGGAAACCACTCAAAAGATACGTGAACGCACACATCATTTAAAAGGAATAAAGATCGGTATCATGGGTTGCATTGTGAATGGCCCGGGCGAAATGGCAGATGCCGATTATGGTTATGTAGGAACGGGAGTAGGAAAAATTTCTTTATATAAAGGCAAGGAAGTGGTTAAGAAGAATGTGACCAGCGAAACTGCTGTTGATGAACTGATCGATCTTATTAAAGAACATGGCGACTGGGTTGAGAAATCTTAATGAATTTTATCTTATTTATTCACCTTTTCGTTTTATAACCAACAACATTTCTCTTTACCGGCTTGTCCTTCTTTTCAATTAATTCATCAAGGTATCTGAACACCACTTCAATGTTCTTACCATGATTATGGAGTTTCTTTTTTATCTGTTCTATCTCTAACCTTAACTCAGTGTTATCTGCTAGCATTTGACGGATCTTAGTAAAGATCCGGATAATTTGAATGTTAACCCTGATAGCTTGTTTGCTGTTTAATACGCTTGAAAGCATTGCCACACCTTGTTCTGTGAAAGCTGAGGGAAGGTATTTAATGTTCTCTCCTTGTTTCAAGTTCACAATTTGTGACCTTGAACTATTAGCCTCCTGAGTCGTTATTTCAAACATAAAATTTTCAGGGAATCTGTCGATATTCCGCTTTACCGCTTGCTTGAGAACTTTTGTCTCAACACCATAGAGTTTCGCCAGATCCTTGTCCAGCATAACTTTCTGACCCCTTATTAAATAAATTTGTCCGGTTATTATTTCATCAGGAACTGTTGCCTCTTCTTTTCTACTTCGCATGATCTAACAGTTTCAATAAGACAAAGCTACTATGTGAATCATTAATTGATTGCTACAAATTGTAACATTTTTTATATATTTGATACGATGAAACGAATAGCACTTCTATTTTTATGTCTAAAAGTTTTATCTGCCAGCTCGCAGAAAACCTATGCAATGGCAAAAAAATATTTTCTTCAAAATAACTTTTCGCAAAGCACCATTTATCTGGATTCATGTGCCAAACAAAAAGATTATGCAGATAGCGCCTTATATTTAAAAGCACATATTGCCATAAAAAACAATCAGTTTGATAAAGCTACAGACCTTTGCGATAAACTTCATCACCAGAATAAAAGTTATTACGAGGTTTGGTTTCTGCGCGGTCTTATTGCTTCACTTAAAACAAAATACGCGCAAGCTGCCGAAGATTATACCAAAGTACTCAATCACGACCCCAAACATTTAAAAGCATTATACAACCGCTCCTGGGCTAAAGGTCAGCTCGAAGACTACGAGAGTGCCATTAGCGATCTCAATACCTGCATTAATTTAGATGCCAATTTTGCTGCTGCGTATTATTCGCGCGCCTTCTGCAATGAAAAAGCCGGTAATTTTGACGCCGCCATTCGCGATTATTCTAAAACAATAACATTGAACGAGAATTACGAAGACGCTTATTTACCCTTAGCTTACGCCCTTAATCAAAAAGGAGAAAAAGTTCAGGCCTGCGAAATGCTTCAAAAAGCAATCGAAAAAGGCGTACACGTTGCGAACGACTTTAAAGAAAATTTTTGTAAGTAGTTTGAGGAAAAAAATTGTCATATTTTCTTTCCTACTAATTACTACTTTTTCATTTAGTCAAGCCCCCTTATTTGTTTCTCTCCAGAAAACCGATGCTTTTTGTTTTTCGGGCGGCGCTTCCATTAGCATTTTTAGCGGAACACCACCTTACAAAATAGCTTGGGGTAGTGGCGATACAACTTATTCAATAAATGGTCTTGTTCCCGGCTCCTATTCTGTTTATGTTAAAGACGCTGCACTTAAAGATACTTCCATCGCCTTTACCATTGATAATTTGACCTGCGAAGTAGCTATTTCAAACCATTTTACACCCAACGACGATGGCTTTAATGATACCTGGGGAATTACAAATACCGTAACCTTTCCCAATTTTGAATTAACTGTTTTTAATCGCTGGGGGCAAACTGTACATCAGCAAACGCAAACCTATAAGCCCTGGGATGGAAAATCGCTGGGAGTTAATTTGCCCGATGCCACTTATTATTACATTTTTTATTTCGACCGAAGTATGAAAGATAAATTACTGAAAGGTGATGTATCTATTTTAAGATGAGAAAATTCATTTTACATATTCCATTAATTTTATTCTGCGATTTTTTATCTGCACAGCAAACCACGCAATACACTCAATTTACATTTAACCGATACGGGTATAATCCCGCCGCTGCAGGAACCAGTTTTAAAAGTCCTTTCGAAATTATTATTGGCACCAAACGACAGTGGCTGGATATTGATAATGCTCCAAAAACAAATTTTTTTGGTGCCAACTATACTTTTATTCCAAAACGAAGTTACCGTAAATGGCATAACATTGGGGCTTATATAGATCAAGACCAATCCGGTGTTTTTGCCAACAATAGTTTTTTGGTTTCTTATACTTTTCATTTGTTGATTTCGAAAAGATTAGTCGCCGCATTTGGTGTTTTTGCCGGCGCAAGACGATTTTTTATCTCAACCAATTCCTTAAATCCTTCCGATCCTGCGGTAGCAAAAAGTGCAAGTAACCTCGTTGCTTATCCCGACGTTATTCCGGGCTTCAGACTTTACAATAAAAAATTCTTTTTCGATATAAGTTTACGTCAACTAACAACTCCAAAACAATCTAATTCAGAAAAACAAATCGGACTCAATTCAAAAATAATTCCACATATATATACAAGTGTGGGAATGCGATTCTTTTTTGATAATAATTTTTCGTTGGTACCATCTTTAAACATGCACAGCACTTTCAATTACATTCCGGCTTTTCAGGGTAATTTAATGTTGAATTATGGCACCCGTTTTGGGATAGGAGCTTCGGTAACCGGGAAAAATTTTGTTGGCGGTATTTTTCAAATACGATTTCTTAAAAACGCGGTAGTTGGTATTGCTTACGAATATTCGATAAACCGCATGCGTGTTGCCGCCCCAAACACCATCGAATTCATGATGGGAATTGTGCCCATTTTCGACACCCGCGACCGCTTCGGAAAGAGCAGTAATGTGGCTAAATGCCCTATTTTAGAGTTTTAAAATCCATTTGCTTTAACCCCTATTTTCTCTTAAATTTGTAATGCTATCCTAATTAGTATTGGAAATGGAAAACAAACAATTTGAAGACGTTTTTGAAGCCAAATTGGCAAAGAACGAAATGATAGAACCTAAAGACTGGATGCCGGATAATTACCGCAAGCATTTGATCCGACAAATATCTCAGCATGCCCACTCCGAAATTGTAGGTATGCTGCCTGAAGGCAACTGGATCACCCGCGCCCCGAGTTTACGCGCCAAAGTTGTGCTTTTAGCAAAGGTGCAGGACGAAGGCGGACACGGTTTATATTTATATACCGCCGCCGAAACATTGGGTACAGGCCGCGATGAATTATTAGAAGCATTACACACCGGCAAAGCAAAATATTCTTCCATCTTTAATTATCCAACTTTAACCTGGGCCGATATTGGCGCGGTCGGTTGGTTAGTAGATGGTGCAGCTATCATGAATCAGGTAATGTTACAACGTACTTCTTACGGACCATACGCAAGAGCTATGGTAAGAATTTGCAAAGAAGAAAGTTTTCATCAGCGCCAGGGTTACGAGATCATGTGTCATTTATCATTTGGCACTGCCGAACAAAAAGCAATGGCGCAAGATGCTTTGAACCGTTGGTGGTTTCCAACTATGATGATGTTTGGTCCGCCTGATTCTGAATCACCAAACAGCGAAAATGCACTTAAGTGGCGCATCAAACGCGAATCGAACGATCAGCTTCGTCAGCGTTTTGTAAATCAAACTGTTCAGCAAGTTGAATATTTGGGACTAACGGTTCCGGATCCAAAACTAAAATGGAACGAAGAAAAAAAGGGTTACGATTTCAGCGAACCAAATTGGGTAGAATTTAAAAATGTAATTAGCGGAAACGGTCCTTGTAACAAAGAACGTTTGGCAGCAAGAAACCAGGCACACAAAAATGGTGAGTGGGTAAGAGCGGCTGCACAAGCATTTGCAAAAAAGCGCGCACAAAAAATTGCAGCATAAAAAAAGTGATGAGTGATAAGTTTAAAAATAAGTTGCAAACAAATAAACAGAAAACAATTAAACATTAAAAAATGAGTGATAATCAAGGCCCGATCTGGGAAGTATTTGTTCAGAAAAAAGCAGGGCAGCCTTTTGTACATTGCGGAAGCTTACATGCTTTTGATAAAGAAATGGCATTGCAAAACGCACGCGATCTGTATACGCGCCGCCAGGAAGGCTGTGCTTTATGGGTGGTGAAGTCATCTGAAATAGTAGCAAGCAGTCCCGAAGATATTGGACCATTCTTTGAACCATCAAACGACAAAGTTTATCGTCACCCGACTTTTTATCAGATACCGGATGCAATAGGGCATATGTAAAAAAGAGTTCGGTGTTAAGAGTTCGTAGCATTAGAAACGAATTTCCATCGGGCTCCCAAAACAAAACAACGAACTATGAACAACGAACTTTTCAAATACACCTTACGTTTAGGAGATACAAATCTTATTCTTGGTCAGAGATTAAGTGAATGGACGGGACACGGCCCTTTTTTAGAAGAGGATCTAGCTTTAACCAACATCACGCTCGACATTATGGGTGCAGCTAAGGCATTTTTGGAATATGCAGCTAAGATCGAAGGAAAAGGAAGAACCGAAGACGATCTTGCGTTTTTTAGAAATGACAGAGAATTTTATAACGCGCTTATCGTTGAGTTACCAAACGGTGATTATGCAAAGACAATTATGCGTCAGGCTTTGGTAGATACTTTTGATCTGTATTTTTATCAGGAGCTTGTAAAAAGCAAAGACGAAACTTTAGCCGGCATTGCACAAAAATCCATTAAGGAAGTTACTTATCATTTACGCCATAGCAGTTCTTGGGTTGAACGTTTTGGAGACGGCACAGAAGATAGTCACGAAAAAATTCAATCTGCTTTAAATGAATTGTGGCGTTATACAAACGATATGTTTGAGATGACAGAAGTAGATGAAGTATTGATAAAAGCCGGCATTGCCGTTGATCTGAATTTGATAAAAACAAAATGGGAAAAACACATTGATGAACTTTTGGCAAAATCAACTTTAAAGAAACCGGAGAATGCCTTCATGCAGAGCGGAAGCCGCAAAGCAATTCACACCGAACATTTAGCTTATATTTTATCAGAAATGCAAACTCTTCCAAGAATGCTTCCTGATGCCAAATGGTAAAAAAATAAATAATATGAAAAAACTATTCTTTATCGCGTGTTTATTTTTAAGCATTGCTTGCGTAGCTCAAACCGTAAAATTAAAGCCAAAAGCAAAAGCTAAGTCAAAAGCTACAGCCATTACTGACCTTGCCGAAACAATGATCCCCAAAGGAAAATTAGTGCAGTCGACCTCCTTAAAAGATATCATAATTCTCCCTAAGGGATGTAACGTTTCAGGTTATTATTTCTCTTGTACTCAATTAGGAACTTTCCATGAGGCGCAAGTTAAAGGCGGAAAATTCAATGAGGAAATGCTAAACTTGTTCAAAAAAGGGCATGCTAACCAGGTATATGTTTTTGAACGCGTTAAAGCTTCCTGCAAAGTAAAAAAACGCTACGAAGTTATCATTCAGCCATGAGTTTAAAAGAGAGCTGGAAAAAAATGGCACCCTATTTTGTTGATTTCTGGCAATACCTGGTGATAATTGTCATAATGATAATTGCTGCAATTTTCATTTTATAAAGCACCTTTGCACTAACCATCAATGATCTTAACTAAAGAAAATATTCTTCAGCTTCTCAATAAAATTCCTGATCCTGAAATTCCCGTGATCAGCATTGTTGAATTAGGTGTGATCAGAGAAGTTAAGATCGATAATGAAAAGGTAGAACTTACAATTACGCCTACTTACAGCGGTTGCCCTGCCATGAAGCAAATGGAAGATGATATACGGAAAACGCTGAAAGAAAATAAGATCAATGATTTTAAAATTACCATGACCTACTCTCCTGCATGGAGCACCGACTGGATGAGCGCTGAAACAAAGGAGAAATTAAGAAAATACGGCATTGCACCACCTGAACAAAATACACAAGATAAATCTTTCATAACCGGCAAAATAAAAACGGTTTCTTGTCCAAGATGCCGTTCAACAAACACAAAACTAATTTCTCAATTTGGCAGCACAGCCTGCAAAGCCTTATACCAGTGCCAGGATTGCATGGAGCCTTTTGATTACTTTAAGTGTATTTAGCCCGTAGGATAAACATCCAACGGGTTGAACCGGTAGGATTGAAAATCCAATTGGTCTTAAGATCTATTTTATCACCACTACTTTTGAGTTTATAGTCTGACCTTTCAAGAAATAGATCCCAATAGGAAGATCACTTATCCGAACTTCATAGTTATTGAACTCCTTCAAAGAAACCGTTTTTACAACTTGCCCTAGTTCATTGGAGATAATAACGTCTTCATTGGTATAACCTTTGATTGCAAATTCTCCGTTGTTCGGATTTGGATAAACCATAACGGTTGCTGAGTTTTCTTGTTGACCATTAATTCCGGTACAAACTACCACCGTAATTGTTTTGCTTGCTGTTGATGAGCAAGTGCCTGATGGATTAACAACGGTAACCGAATAAACCCCTGCCGCACTAACAACCAAACTATCTACTGTACTTCCGCCCGGATTCCACATATAACTGAAGGCATTTGCAGAAGCGTGCAATGTAATGGTGTTTCCTAAACAAATAGTACCAGAACCTACAGATGTTATAACCGCTGAATTATTGTAAGAGATCGTCACATTACTTCTTCCTAAAGAAAAATTGGAATTGATATAGCTTCTGATGATCACATCTTTTGTTCCATCATTATTCATGTCTTTTACTCCTAACCAAGCTGAACCTGAATAAACTCTTCCTATCGGGTAATTCAACGGACTTGCAAAAGTTCCTGTGCCGCTTCCCAATAAAACCGAATAATCACTGTTGGTATAGTTACCGGTTACTATATCCTGAAAACCATCTCCATTCATGTCTTCAACAACAATATCCTTTCCTTGTCCGCTGGTTGAATAAAACGTAGCAGGCTGAAACGTACCGCTTGCTGTTCCCAATAAAACAGATATTTTATTTGGTCCTGAATTATAATCGGCAACAATAAGATCTGTTCTTCCGTCTCCGTTCACATCTTTATTATTCATGTTGATCGGTGCATTTCCTGCTGTGATATAAGAAACGGGTGCGCTGAATGCGTTCGCTCCGGTTCCCATAACAACATACACATTGCTGATATTGAAATGCCCGTATGCAATGTCTGCATTACCATCGTTATTATAATCACCAATCGTAGTTTCTGCAGGATTTACTAAAGTTGCAAGTGTGGTTGCCAAAGCAAACGTTCCTGTTCCATTTCCTGAATAAATGGTGATCGTATTTGCATTATAGTTTGAAAGGGCAAGATCCTTATTCCCGTCGTTATTAAAATCTCCCACTTTTGCATCATAAGGCGGTACCGATAAAGTTACGGTGCCCGAGGCTGTAAAAACTCCTGCTCCGTTTCCTGCCATAAATGCAATAGAATGCGGATAGGCATTAACAGCTACAATATCTTTTTTTCCATCATTATTAAAATCAGCGTATAAAATATCTACTATCTGTCCGGTTGCGCCACTTGTATATGTTGATGCTGCAGCAAAATTTCCGGAACCAGTGCCCATAGCAACATCGATCGCATTAATGGCAGAGCTGATCAGATCCTGTTTTCCGTCGGCATTAAGGTCTTCAACAACTAAACCGCCACCGCTGCTAACCGAAGGAAATTTAATATCAGGCATTCCGAATAAATTTCCACCTTTATTCAATACAGCGAAAACACGGTTTTGCATTGCTGCATTACAAGCAAAAACATCAGGTTTTCCGTCAAGGTTAAGGTCGGCAGTTCCTATGCTTCCGCTTAAGTTTGAATTCATGTCGATCACTACAAAAGGTTTATAAGAAAAAGTTCCGTTACCATTGCCTTTCATGTAATTGATACTTCCATCACACATTACAACAAGATCGGTTTTACCATCAGCGTCCATGTCGGCTGCGGTAACACCAAATGGTGTATCCACAAAATTACTGATGGTAGTTGTTGTAAATCCGCCGGCTCCATTTCCTAAACTTATTGAAATGGAATTGCTGTATGAGTGTGCGGTGGCAATGTCTTTTTTTCCATCATTATTAAAATCTGCAGTGGTCAGGTCCCAGCCTGCTGTTTGAACCGGAACATTGCTGTAAGTGCTGAAGCTTCCTGTTCCGTTTCCATAATGTGCGTATAATGCATTGGTTCCACTGCTCATTAAAAGATCCTGGTTCCCGTCATTATTAAGATCATCGATCACAAGGTTCCACGGGTTACCTCCGGTGGTATAAGTTGAAGGGGCACCAAAAGCGCCGGCACCATTTCCCAGCATAACGGTAACAACAGATGCACCACCGTTCTGATAGGGTACAACAATATCCTGTTTAGTATCATTGTTCACATCGGCGATGCGCAGGTCAGCCATTTGCGCAGATCCTCCCGGCCATCCACAACTGATGGTTCCTGTAGATACAAAACTTCCTGTTCCCGTTCCTAATAAAATGGAGGCGTCTTTCGAACCGTAGTCTAAAGTTACAACATCCAGTTTTCCATCTCCATTAATATCTTTTAAGCGATGAATTAGCGGATTAGTTCCTGCGCCAACCAATATGCTAATTCCGGTATTGAAGGTTCCGTTACCGGTACCGATGAGTGTTATAATTTTATTAGTACAGGTTGTAGTTACCAGATCGGGTTTACCGTCACCGTTAATATCGCCACAAGTTGTAAAGCCGGGACAATCACCAGGAAACGTGTATGAATAATCATTTAAAGAAGTAAAGCAAGCACCAGTTTGTGCTTTTAAAATAGTGATGCTTGAAAAAACAGCGCATCCAAATATTAATGCTTTAGCGAAATTATTTTTTGTGTTGATCATGGTATATTTTTAACAGTTTATGTGCTGTAAAAATATGGCTTTATTTTTGGCAGGGAGTTTCGCTTACTCAATAATTGAGTGGATTCACGAACTTTGTGGAATAAAACTCACTATTGTCGGTAAGGAATTACATCAAACTTCCCTCTTCGGATTATCACTCAAAAAAGCTTTCCAGCCCGTGTAATTTTTTTTAGTTCCTGCCCCAACTTTATTCTGGTAATAATGGCAAACGGCTGCCCCCAAAGCATCGGTGGCATCCAATAATTTTTCGTCGCTCTTAAAACCAATGGTTTGTTGTAACATTGCCGCCACCTGTTCTTTGCTGGCATTTCCGTTTCCGGTGATCGACATTTTTATTTTTTTAGGAGAATATTCAGTGATCGGCACATTCTTACTTAAAGCAGCGGCTATTGCCACCCCTTGTGCCCGCCCAAGCTTTAGCATACTTTGCACGTTCTTACCAAAAAAAGGTGCTTCAATGGCTAATTCATCGGGTTTATACTCTTCAATAATGCCAATGGTACGCTCAAATATTTTCTTTAATCTCAAAGCATGGTCATCCAACTTATCTAATTTAATTACGCCTATGCTCAATACCTCGATCTTATTATTTTTAATGTGAATTATGCCATAACCCATCACAATTGTGCCGGGGTCAATACCAAGTATAATTCTATCGGTGGCCATAAGCTATAAAAACGTAAATTTAGGCGAATATTACATTGCTTTTTGAGCGGATATAAAAACATAATAACATGGGTAATTAAAATTGCCATTGGCTTAGGAAGTTTCTTCTTAATTTATTGGCGCATAAAAAGCGATCTCACGCCTGATAAATTAAATTTACTCCAAAACGTTTTTTCTTCTTCAAGCTCTTACTTAATTTTAGCATTCTGCATTCTTCTCATTCCCATCAACTGGGGTATCGAAAGTTTTAAATGGCAGCTCATCACAAAAAGCATTGAACCTGTTTCTTATGGCACCGCTACAAGGTCGGTTTACTCCGGTGTTTGCGTGGGTAATTTAGCCCCGGGAAGAGCCACCGAATTTTTAGCAAAGATCTTATTCTTTAAACCGGATAATCGTCCCACCATAACCTTATTGCATTTTGTAAATGGCATGATACAGCTTTCAGTAACTTTATTGATCGGTGTACTATGTTTGTTTCTAAAATTAAATATTGAGATCGCCCTTCCTCAGCATCTGTTTTGGCTGGCTGTTGTTTTTGCGTTTGTACTCCTTATTATTTTTACTTTCATGATCCTTAATTTCAAAAAAGTGCATACCTGGTTCTTATCTAAATTCAAAAAAACAGACTCTGGTAAAATACTTCCTGTTGAGCTCAGCAAAACACTTATTTCAAAATTATTACTCTGGTCTTTTATTCGCTATGCGGTATTTGCTTTGCAATTACTTCTCATTATTAAATTATTTTATGCCGGCAATTTTAATATTGCTTTACTCTCGGCCATTGGTGTTTATTTTTTATTGACCACAGCCCTGCCCATGATCAGCGTTATCGAAGCGGTCATCCGCTCGGCCATTGCCCTTGTGGTTTTCGAAGGCTTACATATTTCCGAAATTGCCCTGGTAGTGTCTGCCGTTTTATTGTGGGTCTTAAATATTGTTGTGCCAAGTATCATCGGTTATTTTATTATTGTAAGAGAAAAATTTGTCCTTCGGCATCCCGACGTGTCGGGACAGGATGACTATAAAATTTTTAAACGCAAATGATCATTGTAAAACTCATAGGCATTGCGGTTATTTTACTCTACGTTCTGTTCTTATTGTACGGAGCAGTTGGCTATTTAAAATTGCCCGCCTTTCAGGCTGATCCCAATTCTAAAACCTCCACTAAAACCTGCATCATCATCTGTGCACGCAACGAAGAAAAAACCATTGCCGCCTGTTTGAATTCCATTCTCGAACAAAATTTCGATACTAATTTACTGGAACTGATCTTAGTGAACGATGCTTCTACTGACAACACTTTAAATATTGCCGAAACCATTTTAAAACAAATCCAAATTCCTTTTCAGATCATTTCCAATGCACAACAAGAAGGTAAAAAAAGATCCATAACCGCAGCAATCGAACTTTGTAACAGCGATCTTATCATTACCCGCGATGCCGATACTTACACCACAAATTCCAATTGGTTAAAAACCATTGTTTCATTTTTCGAGCTTAGCAAAGCTGAATTTATTATTGCTCCCGTCGACATAGAACCAGACAATTCGTTTTTAGGAAGCATGCAAAGTTTCGAGAACGATGCCCTCTGCATTTTAACGGCAGGATTTGCCGCCAATAAAAAAGCATTTTTATGCAATGGCGCCAATCTCGCTTTCTCAAAAAATATCTTTCAAAAAGTAAAAGGCTATTCTTCTCATCAAAATATTGCTTCAGGCGACGACGTTCTGTTTTTGGAAGACGTTAAAAAAATAGCACCCGAAAAAATAAAATATTTGAAACAAAAAGAGGCTCTTGTTTATACTTATCCCCTAAAAAAAACGAGCGCTTTACTGAACCAAAAACTACGCTGGGCATCAAAGTTCGATTCTAACCCAAATCAGCTTAACCAAATTTTAGGAATTTTAGTGTTTTTATGCCATGTTTATACCGTTTTTTTTATGGTTAAAGGCCTTTTCAGTCATCATTTACCCGTATTTGGTCTATTTTTTGTTTTAATGAGGTTTTTTATTGACTTTTTGTTGTTATTTTTAGCCTCACGTTATTACAAAAAAGCCATTTTTTGGTGGTGGTTATTGCCGGTTTGGGCAGGATACAGTTTTTTTGTGTTAAGTGTTGGCATTTTAAGTTGGTTTTATAAACCAAAATGGAAATAAAAATTAGTGTTTAAGAAGAAAAAAATAGACTTCGAATCTGAATCGCTCTCGATGAAAACATGGAGGCGTTTTAAACAAAATACCTTAGGTGTTATTGGTTTAGTGCTCATTGCCATTGCCTGTATTGTTTCCATACTAGGATATTTGATCACTCCTGATTCTACACCTTATGCGAACGACCAGAAACCGGAACTCCACATTAAAGAACCGGGCTTCTCGATTCAAATGTTATTGGTAAAGAAAAACGAAACGGAGCAATCCAATAACATTTTTTCTAAAATGTTATTTGGGCAAAATTCTGAGTATGCACATTTTCCTTTGTATAACTTTGAGTTCTCCGGCGAAAACATCATCATCGAAGAATATACCGGCAATACTCCTAACGAAGGTGTAAAGATTCCCTTTGATCTTGCAGATGTGGTGTATGACGTGGACCCTAATCATGAGATCAAATACGACAAAGCAAAAAACACAATTGAGTTTACACGCATTACCACCGGTGAAAAAATGAGCAAAACTGTTCCTGAACTCACCGAAATGATCAAAAAAGATTACATAAAAACAACATCCTACTTATTGGGTACCGATCAGGCCGGTCGTGACCTGCTTAGTCGTTTAATGATCGGAACACGTATTTCCTTAAGCGTTGGTTTCATTTCGGTAATTATTTCGGTGGTGATAGGAATTTTGTTAGGTGCTTTCGCTGGATATTACCGTGGTAAAACAGACGACTTGATCATGTGGGTTATTAACGTGGTATGGTCAATTCCAACATTACTTTTGGTAATTGCCATTACTTTAGTTTTAGGAAAAGGGATCGTTCAGGTGTTTGTGGCCGTGGGATTAACCATGTGGGTGGAGGTAGCCCGTATTGTGCGCGGACAGATCTTAAGCATTCGTGAAAAAGAATTTGTGGAAGCAGGAAGAGCTCTGGGATTCAAAAATTTCAGGATCATCATACGACACGTTTTACCAAATGTAATGGGACCCGTAATTGTAATTGCAGCTTCTAACTTTGCAAGTGCTATTTTAACGGAAGCGGGTTTAAGTTTCCTCGGCATCGGTGCACAACCCCCAACTCCTTCATGGGGCGAAATGATCAATGCACATCGTGGTTATGTTTTAGTTGATAAAGCTTATCTGGCATTTATTCCCGGTGTTGCCATCATGACACTTGTACTTGCGTTTATGTTAGTAGGTAATGGCTTGCGCGATGCGCTGGATTCACGCTCGCTGGATTCTAAGCCTATAATGGGAAGTTAATTCAGAACAGTTCACGCAGTCACGACGCGTCGTAATCGAAAATTTAATCGCAGATGAGCGCAAAAATGCCCAATTGGGATTCCGTTTAATTAATGGAATTCCGGAATTACACGAAAAAAAATCTTTTTAAATCTGAGCTATCCGCGTCCTTCTGAGCTTGCCGAAGGAGCCTCTAAAAACTTCTGCGTAATATCTGCGAATTCATCTGCGCACATCTGCGTGAAACATTATCACGAAACCCGTTTTCCCAAAATTATCAGATCCCTTTCTACTCCATCCATATTGGCTACTTTAGGAAAGTGAGCCCATTTTTCGAAACCAAAAGCATAAAATAATTTCAAGCTGGGTTCATTGTGTCCGAAAATAAAACCAAGCAAATTATTTACTTTTAAAGAAGGTGAAACCTCAATTGCTTTTTGCAGACAAATTTTTCCGAGTCCTTTGCCTCTGAATTTTTCTTCCAGATAAATGCTTACTTCAACCGTTCCGTCATAAGCTGGCCTTCCATAAAACGAATTGAAACTCATCCAGCCCGCGTATTCACCATCGGCCAATACAAGCCACAGTGGCCGGCGATCGGGCGAATGCGATACAAACCAGCCTTCTTTGCTCGCCGTGTTAACAGGTTCCAGATCGGCCGTTACCAAACGCGAAGCAATGGTTGAATTGTAGGTGGCTACAATTTTAGGCAGATCATTTAATACAGCATTTATAAATTCTATTGTCATCCTGAGGCTTGTGGTAAGCTTATCGAACCATATCGAAAGCTAAAATTAATAAAATAAATTATTGTACGGATAGCGCTTAATGTGCATGGCTTTTACTTGTTCATAAAGCAGTTGCTTGAACTCCTCAATGTTCTCTTTGTTTTGTGCGCTGATAAAGATACAAGTGGTATTCAAATTACTCATCCATGTTTTTCTCAAAACCTCCAACGATAAATTCTGTTTAGTTATCGGGGTAAGATCATCATCATCCTTGGGCACATATTTAAAAGCATCAATTTTATTGAATACCAGAATAACAGGTTTATCGCCGGCGCCTATCTCTGTAAGGGTTTCCTGAACCACATGCAAATGATCTTCAAAATTCTTGTGCGAAATATCTACCACATGAATTAAAATATCCGCTTCACGAACTTCATCTAAGGTCGATTTAAAACTCTCCACCAGTTGATGCGGTAATTTACGGATGAATCCAACGGTATCGCTTAATAAAAAAAATAAATTCTGTATCGTTACTTTTCTAACAGTAGTATCTAAGGTGGCAAACAATTTGTTCTCAGCAAACACGGTACTTTTGCTTAACAAATTCATGATCGTTGATTTGCCAACGTTGGTATATCCAACCAAAGCCACACGAACAATTTCTCCGCGATTTTTACGCTGCGTGGCCATTTGCTTGTCAATGGTTTTTAATTGTTCTTTTAGCTGAGAAATTTTATCACGGGTAATTCGTCTGTCTGTTTCAATTTCTTTCTCCCCTGCTCCACCGCGTGTTCCGGTGCCACCGCGTTGCCGCTCTAAATGCGTCCACATACCTGTTAAGCGCGGAAGTAAATATTGGTACTGCGCTAACTGCACCTGCGTTTTAGCATGAGCCGTTTGTGCACGCTGTGAAAATATTTCGAGAATTAAAGTGGTACGGTCTAATATTTTACGGCTCAATTCTTTTTCTAAATTACGCTGCTGAGAAGGCGACAATTCATCATCAAAAATAACAATGTCAATGGCGTGTTCAATGCAATAGCCTTTTACTTCGGCTAATTTTCCTTTGCCGATGAATGTTGCTTTATCCGGACTATCTAACTTTTGCGTGAATACTTTTTGAGTTGCTAAGCCATAGGTCTCAGCTAAAAAAGCAAGTTCATCTAAAAATTCCTTTGCTTCTTCCTCCCCCTGAAGTTTATTGATAACACCAATTAAAACAGTAGTTTTAGTTTTCTTTGCAGTAAGATGGAGTTCAGATTTCATTTTAATCTTTCAAAATTATGTCTACCTCGTTCTTTAGTAGCGGTAAGTGATTTATTACAATACTCCAAAACAGTTTCATCAGAAATTTTTTCATAAGAATGGGTGATAAAATTTCGCGTGCTGATCATCTTCCTGTAATTGGAAATAGGAAAATCCTGCTGTTGTTTCATTATTCTTGAAACCGCTTCTCCTATTATTTCGAGATTTCTTTCTACTGCACGTTTTGTTTTAACGTCTGTTTTATACTCAGAAAAGATCTTGTCCTTCCCGGCAAAGAATCCATCGATCTCTACAATCGCGTTTTGAATATCAAACAACCAAGTTTTAATCTCCTTATCCATACACTAAAACTTTGCTCTTTTCAACTTCCTCCTTAAAATATGGATTTCGTATTGCCTTTGTCTCCACAAGATCCACTTCGCGTCCTAATAATTCCTCCAACTTATAATTCAAATCAAAATAGTTGTCCGCATAGGTCAATAAGGGCAGATCATTAAAATCAACCAATAGATCAATGTCACTACTGCTCTTAAAATCGTTTCTTAAAACTGAACCAAACACATAGAGTTTCTTTACATTATACTTTTTGCACAGCTCTGATATTTGATTTTTATATTTAGCTAAGATCGTCATTATTTCCCCTTAACATTACTCTCTACATAGGCTGCAACGGCTTCAGCTTGCTCTGCCGAAAGGTCGGAGATCGGCGTCATGGTATTTTTACCATTCATGATCACCGTTTTTATAGTGGCAACATCTGCTTGTGTGATCGACAGGTCAGCTGCGCCGTTAATTTTACTTTTACCGTCGCCCCCATGACACATTAAACATTTTGCTTCATAAATTTCTTTACCGTTTACATTAGAGGCAACAACTGTTTCGCCTTTTTCGCGTTTCTTTTTTTCTGCTTCGGCAATTCCGTAACTCGCTGTTATCATCAATAATGATAAAGCTGCCAGAACTTTATTCCCTTTTTTAAATCCGATAATGGCAACAGGTATGGAGGCTAATACTAAAGCAATTTTAACATACATCATTGGTTTTATAACCGGAACAAGCGTGAGCAAATAAACACCTGTAATTAAAAAGAGTGCGCTTACGATCATTTCAGGCACTTTTACCATTTTTGTAAAACGCTGTAGAACATCTTGCTTGTTACTCAGTAATAACACGGTTTTAATAACGTATATCAAAAAAAACAGCGTTACCGAAATTCTATGGGTCAACGAAATAGCTTCATTCATGGTTTTAAGGTTTTACCCAAAATTAACAATTAATTGCTTACGATTTAAACAATCCTTCCCATATATAAAGGCTTTTATTATATTTGAGTGTTAAATTATTTTATGATAAAAACCCTTCGCTTAGTTGTAATTATTGTACTATTCCAACTAAACTCCGCTGCTCAGGTTACATTTCCCTCAAATGGGGCTCCCAACCCGATCCACACCATATACGCTTTAACCAATGGCGTAATTCATATTGATTATGAAACCACTGTTAATAATGCTACGCTTGTGTTTCAGGATGGTAAGATCATTGCTACAGGCGAAAAAGCTGCTGTTCCTGCAGGTGCTGTTATTATTGACCTGAAAGGCAAACATGTTTATCCATCCTTTATTGATCTTTATAGCGAATACGGTTTGCCCGAAGCCCCTAAACCATCACCGGGCGGAAGAATGCAACAACCCGAAAATGTTGTAAAGGGTGGTGCTTATGGCTGGAACCCCGCCATTAAAGCTGATGTAGAGGCTTACAAGATCTTTACGCATAATAAAGAGAAAGCCGACGAGCTTCGTAAGAACGGAATTGGCATCGTATTAACTTCTGTAAAAGATGGCATTGTAAGAGGAAGCGGTGCTCTGGTTAATGTAAGTAATCAAAAAGAGAATGAAAGCTTCATTAACGATAAAGCAGCAGCTTTTTATTCTTTCAATAAAGGAAGCTCTGCAGAACCTTACCCTTCGGCACTTAATGGTGCCATGGCTTTGCTGCGTCAAACTTATTACGACGGACAATGGTATAAGCAAAATCAAAATAAAACAGAGTATAATATTTCGATCGACTGGTTCAATAAATTACAAACGCTTCCTTCCATTTTTGAAGCCAACGATAAATACAATGCTTTACGTGCGGCGCAGATCGGAAAAGAATTCGGCGTGAAATACATTGTTAAAGGTGGTGGTAACGAATACCAGAGAATTAATGATATTCAAAATACATTTCAGAAATTCATCATTCCGCTTAACTTCCCCGATGCAATTGATGTGGAAGATCCTTTTGATGCCGAACAGGTTTCACTTGCAGAATTAAAACACTGGGAAATGGCACCCGGCAATGCTGCTGAACTGGAAAAGAATTTCATTCCCTTTTGTTTTACCTCCGCCGATCTGAAAGATAAAAATCAGTTCTTAAATAATATCCGCAAAGCCATCCTTTACGGTTTAAGCGAAAAAACAGCATTAAAGGCACTCACGTTTAATCCTGCTAATTTCATTGGCGCACAAACTCTGGTTGGATCTTTAAAAGCCGGAATGTATGCCGACTTTTTTATCGCTAATAAAAATATCTTCGAAGAAGATGCCATCATCTATCAGCATTGGGTAAATGGTACTTGCAATATTTATAACGATATCAACATGCCCGACCTGCGCGGCAATTATGTTTTAACTGCGGGCGACAAAACTTACAAAGTAAAAGTAACGGGCGAAATTGCAAAACCTGCCGCAAGTATTACGGTAGATACTTTAAAGAGCAATTTAAATTTTACCTTCAAAAATAATGTTGCCGTAATGAACTTTGTTTACGACAGCGGTAAAGTAGCCAGACTCGACGGTAACTACAACGAAACTGCTAAACGCTTTGATGGCAAAGGGCAATGGGCCAATGGCAACTGGTTTGACTTTAGCATGAAGAACGACCAGCAGGTAGATACCACTAAAACAAAGCCGGCTGATAAGAAAAAGAAGCCGGACTTCGGAAAAGTATATTATCCTTTTGTTGCTTATGGCGAACCCTTACCTGAAGGCGACGGTTTGTTTCCTGAGTTATGGAAAAAATTCAAGAACCGTTATGATGCCATTTTAATTAAAGATGCAACGGTATGGACCAACAACGGTGATTCTGTTTTAAAAGACTACGATGTATATATTACCGAAGGAAGAATTGTTCGCATTGCACCAAATATTGATGCTCCAAAATTAGCTTTTGCAAAGATCATTGATGCAAAAGGAAAACATTTAACTCCCGGCATTATTGATGAACACTCGCATATTGCTTTAACCGGTGGCGTTAACGAATGGGCACAAGCCAGCAGCGCCGAAGTAAGAATGGGCGATGTGGTCAATCCCGAAGACATCAACATCTACCGTCAGTTAGCAGGTGGTGTTACCACAGCACAATTATTGCACGGTTCTGCCAATCCAATTGGCGGGCAAAGTCAGATCATTAAATTACGCTGGGGTTCTAATGCCGAAGACATGAAGTATGAAAAAGCTCCGGGCTTTATCAAATTTGCTTTGGGCGAGAATGTGAAACAAGGTAATGGTCCGGGCGGAAACCGCTTTCCGCAAACGCGAATGGGTGTTGAACAAGTGTACGTCGATTTCTTTACGCGCGCCCGCGATTATAAAAAACAAATGACTGATTTTGAAAAATTATCTTCCAAGCAAAAAACAAGCACGGTTTCACCACGTCGCGATCTTGATCTTGATGCAATGGCTGAGATATTAGATGGCAAACGTTTTATTACTTGTCACAGTTACGTGCAAAGTGAGATAAATATGTTGATGCATGTGGCAGATACTTTTGGATTCAAAGTAAATACTTTCACCCATATTTTAGAAGGTTATAAGGTTGCCGATAAAATGAAAGCACACGGCGTAAGCGCTTCTACATTTGCTGACTGGTGGGCCTATAAATTAGAGGTAATGGAAGCAATTCCATACAACGCTGCCATTCTTACTAAAGTTGGAGTGAACACCTGCATTAATAGTGATGATGCTGAAATGGGCCGCCGCTTAAATCAGGAAGCTGCAAAAACAATAAAATACGGCGGCATGACAGAAGTAGAAGCCTTGAAAATGGTGACCTTAAATCCGGCAAAAGCTTTACACATCGATGATAAAGTAGGAAGCATCAAAGTAAGTAAAACTGCCGATGTAGTTTTGTGGACAGATAATCCTTTGAGCATTTATGCCAAAGTAGATAAAACAATTATCGACGGACAAATTTATTTTGACAGAGA
>JANYIQ010000234.1 GCA_025362575.1 Bacteroidia bacterium
ATCGGCACTTTATCTAACGTAGCGTGTTTTGGCGGCAGCAGTGGAAGTTTTACGATAAACACTGGCGGAGGCACACCGGGCTATAGTTATACGATCACGCCAACGAATGTAACCAGTGGCACGGGTATTTTTACGAACTTAACGGCTCAGAACTATACTATTAATGTGAAGGATGCTGCGGGGTGTGTAACCACGGTAACGGCGAGTGTAACACAGCCAACGGCCTTAACACTAACGCTTTCCTCATTACCCCCAAGCTGTAATGCAGGTGCAAACGGTACGGTAACAGCAAGTGCAAGTAATGGAACAGGCCCATATCAGT
Organism: Bacteroidia bacterium; assembly: GCA_025362575.1. Classification (GTDB taxonomy): domain Bacteria; phylum Bacteroidota; class Bacteroidia; order B-17B0; family Aurantibacillaceae; genus JAHEYG01. The sequence continues at coordinate 323 of JANYIQ010000234.1, forward strand.
TCTCATTGAACGGCGGAGGCTTCCAGGTTGGAACCAGCTTTACAGGCGTGGGTGCAGGTATCTATAACGTAACGGTTAAGGATGCTAATAACTGTACCTTAACTCAGTCGGTTCAGGTAACCCAGCCAAGTGCAATTACATTAAGCTTTACAAGTACAAATTCTAATTGTACATCAGCAAACGGAACAGCGAGCGTAACTGCAAACGGTGGAACCCCGGCCTATAGCTATACATGGAGTGGAGCAGGCGGTAACGCAAGTCAGTCTAACCCATTAGTAGCAGGAAACTACACCGTAACAGTTAAAGATGCTAATGGTTGTATAACCACAGGAGTAGGAATAATAAATGCAACACCTGGTGGAACAGCAGTGATCACGGCAACAACCAACGTAACATGTAACGGATTAAATAACGGAAGTTTAACCTCAGGAGTAACCGGAGCGATGGTAGCCCCATTAAGCTATAGCTGGAGTAACGGACAAATTACCCAAACGGCTACTAACTTAGCACCCGGAACATACACAGTAAAAATTACCGATGCCTTTGGTTGTACTGCTTCAGTAGCAGGAACAATAACTCAGCCGGGCATCTTAGACTTTGGCTTGACCACAACATCAGTAACCTGTTTTGGTGGCAACAACGGAACAGGCACCGTAAACTATTTAGGAGGCGGAACACCACCGTTCACATATTTATGGACAGCGGGTGGAGCCACTACAAGTGTGGCCTCTAACTTACCTGCAGGTAACTACACCTGTACAATGACCGATGTTAATTTGTGTTCAACTACTCATACAGTAAATGTAACACAGGCTACCTCGGTAACCTTAACAGCATCAGTAACCACGGCAAACTGTAACCAGAGCAATGGTAGTGCAACAGTAAGCGCAACAGGCGGAGCACCGGCATATACCTACACCTGGAGTACTAGTACAGTGGGACCTGTATTAACAGGTGTTGCAGCAGGAACTTATTCCATACTATTAAAAGATGCTAACGGCTGTACATATACAGTAGCAGCAACCATACCAAATGCATCAGGACCAACCATAGCCATTGCAAGCAGCACTAATGTAAGTTGCTTTGGAGGCAATAACGGTGTGGCCACTGCTACAGCAGCAGCAGGCGTACCGCCTTATACTTTCTTGTGGAGTAACGCTCAGAATACAGGTTCGGCAACGAATTTATTAAATGGAGTTTATACAGTAACAGTAACCGATCAAATGGGCTGTAAAGCATCAACAAGTGTAACCATCACCCAACCGCCGTTATTAGTTGTAAATGCAACAGGCACCAACCCATTATGTTTTGGTTCAGCTAACGGAACTGCAAACGCGGGAGTATTAGGCGGAACAGCAGGTTATACATATACATGGACACCAAGTGGTGGTAATGCGGCAAGCGCATCAGGTTTAACGGCAGGAAATTATTTAGTAACTGTTAAAGATGCTAACGGATGTATAGCCACATCAACAGTAGGCTTAATCAATCCTACACAAATGACCGCAGCCATTACATCTACCAATGTAACTTGTAACGGAGCTTGTAACGGTATGGCAAACGGAACGACTGCCAACTCAGTAGGTTTTGTGAGCTACTTCTGGACAGGTGGTCCGGGCCCATTAAGCACACAGAACATTACAAACTTGTGTAACGGAACCTATACTTTGCTTGCAACCGATATCAACAACTGTACCGCAAGTGCAATAGTAACCATTACTCAGCCTACAGCATTAACGGCAAGCATCACTGCTTCAGGTAATCCAAGCTGTGCTACTTATACAAACGGATTTGCAACAGTAACCGCAGGCGGTGGAACACCGGCCTATACTTACAGCTGGTCAGGTTCAGCAAGTACCCTTGCAACAGCAAGTGGACTGGGAGCAGGAACATACTCTGTAACCGTAACCGATACCAAAGGCTGTAATGTAACTAGCCAGATCATCATTACTCAGCCTGCGGCACTGCAGTCTACCTTAACAAGTGCTAACGTAACTTGTAACGGACTAAATAACGGAACAGCGAACGTAGCATATAGCGGTGGAACAGGACCATATACCTTCTTATGGTTACCTACTTTAAATAATACCTCGACTGTAAATAACTTACCTCCGGGTACCCACACTATCCAGATCACAGATAACTTAGGATGTGTGACTACCAAAACTACAGTTATTACACAGCCTGCACCATTGGTTGCAACAATAACTTCAACTAACTCTAACTGTACACAAGCCAATGGTAATGCCTGCGTGAGTGTAACAGGAGGAACAGGAACCTTAACGTATCTGTGGAGCAGTAACCCTACATTCACTAACTCGTGCATACCAAACGTAGTAGCAGGAGCTTATACCATAACAGTAACCGATGCTAACAACTGTACAGTATCCGGTATCGCGATCATTAACGACATATCAGGACCAAACGTAGTGATCACAGCAACTACAGCAGTATCTTGTTTTGGAGGAAGTAACGGTTCAGCCATTACAAGTATCACAGGAGGTGTTGCTCCGGTAACGGTATTATGGTCTTACCTTGCACAAACCACCCCGAACGTAAATAACTTACCGGCAGGTTTGCATTCCATCACAGTAAAAGATGCAGCCAACTGCGTATCGAGCGCATCAGTAATGATCACTCAGCCAACCCAACTGGTAAGTGCTATTACTAACGTAACACAAATTACCTGTAACGGAGCAAGCAACGGAACAGCCACCATGTTATTGAATGGCGGTACACCTGCTTATTCTTATACATGGACAAATGGTGGACCGGTACAAAGTTCATCGGTGGCAGTGAGTATGGGCCCCGGTACATGGACCTGTAATGTAACAGACAACAATGGTTGTCCTACATCACAACAAGTAGTGATATCACAACCAAATCCATTAGTGATAAACAGCTTCACGGTAACTAACATTTTATGTTCAGGAGCTAACACCGGACAAATTGCCACAAACATCACGGGCGGTACACCGGTTTATACATTAGTATGGACACCACTTCAACCTGCTAACGCAGTGATCACAAACTTAGCAGCAGGTTCATACAGCTTACTTGTTACCGACACAAAATCATGTACAACAAGTGGCACATATAATATCACTCAGCCAAGTGCGATCACTTCAGCAGCCACTGCAACACCTGCAACCTGCGGTAATGCAAACGGTAGTGCAACAGTAACTGTGAATGGTGGAACTCCGGGTTATACTTATAACTGGAATACTACCACCCCGCAGGTTACACCAATTGCAACGGGTATGTCATCAGCTACCTGGATGTGTACGATAACTGACGTTAATGGATGTATCCATACACAAACCGTGGCGGTACCAAATGCACCGGGTCCTGTAATTACAGCAATGACCTTTACTGCTCCATTATGTTTTGGACAGTTGAATGGAAGCATGGCCTTAACCTACAGTTCAGGAACAGCACCTTATACCTATCTGTGGAATAACCCCGGATCATCGACCTCACAGAACGTAAGTGGAGTAGGCGTGGGTGTTTACTCAGCAACTGTAACGGATGTTTACGGATGTACAACATCGAGTGTAGTGAATGTAACTCAGCCGAATCAGCTGATCTTAAATGTGAGTCCGAACACAACAATTTGTTACGGACAATTATATCAGATCTACGGAGCAGCCGGCGGAGGAACACAGCCATACAACTACACCTGGAATCCTTCAACACTTGTTGGTGCAGGACC
>JANYIQ010000256.1 GCA_025362575.1 Bacteroidia bacterium
CAAAAGGAAATGATCTTGATCAAGTACTTGCAGGATTAAAAACTGCACAAACGTATCTTGGCAAAGGAAAACCCGTTATGGTTTTAATGCATACCGAAATGGGTGCCGGTGTTGATTTCATGATGGGAACCCACAAATGGCACGGAAAGGCCCCTAACGATGAGCAGTTAAAATCAGCGCTCGGACAGTTGCAGGAAACTTTGGGAGATTATTAATTTTTGAATTCATGAATTTTAGAATTTTGGAATTTTGTTGGAGCATTTTTGAATCGCATTCAAGAAATCTAAAATTCAAAAAATCTAAAATCATTTGTTTTTTCCTGCTTATACTATTAAATCTTCAATCCCAAGTCACCAATCGCATCCTTTTTATTTTCGACGATTCTTACAGCATGTACGCGCCGTGGAACAGCAACATAAAAATCGAAGTTGCCAAAAAAGTAATGGGCGAATTTTTAGATAGTTTAAAGACCATGCCCAATTTACAACTAGCTTTGCGTTGTTACGGACACACCACTTTTATTAAACCTGAACGAAATTGTAAAGACTCAAAACTGGAAGTTGCTTTTGCAGATGCGAATGTTAATGCACCAAAAATAAAACAGCGCATTCAAAAACTGGAACCTCTGGGAACCACGCCAATTGCCTATTCCCTGAAAGAATGCATTTCTGATTTTACGCCTTGTTCTAATTGCCGCAACATTGTTATTTTAATTACAGATGGCATTGAAGAGTGCGAGGGAAATCCTTGTCAGGTTTCGATCGACATGCAGAAAAAAGGAATTTTCTTAAGGCCTTTTGTGATCGGTGTGGGTCTTGATGTGAAATTTGCAGACGTATTCGGTTGCATGGGAAAATTTTACGACGTAAGTAACGAAGCTAATTTTGGCGATGTTTTAAAATTGGTTTTGACTGAAGCCATCATGCAAACTACTGTGCAAGTTGATCTTTTGGACATCACCAAGAAACCAACAGAGACTGATGTGAACATGACCTTTTATGATGCTAATACCAAACAGATAAAATACAATTACCTCCACACCATTAATACCAGGGGTAATCCTGACACCTTGATACTGGATCCGGGAATGACTTACAATCTAACGGTTCACACCATTCCCCCAATAGAAAAAAACAACATTAGCATTGTAAAAGGAAAACACAATATAATTCCGGTTGATGCGCCTCAGGGTTATTTAAGGTTAGAATTGGATGGCGCCATTAGTAAATATTTTCCAACAACAATTGTAAGAAAAAGTGGTGAAATGAAAACCCTGAACATTCAGGATTTCAGTAAAACCGAGAAGTACATTGTGGGGAAATACGATCTGGAGGTTTTAACATTACCTCGAATTAAGCTGGATGCCATTGAGATCAAGCAAAGCAGCACCAATACTATAAAAATACCGGCTTCAGGCAATGTATTTGTTGCCAAAAATACCAGTGGTTTTGGCAGTATTTTTGTGGATGACGGCAAAAAACTGACCTGGGTGTGCAATTTAAATAATAACTTACAGAATGAAATTATTTATCTTCAGCCCGGGATTTATAAATTAGAGTTCAGAAACGAGAACTCAAAAGAAACGGTTAAAACCATGGAACGGAAATTTAACGTTACATCGGGCACCACAACAAATGTAAAGTTGAATTAAGATGTTAGCTGAACAAGAAAATAAGATCAAGACTATGAAGAAGTATACATTTACTGAAAAGAAAGATACACGCTCAGGTTTCGGAGCAGGATTATCTGAACTGGGAAAACAAAATACGGAAGTGGTTGCGCTTTGTGCCGACCTTACTGAATCTTTAAAAATGGATGCCTTTGCCAAAGAACATCCTGATCGTTTTTTTCAGGTGGGAATTGCAGAAGCAAATATGATCGGCATTGCGGCCGGTTTAACCATTGGCGGTAAAATTCCATTTACAGGAACCTTTGCCAACTTTAGTACAGGTCGCGTTTACGATCAGATCCGTCAAAGTGTTGCCTACTCTAATAAGAATGTGAAGATCTGTGCATCTCACGCCGGACTAACCCTTGGCGAAGACGGTGCAACGCATCAGATACTCGAAGATATTGGTTTAATGAAAATGCTGCCCGGCATGGTAGTAATTAATCCTTGCGATTACAATCAAACCAAAGCAGCAACAATTGCAATCGCAAAATATAACGGCCCTGTTTATTTACGATTTGGAAGACCTGCTGTTCCGAATTTTACGGATGCCAATCAGAATTTTGAAATTGGAAAAGCAGTGATGCTGAATGAAGGAACTGATGTTACCATTATTGCAACAGGGCACTTAGTTTGGAAAGCGATTGAAGCGGGAGAGAAATTAGCGGAGCAAGGAATTTCTGCAGAGATCATAAATATACATACCATTAAACCTTTAGATAAAGACGCCATTTTAAAATCGCTAAGAAAAACAAAATGTGTTGTTACTGCTGAAGAACATCAGATGAATGGTGGTTTGGGAGACAGCGTTGCACAGTTGCTAAGCCGCCAGCTACCAAGTCCGCAGGAGTTTGTAGCCGTTAATGATAGTTTTGGGGAAAGCGGAACACCTGATCAGTTAATGACAAAATACGGATTGGATACAGTGAATATTGTTGAAGCAGTTAATAAGGTATTAAAAAGAAAATAATATTCGCCACAGATTTCATAGATTAACACTGATTGATCTGTGTGAATCCGTGAAATCTTTGGCAAAAAATAACAATGGTGAATTAGAGGCAATAGCCACTCTTCATCACAAGAAAATAAATATGAAAAAAATTCTGATTTTAATTTCGATGCTTGGCTTATTTGCCTGCGATCAGATCGAGAAAATGGATAAGCAAATGTATGATTCAACGGAAGCGCACGTTCCTGTAACAAAATTAGATCAGCTGGAAGAATTGGATAAAAATGATGCAGAGGCTGCAAAAGATACAACCGCAAAAGAAGAACCAAAATAAAATGAAGAAGCTTTTTATTTTTTTATTTGTCCTTATTTTATCGGCTTGCCAGCAGGTTGATAAACTGGATAAACAAATGTATGAAGCCGGTGAAGATACTTTACCAATTACATCGATCGATCAACTCGAAGAAATTGATCAGCAGGAGAGACAATCGGATAGTTCAAACCCCTCAAAACTTCTCTTAAAAGCCTCAGGCGCTGAGCCCGGCTGGTTTGCCGAGTTTTACAATAACCGATTACGATTGATAGTAGATTACGGAAAAGATAGTTTGTTGCTTGTTGACAACGCTTTTGAAAATGTAACAGACGAAAAAGGATACACTTACATTAATCTTTCAGTTTCGGATAGCAAAAAAAGCAAGTTGAACATTAAAATTGAAAACACATCTTGCGTTGGAGCGTCCGGAGAAAAACAATCACGAAAAGTTACTGTTACTCTTAATGGTAAAACTTACAAAGGCTGCGGAGAGTTGGTGAATTAATAACTCATCCCAATTGCCAATCCCAGCCAAAACCAATTTGACGGAGGAATATCAGTAGCACAATCGTATTTTCTGTAAAATATGGGGGTTAGTCCGAACCTAAAAAAAAATCCGTCTTCCTGTTGCTGAAAACGATAACCCAAGCGAAACATTCCGAACCAAACGCTTTCCATTTTGTATTTAGGATACATTGAGGTATCGCTGCAAACCGCGTTGTATTTACGCTGCAAGGTTAATCCCGGACCGATCTCAAAGTGATGCGGATTGGACCCAAAAATATAATTGTTCTCAATTACATAAGATTGTTCCAGGATCCTTTCGTTAGGCATAACGGATGCGCCTATTCTACCGGATATTTTAAATTTTTCCCGATACAATACGATCTCATCCCAATTTAAAGAATACAAACCACCATTGCCTAAAACCTCAATGTAGTTTGCAGTACGCGCCGGAAATTTTTTGTAATCGTGAGGGGTCTTTAATAAATAATCATCTTCTCTCACTTGGGAATTAACAAAGTAAGATGAAAATAAAAAAAAGAATATTATAAAATGTTTCAAGTTTCAGGTTTGAGGTTTCAGTCATCCCGTCACGACAAGTCGTGATCGGGATCTTTAAGATGCTGAAATAAGTTCAGCATGACATTGCGTTATTTCAACAATTCTTTTACAAACTGAGAAACCAATTTATTATCAGCTTTTCCGGCAAGTGCTTTTGAAGCGGCGCCCATAACTTTACCCATATCAGCTGCAGAAGTTGCGCCCACCTGAGCAATGATCTTGGTTACCTCAGCTTTTATCTCATCTTCGCTCATTTGCGTTGGCAAATAGGTTTCCATGATGCTTGCCTGGAATGCTTCCACCTCGGCAAGATCTGCACGATTTTGCTGCTTATAAATATCTGCCGATTCTTTACGTTTCTTAACCTCTTTCTGGATCGCTTTCATGATACCATCATCGCTTATACCTTCAGGCGAAGTTTTCAAAATGATCACTACGTTCTTAATGGCACGCAGCACTTCCAGTTTTTTAGCGTCTTTAGCCAGCATGGCTGTTTTAATATCTCCGTTTATTTGTTCTTCGAATGTCATATTTGTATGTTTTAAAATTTACTCTAACAAATTTAGCAAATTATTGAAATTACCGGCAATTTTATATCCCGAGGGCCCGGAATTACCATAAATAAAGAAGGGAAACGATATCTCGCTTCCCTTCTCTATAAAATTTAAAACCTTATTCCTTAATCTACGTTATCGTGTAAGAAAGAATTGTTCGTGCGGATCTCGATCTTTTTATCTTCACCTTCCGATAAAGTAAATCTTGAAACCTGAGATTCTTCCGATGGTGTTTTGTTTTCCAAAGAAATATTCTTACGAGAGAAAGCAGTTTCTTTTTCCAATTGCGCTAATCCATCAGGACTTTTCATTTTCAAAGTGATCTCTTTCAATTTTCGGATACGATCTTGTGCCAAACGAATTTGTTCTTCGCGTGAAACAGTTTCCTTATCATCTGTCATTTCATTTTTTGACTCACCCGAAACAGTATGGAATGTAAATTCAGTTGAAGAAGTTGTAGTAGTAATTTCAGAAACAGTTTCATTAGTTATTTCCTGAGTAGTTTCGGTAGTAGTGTTGGTTACTACAAAATCACCTTCATTCTCATTTGTGACTTCAGTAACTTCTGTTTTTTCTTCTTTAATGAACAAGAAAGGCTCGTTTTCCTGAATTACGTCTGTAATGGTTGTTTGAACAATATCTACAACAGGTTTTGCTTCCTGAGTATCAAGATTAACGATCTTACGATCTTTCATTACAGGAGGCTCGTAACCTGTTTGATTCGCTTTAAAGCCCGTAGCAATAATTGTAACCGAAACGCTGTCACCTAATGAAGCATCAGTACCATAACCTGTAATTAATTCAGCTGTACCGCCTGCTGCTTCCTGAATGAAGTCAGTGATCTCGCCGAACTCATCCATGTCAATATCATCGCTTCCGCTCATGATATTTAAAAGTACGTGACGTGCACCACGAATATCGTTATCATTTAATAAAGGAGAATTTAATGCTTCTTCAACAGCTTTTAAAGCGCGGTGTTCGCCGCTTGCAATGGCAGAGCCCATAATAGCCACACCGCTGTCTTTCATTACTGTTTTTACGTCGTTAAAGTCAACGTTAATGTGCATGTGTAAACTGATGATCTCCGCAATACTTTTTGCAGCACCTGTTAACACATCATCGGCATGAGCAAAAGCCTCGCTCATTTTTAAGTTGCCGTATATTTCGCGTAATTTATCATTACCAATAACCAACAAAGTATCTACATACTTTTTCATCTCTTCCAAACCTGCCTCAGCCTGTAAGCGACGTTTTTTTCCTTCAAATACAAACGGAATAGTAACAATACCAACGGTTAAAATTCCCATTTCTTTTGCAATGGAAGCGATCACAGGAGCAGCACCGGTTCCGGTACCACCGCCTAAGCCGGCTGTAATAAATACCATCTGAGTGTTTGTTCCCAAATGTGCTTTCAGATCTTCAAGAGATTCTAAAGCAGAATCACGACCAACATCGGGAATAGAACCTGCGCCCAATCCTTTTGTAAGGTTTAATCCCAATTGAATTTTATTTGGAACAGGGCTTTTTTCCAAGGCCTGTTTATCAGTATTACAGATTATAAAATCTACACCTTTAATACCTAAACGGTACATGTGGTTTACGGCATTGCTTCCGCCGCCGCCTACGCCGATCACTTTAATGATCGATCCTTCTTCTTGTGGTAATTCAAATTGCATCATATGGCTTTTTTTTGTTGGTTTCTATTTAGTTATTAGTTTAGAGTTCGGAGTTGTAGAGTTAGAGGCACGGATCATCTCCGAACTGCGAACTCACAACTGCGAACTACTCTATATCATCACTCATCCAGTCTTTAGCTCTTGTGATCAAAGTATCAAAGAAACTTCCGATCTTCTTTTTAGAGTGATCTGTCACTTTTGCTTTTTCAGGTTCCACAGGCGTCTCAACTTTAAATTCTGCAGGTTTCTGGGTGTTCATTCCTTTTTTAGATTCACGCTCGTATTGCTCAATGCCTTTCATCACAAGACCAACACCGGTTGCATACAAAGGATTCTTTAATTCGTCCCCTGCTTCACCTGTATTTGCTAAATGTTCATTGGGTGTACCAATTCGGCAATCCATTCCGGTAGTTAACATGATCAATTGCGGTAAATGCTTTAACATTGAACCACCACCTGTTACTACGATTCCGGCTGATAATTTACGTTCGTAACCCGAGCTTTTAATTTCAAATAAAACGAATTCAAGAATTTCTTCCATACGCGCCTGAATGATCTGCGCTAAGAATTTCACTGAAATTTCTTTATGTGGACGTCCACGTAAACCGGGAATCGAAATAATTTCGTTCTCTTGATTTTCCTGAGCTAAAGCAGAACCGAAACGTACTTTTAACTGTTCGGCCTGTGTTTTAATGATACTGCATCCCTCTTTAAGATCTTCAGTTATGATATTCCCACCAAAAGGAATAACTGCAGTATGACGAATAATGCCATCATAAAAAATAGCAACATCCGTTGTACCTCCACCAATATCCACTAACACAACACCTGCTTCTTTTTCTTCGTCGCTTAGCACTGCGTCAGCACTTGCTAAAGGCTCTAAATGAAGGTCGACAATTTGCAATCCTGCTCGATCAACACATTTCAAAATATTTTTTACTGCAGATACTTGCCCGGTAATGATATGAAAATTTCCTTCTAAACGAATACCGGCATGGCCAATTGGATTTTTAATTCCGATCTCGCTGTCGATGATATATTCTTGGGGAATAACGTGAATTATTTCTTCACCCGGATTAATTACCAAACGATGCATGTTTTCAATTAACTGATCAACATCTTTTTGATTTACTTCATCTTCCAACGACTGGCGAGTGATCATTCCGCGGTGCTGCATGCTTTTAATATGCTGACCGGCAATCCCAACAATTACTTCTCCAATATCAACTTTTGCTTCGTTTGCTGCGGCTGCAATTGCCGTTTTAATGGAAGCTACAGTTTGTTCAATATTTACAACCACACCGCGTGTTACGCCAAGTGATTCTGCTTTTCCAATTCCTAAGATCTCAACTTTGCCGAATTTGTTCTTACGGCCAACCATGGCTGCAATTTTTGTAGTACCAATATCTAATCCAACTACCAGGTCAGTACTTAAATTTTGATCGTCTGAATTAATATTTTTTTCCATAGCCATTATTTTTTGGTGCAAACCACCTGATTTTTATACTTTAAACTTATTGTTGAATATTTATTCCAATTATCTGTTTTATTTAATCCTTTGCTATAAAATAATTTCAGGTTCTCGAATTTTTCCGCAATATCAGTAGCATCTCCAAATACTATTTTATGATTCCCAACAGAAGGAAACAATTCAAATTCTTTTTCTTCGTTGATGCTCATCTGATGGATCAAACTGTGAAGCAAAGTATCTTTTGCAATGTAATCTGCCATCTCATAAATATCATCCAGCATGCTTAGCTCTTTGAAGGTTGGGTTCTCAGCGATCTGATCCACTGTGAATTTATACCTGCGGGCAAATGGTTCAGCAATGTTTCCGTTCACAACAAGTACACGTGCGGTAAACTTATCACTTAAGGGCATCAATCTTGTTTTTGTATCAATATAATAACTCTCGCCGTCCATGTTGATCACCCTTACTAATGGAGTACGTTGTGTAATTTCCACTTTCACATCTCCGTTAATATCCACACTGATATCTGAAGTTTCAATTGCCGGATGAGAATTAAGTGCTTTTTCAAGCGCGTTAACATTCACATTTTTTATTTCCGAATTGATAATAGGATCATTTCGTTCAATAAAAAAATTCTTAATGTCATCTTCATCTATGAACTGATTTTCTTCAGTGTTATAAATGGTGATACCAAGATTCTCAGCCTTAACTTCCTTTTCCTTTTTAGATACAAAAGCCAAAGACATCATCAAGCCTGATAGTGCAAAAATCCAAAGAACGGAGATCAGTATTTTTTTATAATTTATTTTTTTCACGCCTCACCCCCGCCCCCTCTCCTGCAGAGAGGGGAGTTTTGTTTTTAGTTTATTTATAGTCTTTCTTTCAATAACATTTCCAAAGGTCCGATCAAAGTATCTATGTCTCCCGCTCCAAGTGTGATCAGAACTTCCACGTCTTTATTCTTAATGAACTCGACCAGATCCTCTTTTTTTACCAGGTGTTTGCGTTTTGACTTCATTTTATCCAGAAGCATCTGAGAAGTTACTCCCTCAATTGGCAGTTCGCGGGCCGGATAAATATCCAATAACACACATTCATCCAAAAGATCAAGACTTTCAGCAAAACCATCGGCAAAATCGCGGGTACGTGAATAAAGATGGGGTTGAAAAATGCCGATCACCGTTTTATCGGGATAAAGTTGCTTTGTTGCCGTAATTGCAGCCCTTAACTCTTCCGGATGATGAGCATAATCATCAATATACACCAATGATGTCGATTTTATTCGATAATCAAACCTGCGCTTAACACCTTTAAAAGAACGTAAGGCTTTGTTTATCACATCACCTTTTACTCCAATTTGCTGCACTGCTGCCACTGCTGCAATAGAATTCTCCACATTATGTAAACCCGGTAAACCAATAGCCACGTGGCTTACAGACTCAACTGGACTTACAATATCATAACAAAACTCACCACTCTCGATCCTCACATTTTCGGCACAATATTGGGTATTTAAATTTAGTGAGTAGATGAGCCGTTTGCCGGTGAGGTTCAAATCGTTATCAACATTTTTTTTAACAATCAGAAAGCCACCCGGTTTTACCTGAGAAGCGAACTGAGTATAGGTTTGATGCATGCTGTTCTTGTCACCATAAATATCGAGGTGATCTGCGTCAACACTCGTTATTACTGTGATATAGGGATGAAGTGTTAAAAATGAACGATCGTACTCATCGGCCTCAACCACCACATAAGCATCTTTGTTATCGGCACTACCCAAAAGCAAATTAGTGTTGTAATTGCGGGAAATTCCTCCTAAAAAGGCATAACAATCAACTCCGGCCGTTTTTAAGATATGGGTAACAAGCGTTGTAGTGGTTGTTTTTCCATGGGTTCCGGCAATGGCAATGGTTTTAAATTGTTTGGTGATCTCACCCAAAACCCAAGCGCGTTTTTGCAGATTGTAATTATTATGAGAAACAAAAACGAACTCCTTATGTTCTTTTGGGATCGCCGGGGTATAAATGATCAGAATTTCGCTCTTATCGTATTTCGAGAACAACTCTTTTACCAGGGCTTCATCTTCATTAAAATGCAAATGAATTCCTTCTTCGATCAATTCATTTGTTAATTCTGTTTTTGTTTTGTCGTATCCGTAAACTGTTTTTCCATAATGGTTGAAGTATCTCGCCAAGGCACTCATGCCAATGCCTCCGGCCCCAAGGAAATAATACAGTTTATAATCTAAGATGTTCATTTATACTTCGCTAATTTTAAAACTTCGTTTGCTATAATAGTCGCCGAATTATGAAATGCCATGGTGCTAATGTTCTTACTTAATTCGTTTCGCTTTTCAGGATTCTTAATTAATTCGATCGCGGTTTTTACAAGATCCTTTTTTGTTTCTGTGTCTCTTACTAAAATGGCAGCTTGTTTATTTACCAGCGACATTGCATTTTTGGTTTGATGATCTTCAGCCGCTGTTAACAATGGAACCAATATGCTGGGTTTTTTAACGATACATAATTCCGAGATGGCCCCCGCGCCTGCTCTTGAGATCACAACATCTGCAAAGGCATAAGCAAGATCCATCCTGGTTATAAACTCAACCGCCCTAATGTTTTTAGATTCAAATGGCATCGTTTGCTGTTTTGCTGTTTCAAAATAGGTTTTACCAGTTTGCCATATAAGTTGAATGTCATTATCTGCCAATTGCTGAAGTCCCATTCCTATTGCTTCGTTAATTCCTTTGGCACCAAGACTTCCGCCAACCACTAAAATTGTTTTTTTTGTTTTATCTAAATTAAAAAAAGCAAAGGCTTCGTCTCGTTTTTCTTCAATGTTCGAAATATCCTGCCTTACGGGATTACCGGTAAGCATGATCTTTTCTTTAGGAAAGAATGTTTCCATGCCTTCATAAGCTACGCAGATCTTACTTACTTTTTTAGAAAGCCATTTATTGGTTACACCGGCGAAAGAGTTTTGCTCCTGGATCAAAGCGGGAATTCCCAAAGCCATGGCTGCTCTTAATAAAGGGCCACTGGCATAACCACCGGTTCCAACAACCACATCCGGTCTAAATTCTTTGACAATTGATGTTGCCTTAAAAAGGCTTTTCAATAAAAGGAAAGGAAATTTTAAATTGGATAAAGTGAGTTTGCGCTGAATACCTGCAATTGGTAAGCCTATGATCTTGTAACCGGCTGCAGGAACTTTTTCCATTTCCATTTTGCCTAAAGCTCCTACAAATAAAATTTCGGCATCGGGTACATTCTTTCTTATTTCGTTGGCAATGGATACAGCCGGAAAAATATGACCGCCTGTGCCACCACCACTTAATATTATTTTAAGCTGCTTCAAGGTTCTCTACTTCTTTGTCTTCGTTACTTTTGCTAACGCTTAAAATGATACCAATGGCAATACAGGTAAACCAGATGGATGTTCCACCCATACTTACCAAAGGCAAAGGTTGGCCTGTAACCGGAAATAAATTTACCGCCACCGCCATATTGATCAATGCCTGAAACACCAAACTAAATGTTAATCCAGCCGCCAGATAACCGGCAAATGGTTTATCGGAATCGCGAATGATACGAATTCCCCTGAAGAAAAATATCATGTATAAAAAGAGCATGACAAAACCTGTCAGCAATCCGTACTCTTCAATTATAATAGCATAAATAAAATCGGAAGAAGCCTGCGGTAAAAAAGCACGCTGGGTGCTGTTACCCGGACCTTTTCCAATAACACCTCCACTTGCGATGGCAATCTTTGCCTGCTCGCTTTGGTAATTACTTTTAGAATCTCCTTTTGAGAAATTTTCAATGCGTGCTTTCCAGGTTGTTCCGCGAGGAATGATATTCGGGAACTGATAGATCACAACGCCTAATAAAAGAGCAAATACTAAACAAGAGCCAACGATGTAAAACATGAATTTCAGTTTTACTCTTCCAACAAACATCAAAAACAAACAGTTCGCAAATAATAAAGCTGCTGTAGAAAAGTTGGCCGGTAAAATTAAAGCGCATATTATGCCGATCGGTAATAATAAATATCTGAACAAAGATTTAAATTCCCCTAACTGATCTTGCTTGGTTGTTAATACTCTGGCCACATACATTAACAACATCAGTTTTGCAATGTCTGATGTCTGAAAGGTTAATCCCAAACCCGGTATTTCCAGCCAGCGATTCGCTTCACCCGCGCTAACACCTTTAAGCAAAGTGTAAAGCAATAATGGGATCGACAATATAAAACCAATTTGCGCAACCCTTGAGAATGTTGTATACTTTATTTTATGAAACACATAGGTTAAACCAAATCCCAAAACAATAATAACCACATGCTTAAATAAATAATACTCTGCATTACCTTGTTGAAATTTATGAGCAAGGGTTACAACAGCGCTGTAAACTACCAATATTGACAGCAAAGACAATAAGAACATGATCGTCCATATTACTTTATCTCCTTTTAAATAGTTTAACAGTTTCATTTGTTCCTTTATTTTAAATATTACTCATTTTTAAACGGGTCGCAAAACACTCAAGATCTTTTGGATCATGAAAAGACAATTGCAACAAATTAAATTTACAGACCTCTTACTGCACCTTTAAATTGCATTCCTCTGTCTTCGTAGCTTTGAAACAGGTCAAAACTGGCACAAGCAGGAGATAATAAAACCACCTCACCTTTTTTTGCCAATTTGTAAGAAGCCATAACCGCGTCATGCGCTGTAGTGGTTTCAACAATTGTTTCAACTGAATCTTTAAATGCTTTGATAATTTTTTTATTATCAACTCCTAAACAAACAATAGCTTTCACTCTTTCTTTTACAAGATCAAGTAACTCGTCGTAGTTATTACCTTTATCCTGGCCACCACAGATCCAGATCACCGGTTTTTGCATGCTCTCTAAAGCATACCAGGCTGAATTAACGTTTGTAGCTTTTGAGTCGTTAATGAATTCAATGCCATTAATAGAAGCAACAAATTCTAAACGGTGCTCAACATTTTGAAAATCTTGAAGACTCTCACGAATGTTCTCTTTTTTTACATCAACGATACGCGACACTAATGAAGCGGCCATTGAGTTGTAAACGTTGTGTTTTCCTTGTAGGGCTAGTTGTTCAATTGTCATAATTAAGGGATTTTGGTTTTTATAATTGATGGTTATTTGGTTCTCGTTTAAAAAAGCGCCGTTTCCTTTTATCTCATGTTTTATACTAAAAGGAATTTTTTCGGCTTTAATTTCATGCTGTTGCATGAAGGTTTTCATCACATCATCGTCATCGCAGTAAACAAAGGCATCTTCTTTGGTTTGGTTTTGCGTGATCCTGAATTTTGATTTCGTGTAATTTTCAAATTTGTAATCGTAACGGTCTAAATGATCCGGAGTGATATTCAATAAAACAGCCACATCTGCTTTAAAATCGTACATATCGTCGAGTTGAAAGCTGCTTAACTCTAATACATAGTAATCGAAGTTTTCGGTAGCTACCTGATAAGCAAAACTTTTTCCAACATTACCTCCAAGACCAACGTTATAACCGGCATTCTTTAAAATGTGATAGGTCAGTAATGTTGTAGTGGTTTTACCATTGCTTCCTGTAATACATATTTTTTTGGCATTGGTATAACGTCCTGCAAATTCAATTTCAGAAATTACCGGGATGTTCTTTGCCTTTAGTTTCTGCACCATTTCAGCCTTTTCAGGAATGCCGGGACTCTTCACAACTTCAGTGGCATTTAAAATAAATTCTTCGCTATGCTTACCTTCTTCAAAACTGATGTTGTTATCTAAAAGCGGTTGTTTGTATTTATCTTTTATCTGTGACTTATCGGAAACAAAAACATCATACCCTTTTTGTTTAGCAAGAATAGCACTACCGACTCCGCTTTCGCCGCTGCCCAGTATCACTAACCTCTGCCCCGCCCTTTTTCGGGGTGAAGAGGTAGTGCTATTTATATTCTTACCAGTCATTATTATTTTATCTTAATTTCAGTGTTACAAAAGTTAATACCGCTAACATGATACTTACAATGAAGAATCGCATTACTATTTTAGATTCGTGAAAACCTACTTTCTGATAATGGTGATGAAGGGGCGCCATTTTAAATAAGCGGTGTGTTTGCGCATACTCTAATCCTCTTTTTCTTTTTTGATATTTAAAATAATATACTTGAAGAATAACAGTGATGCTCTCCACTAAAAAAACACCGCAAAGAATAGGAACTAATAATTCCTTACGAATAGCAATTGCGAAAACACCAATGATGCCGCCAATGGCCAGACTTCCGGTATCGCCCATAAAAACTTGTGCCGGGTAAGAGTTGTACCACAAAAAACCCACACAAGCTCCAATGAATGCAGCAATAAAGACAACCAACTCTGCGGAGTATGGAATATACATGATGTTGAGATAATCCGCGAAAATAGTATTACCGGAAACGTAAGCAAAGATCCCAAGCACCACACCAATGATCGCACTTGTACCTGCGGCTAATCCGTCGATGCCATCTGTAATGTTAGCACCGTTCGAAACTGCAGTCACAACCAGAATTACCATTGGGATAAAAATTAACCAACCGTATTTATAGCAATCGTCGCACATCCACGAAATGAATTTTCCGTAATCCAATTCATTATCCTTAAAAAATGGAATAGTTGTTTTTAAAGTTTTACTCGGTAATTCAGCATATTGTGGAGGAGTTACTATTTTTTGTCCGGTGCTGTGAATTGAAGCAATATCTGTTTTTCCCTTTACAATTCTCTCTTTAATTACAACATCCGGATGGAAATATAAAACCGCGCCAACTATCAAACCAATACCAACCTGACCTACAATTTTGAATTTACCCTGTAATCCTTCTTTATTTTTTTTGAATACTTTAATGTAATCATCCAAAAAACCTAAAGCTCCCAACCATACAGTTGAAATGATCATCAACATGATGTAGACATTAAATACTTTAGCGAATAATAAAGTAGGGATTAAGATTCCCGCAATAATGATCAGTCCGCCCATTGTTGGCGTACCGCTTTTTTGAGTTTGGCCTTCTAAACCTAATTCGCGAATGGTTTCTCCGATCTGTTTAGCACGGATATAATTGATGATGCGTTTACCGAATACTAAAGTAATGAGGAGAGAGGTCATTAAAGCCAATGCTGCGCGGAACGAAATGTATTGAAACACGCCTGCTCCGGGGAAATCAATTTTGTCTAAATATTGAAATAAGTAGTACAGCATTTTATATTCCTAAAGTTTTAATGTTCTCTTTTAAAGTTTCCATATCGTCGAAATAATTTTTTACTCCTTTTATTTCCTGATATTTTTCGTGACCCTTGCCGGCAATTAAAATAATGTCGCCTTCGTGAGCTATGGTGCAAGCCGTTTTAATGGCTTCTTTTCTATCCGCGATGCGCAATGTTTTTTTAACGTCAGAAGGTTCAACACCTTTTTGCATCTGATTCAATATCTCCTCTGGATCTTCGCTGCGCGGATTGTCGGAAGTAAGAATTACTTTGTTGCTGTACTGGCAAGCAATATTTGCCATGATTGGGCGCTTTGCAGAATCTCTGTCGCCGCCACAACCTACCAAAGTAATTACCTGCTCATTACCGGTACGGATATCTTTTATGGTCTCAAGAACATTTTTTAAAGCGTCAGGTGTGTGAGCGTAATCAACAATACCAATTATACCGGTTGCTGATTTTATATATTGGAAACGGCCTTCTACTGAGTTCAGATTGCTTAAAGTGGTAAGAATGTTAGTTGTGTTTTGTTTCAATAAATGTGCTACGGCATAAACTGCTAAAACATTGTAAGCATTAAATGTTCCGATCAGCTTTACCCACAACTCTTGATTATTTATATTGAGTAACAAACCATTTAAATGGCTTTCAATGATCTTACATTTATAATCGGTAACACTTTTTAGGCCGTAAGTATATTTTTTTGCTTTGGTGTTTTGAAGCATTACCATTCCATTCTTATCATCTTTATTGGTAAGTGCAAAAGCATCATCGGGAAGCATGTCGAAGAATCGTTTTTTTGCTTTGATGTATTCATCGAAGGTTTTGTGGTAATCCAAATGATCGTGTGTGATGTTGCTGAATACCGCACCTGTAAAATCAATTCCGGCTATGCGGTTTTGAACGATGGCGTGAGAACTAACTTCCATAAAAGCATAGTCGCAACCTTTCTCAACCATGTTCGCCAACAATTCGTTAAGCGCAAGAGCATCAGGAGTTGTGTGAGTAGCAGGAATAACTTCGTTATTGATCTTGTTTTCAACTGTAGAAAGTAATCCAACATTATATCCCATACCGCGGAATAAATTAAAGAGCAATGTAACCGTCGTTGTTTTTCCGTTTGTACCTGTAACACCAATCAGTTTCAATTTCTGAGAAGGATTATCAAAATAATTGCAAGCCATATAACCTAAAGCATAAGTAGTATCTTCCACTTTTACATAGGTTACGTTCTCTTTTCTGTTCTCCGGCATGTCTTCGCAAACAATTGCGGCTGCTCCCGCTTCAATGGCAGTATCAATATATTTGTGCCCATCGGTAGAAGTACCTTTGGTAGCAACAAATAAAGTATCCTTTTTCACTTTACGTGAATCGAAGGTGATCGAAGAAATAGCAATGTGGGTTGAACCTATTACTTCTTCAAGGCGTGCCTTATATAATATGTCGCTTAGTAGTTTCAACTTAGTATTAAACTTATTTTATCACCTTTAGCAAATTTCTTACCTGCATCAACGGATTGCTTTTGAACCGTTCCCATTCCGAATAATCTCACCTGCAAACCATTATTCTCCAATAAATAGAGGACATCCTTTGCAGACAGACCCTGAAGATTTGGTACAATTCCTTTTTTAAGTAAACTTTCTACATTGCTTTCTACCAATTCAACACGAGTAGAATCTTTCATGTTTTCCGAAACATATTTATTGGATTGTATCTGTGTTCTATTTGGAATAGAAAGTGCTTTACAAACACTTGTCATTTCATTATTTTGTGTTTCAATAACCTTAGGTGCTTTGGTAAGCAGATCGTGTTTAGCGTTTAAAGGCTCTATGCAATTCAAACTGCTAGAATATACTTTCTCTGCAATTTCTTTGAACACCGGTCCGGCTACAACATTCGCGTAATAATTTCCGTTGCTTGGAGAGTTAATGATAACGATACAGGTATAAAGAGGATTATCTGCTGGGAAATACCCAACAAAAGATGCCTGATAGGTTTTATCGCCGCCAACACCATAAGCCGTTTTACCGCCATGTTTTCCCGCTTTTGCAATTACAGCAGTGCCAGTTTTGCCACCTACTTTAAATGCGGTAATATTCAAACGTTTTCCCGAACCATTTTTAACAACACCCTCAAGCATTTGTTTTGCTTTTGCAATGGTTGCTTTTGAAACAATTTGTTCAGATAATACTTCTGTTTCAAATTTCTTAACAACAACACCGTTTCGTTTTATCTCGCGAACGAATTTCGGTTTCACCATTCTTCCACCGTTTGCAACAGCATTGTAAAGTGTTAATGTTTGCAATGGAGTGATCTTGCTTTCGTAACCATGACTGATCCACGGAAGCGAAGTACTGTACCAGTCCTTATCTTTAGTTTGTTTGATTAGCGGAATACCTTCACCGGGAATCGATAAACCAAGCGGTTTATTCAAATGAAAAGAATTTAAACGATCAATGAATTTCTGAGGATTCTTTGAAAAATATTTTGTGGTAATTTTAGCAACACCTACGTTAGATGATGTTTCGAAAATTCTCTGAACAGTTAAAGTTGGAGTTTCAGGAGCGTGGGAATCTTTCATCTCCAAATTTGAGAACGTGAATTTTCCGTTGCCGACAAAAACTTTTTCTTCAAGACTTACATTATACTCATCGATAACAGCGAGTAAGGAAGCCAGTTTAAATGTTGAACCCGGTTCGGTAGCATAACCTAATGCATAATTCAAACTTTCTGAATACGAACTAGAATCGCCTTTGTTTCTGGCAAGGTTGGCAATTGCTTTAATTTCTCCGGTCTTAACTTCCATTAAAACGGCGCAGCCATGAGAAGCGTTATTGGTAACCAAGGCTTTGAGCAAAGCATGATCTGCCACATCCTGAATGTTCACATCTAATGTAGTATACAGGTCACTTCCATCTTTCGGTTCTACTTCATTCTCATCATTGATCGGGCGCCATACATCGCCCGCAATTTTTTGCATCAAACGTTTTCCGCTGATACCTGTAAGTATGCTATCGAAAGCGCCTTCCAATCCAACAGGTTTTATTCCATCACGTGCTAATCCAACTGTACGAGCCGCCAATCTTTGGAACGGACGTTCACGTTTATTTGTCTGAAGCGTTACCAAACCGCCTCTGCGGCCTTTTCTGAAAATAGGAAAGGTTTTTATGGTTTGAAGATCCTTATAAGAAACATTGTGTTTCAAAACCACATAACGATCCCCCGAAGCTCTCGCATCCTTTAAAAGTTTCAAATATTCTTTTTTAGATCTGTCCTGAAACAATTCGCTGAGCATATAAGCCAAAGAATCCCGATTAGCTTTAAATAATTTATTGTCGATGCTTGGTGCATTTATGTCTACGCCAACTTCGTAATAAGGTAATGATGTGGCCAGCAAGTTTCCGTTCACATCAAAAATGTTTCCGCGTACTGCTTCTATCTCGAAAACTTTTGTTGTAAACGCCTCCGCTTTTCTTCTCCATTCATCGCCTTCCTCAAATTGAATCACGAAAATCCGATAAAGTATGGCGATGGCAAATACACACATCAGCACATAAACTAAATAAGCGCGGCTTAATATGTCTTTTTTATTCTCCATGTGCAGCTATCACTTTATTAGTATCAGTTTCTATTTTCATTGGTGGTACAACCGGTTCTTTTAAACCCATTGGTTCGGCAGCTTTTGCCACCTCACTTTGTTTGCTTACAAACATCAGATCCGATTTTGTTGAGATATATTCAGAACGCAGTTCTTTTAACTGATTCGCTGTTTTATTTACATCACGTATCTTATCATCGGCATAGTATCCGTTGGCGATATACAAAATGGCGATAAAAGCCATGAAAAGCAGAAATGGTGTGTGTTTTAAAGTTTTTTCGTTGGTTAAAAACGTACCGCTAAACACGGCAGAGAGGCTTTTTGCAAGCACCCCTTTTTTGCGATTTTTAGGGGGTTGATTGCTCGTAGTTGAAATTTTCGTTTCAACAATTTCTGATTCTTTTTTTGGTTCTGTATGTTTAGGTGTTTCTCTAAACTTGTTTGACACTTCTTTTTTTGTTTATTTATTTATAATTTTTCTGCTACTCTAAGCTTTGCACTTCTTGCTCTGCTATTTTGCATTATTTCTTCTTCTGTTGGTATTATCGGTTTTGTGGTTAATACTTTAAATACCTTTTTACTGGTACCAAACACAACATCCTTTTTCTCAACGCCCTCTATGTTCCCGGTTTTAATAATGTTCTTTACTAATCGGTCTTCGAGACTGTGATAACTCATCATTACTAATCTTCCACCCGGCTTTAATACTTCAACACATTGTGTTAAGCATTCTTTAAGGGCGTCCATCTCCTGATTCACTTCCATTCTGATGGCCTGAAATACTTTTGCTAAATATTTGTTGGCTTCGAATTTTGGTGTGCAGGGTTTTATTGCTTCAATAAACTCATTAACGGTCTTTATGCTTTTCACTTCGCGTTCGGCGATGATCTGTTTTGCCAGTTTTCCGGCATTATCCAATTCACCATAATTCCTGAACATGTTGGCAAGTTGATTGATGTCGTATTCGTTGATCACTTCAAAAGCACTTAAACTACTTTTCTGATTCATCCGCATGTCTAATGCCGCATCCAAGCGAATAGAGAATCCACGTTCGGCTACATCAAACTGATGAGAGGAAACCCCCAGGTCGCCTAATATGCCATCTACCTGCGTAACACCGTTAAGCCTCAGATAATTTTTGAGGAAACGAAAATTCTGCTGAACAAAAGTGAGGTGCTGATCATCAGGAACATTTTTCGCCGCATCTTCATCCTGATCGAAAGAAAATAATTTTCCGTTGGGACCTAAATGCTTCAGAATTTCCTTTGAATGTCCACCACCACCAAATGTTATGTCAACATAAATGCCGTTTGGTTCAATGTTAAGATTTTCAATACAAGAATGTAAAAGAACGGGGATGTGGTAATGACTACTCATCAGCATCATCATTAAAATTTAATCCTCCCAGCACATCTTCGGCTAATTTTTCAATATTGATATCCTGGTTCAGGAATTCATCGTACATTTTCTTATCCCAGATCTCGATCACATTATTGCTTCCCAAAACTTTTATGTCGGTTTTTATATCCGCATAATCGGTTAATGCCTTTGGCAATAAAATTCGGCCGGTGTTATCTGCTTCGCAGGAAGTAGCTCCGCCGGTAAACTTTCTCACAAACACATCATTTGCTTTTATCAATCGGTTGAGTTTGCTCAACTTTTTATTTAAGCGTGTCCATTCAGAGATCGGATAAAGTACAAGGCACTTTTGGTGCAGATTTCGGTTGATCACAAAGCCTTTTTCAAAAGCAGCCTCCAGCTGTTTCCGCAGATTTACGGGAAACATGATGCGGCCTTTGGCATCTACTTTACAATCAAATTCTCCTATAAGGCTTGTCATTACTGGCTTCTCAATGATTTTGGTCAAAAATACCAAAAATTTTACCACTTTTTACCACTTTAACCCATTTTTTACCACTTTTGTTGAAAACTTGAACATTGTTAATAATTTTGGAACGAAAAAATTTGTAACAATTTAGATTCTAAGATCTCCTATATTTTAATATTGGCGGGGCTTTCAGCGACTTTAGGGATGTTAGCAGTTTTGTTAAGAATTGCGTTTTTTGGCTTGAGGATATTAACAAGTAATATTAACTTTGCAGCCTTAGTTTATGACGCAAAAGAAATTTATAGATATTGAGAAAATCTTGGGTGAAAAAGTGCCTTCTGTAAAGAAATGGTTACCAAAATTTGTCATAAACTGGATAAAACGGATACTTCACGAAGCGGATATTAACCGTACCATGGTATGTCTTGAAGGCCTACAGGGTCTTGAGTTCAATAAAAAAGGGCTCGAAATTCTTGGACTCACCATAAAATCAACGAACACGCACTATGTTCCAAAAACCGGAGGAGTAATTGTTGCCGCCAATCACCCCTTGGGTGGATTAGACGGTATGGCCTTGATCGATTCGGTCGGAAGTTTGAGGCCTGACGTGAAATTTTTTGTGAATGATGTTCTAAAGAACATCAAAAATTACGAAGGTGTTTTTGTTGGTGTAAATAAGATCGGTTCTTCGTCTACCACATCCCTAAGGGTAATGGAAAATATTTTTAAATCGGAAGAAGCCATTTTATTTTTTCCTGCCGGATTGGTTTCGCGTAAGCAGAAGGGTTTGATACGTGACCTGGAATGGAAAAAAAGTTTTGTAACTCAAGCCATTGATCATAATCAAAAAATTGTTCCGGTTTTCATCGAAGGCGAAAACTCCAAATTCTTTTATCGCTTTGCCAATTTCAGAAAATTCATTGGAATAAAAGCGAATATTGAAATGCTTTTCTTACCCGATGAAATGTTCCGTCAAAAGGGTCAAACTGTAACCATTCATTTTGGAAAATGTTTTGAGTCAACTGTACTCGACAACAGCAGGTCGCATCGTGCCTGGGCTGCGACCATAAAAGAATACATCTATTCTGCAGAATTCAAGAAAGGAATTCCCTTTGAAGAATTCATAAAAAAATAAACCCGAATTAATACGTTGCTGTTGAAAATTAAGCTAATACTCTTTGATTAGTTAGCCGATTCCCGCTTATCTTTAGTGTATGACTTTGCGCGAACAGCAATATCAAAAGAACTGTGAGGTATTAAAAAAATACATTCCTGAACCTGCTGTGGAAACCATTGCAACATGGATCGTAGAGTATGATTTTAAATTAAAAATAAAAAAGGAACGCAGTACTAAATTAGGCGATTATACTTCTCCACAAAACGGTTTCAATCATGTTATCACTGTAAACCATAATTTAAATGCGTATTCCTTTTTGATCACGCTCGTTCATGAAGTGGCGCATTTAACTACCTACAATAAATTTCAGAATAGGGTTTTGCCGCATGGTGCCGAATGGAAAACAGAGTTTAAATTACTGATGAATCCGCTTTTGACCACAGAGGTTTTTCCGATCGATGTGATCTATGCGCTTCGAAAATATTTACAGAACCCGGCCGCATCAAGCTGCAGCGACGTGCATTTATTAAAAACACTGAAGTCATACGACGAAGATGAAGGTCAGATCTTTGTAGAGTATTTACCCCACAAAACGCTTTTCATTTATAATAACGGAAAAGTATTTGAAAAAGGAGAGCGCATTCGTAAACGATTCAGATGCATTGAAATTTCAACAGGAACCGTTTACTTATTCAATCCGCTTACAGAAGTAGAAATCTTTGAAAAATTAGCGCACAATTAAGGAAGTTGGCAACACAATGATGGATTTATTAGTGTGTTTACCATCAATGATATCCAACATCAAAATTGTGGCGTTCGTTCCTATCTCTTCAACGGGTTGTGATACAGATAAAATGGGTTTATCTACCAAGTTGAATAATTCAATATCATCGAAGCAAGCCAACTGTACTTTATCGTAATATTTGCTTATGGATTTGTCTTTGAACGCTTTTAAAACAGCCGATGCAAGATTGTTATTTAAGGTATAAACCGCATCAATATCAGGGTGCAGGTAGAACATTTTTTTAAGTGCGCTTAACGTGTCTTCCTGAATCTTACTGAAATTAATAGGAACAATAAAATCGTCGCCGGCATTGATCTTGTGTTTTGCAACAGCGTCGGTATATCCTTTTATACGATCATCGATAGTGCTTATGTAAGATGGTGTGATGGATAAACATAAAATTTTCTTGCAGGATTTCTTAATTAAAGTCTCTACGATCTCGCGTGAACCGCCATAGTTATCGGTAACAACAAAATTGCCGTTATATAAAGGTAAAATACGATCTATAAAAACAATTGGTGTTTTATTGTAACGCGGATTATTAAAATAATCTGCATTTTTAAATGTGGATGCAATGATGATACCATCAACACCCTGCTGATTGATCATCATGTCAATTAATTTTTTCTCACGCTCTTCATCTTCGTTGGTGCTGCATACCATCAAATTATAACCACGATCAAATAAAGTACTCTCAATATTTTTTGCTATGGTTGAATAGAAGGGGTTGGAAATATCGGCAACGATCAAGCCAATGAAATTACTTTTACCCGTTCTTAATGCCTTTGCAAATTTATTCGGAGTATAATCTAATTTAGAAACAGCGTCTAAAACAATTGCCTGAGTTTTTTTACTAATACCATACTGATCAGCTTTGCCATTCAGCACCATCGAAATAAGAGTTTTTGAATACCCCAGCTGCTTCGACAGATCTTCAAGTTGTAATCGTTTCATAGGCTTTCGTTTAGCAAATCTAAATAAAATTCAATTAGTTTTAGATTTTAGATTGATATATAGTAAATGTAAAAATTTAAATTGATTTAGTCAACCAAAATGGCCCAATTTTCGACGAATTACGGAAATTTTCACCATCAATTCTAAATCTTTTTAGTTATTTTAGTTGGAATCTAAAGGTTCATGGCAGTAAAAAAGCGAAAATATGCGCTTTTTTATGGTACTAAATCGATAATTATTCATGGAGAAAAAAACTCCGAACCAGGCTATTTACCCTATTAGATTTGTTAATAGTAAATCATAGATTTTGACTGAGTGCATTTTTGAAATACTAATAATTGCATTAGGTTTGCCTCAAAATTATATATGAGCACTGCACAAAAACTGATAGACTTAAAAGTATCTCAACTTGCCGAAAACATTATTGGTTCGGAGATCATTAAATTGGCTGCCGAAGTAAACCAGAAAATAAAACAAGGTGAGAAAATATATAATTTAACCATTGGTGATTTTAATCCTAAAGTTTTTCCTTTACCTGCAGAGTTCAAACAAGCCATCATTGATGCTTACATCGATGATCAAACGAATTATCCTGCTGCTGATGGAATGCAGGAATTACGCGAGGCAGTTTCTAATCTTTTAAAGCAGCGTGGTGAATTAGACTATAAAGCCGACGAAATTTTAATCGCCGGCGGTGCTCGCCCTGTTATTTACAGTATTTTCAGAGCATTGGTAGACCCAAATGATACCGTAGTTTTTGCGGTACCATCGTGGAACAATAATCACTACACTTATCTTAATGGTGCAAAGGCTGTAGTTATTGAAGCGGGTGCAGAACAGAATTTTATGCCACGCGCTGCCGACATTAAACCTTATGTGCAGAGAGCTAATTTAATTGCATTGTGTTCTCCTCAAAATCCTACCGGAACAGTATTCAGTAAAGAAGGTCTTGAAGAAATTTGCGATCTCATTTTAGCTGAGAATGCACGCCGTGGTGCAAACGAAAAACCATTATACCTGATGTACGATCAAATATATTGGGCACTTACTTTTGGAAATACCAAACATTACAATCCTGTTAGCTTGCGTCCTGAAATGAAGAACTATACTGTTTTTGTAGATGGTATTTCTAAATCATTGGCAGCAACCGGCGTTCGCGTTGGATGGAGCATGGGTCCGAAAAAGATCATAGATAAAATGAAAGCCATTTTAACTCACGTTGGAGCCTGGGCGCCAAAAGCTGAACAAGTGGCCGCTGCAAAATATTTGAGTGATCTTAAATTATACGATGCCTTTATCGCAGAACAAAAAAAGAAGATCAGCGCAAGACTCGATGGATTTTACAAAGGCTTTCAGGATCTTAGATCAGAAGGTTATAAAGTAGATGCCATTACTCCTCAAGCTGCCATTTATTTAACGGTGAGTTTTTCGCTGCATGGACAAAAAACCGCTGAGGGAAAAGTGTTAGAAACAACGAAAGATATTACCAAATATATTTTGGATGAAGCGAAACTTGCTTTAGTTCCTTTCAATGCATTTGGCGCCAGTGATAATTCAAGCTGGTATCGTTTATCGGTTGGAACTTGTAAACTCGAAGATGTAAATGACATCATCAATGGCTTAAGAAATGCTTTGAAAAAACTTTCTTAAAATTTGATCTTTATTTATTGAGAATTGATCCTTTCATTGTCTGCAAACAAAAAAGCCATCGCAAATCGTGATGGCTTTTTTGTTTTTTAGATCATGAATTAAACGCGCTCCACGTATTCGCCGGTCTCTGTCTCTATTTTAAGTTTATCGCCTGTAACTACGAACATTGGAACCTGAATTTTAATTCCGCCGTCTACTTCCGCCATTTTTACCAATTTATTTTTATTACCCTCTTCTGCGTAAGTTACGGTTAACTCAACGTATTTTGGTAATTCTCCGTTCAAAGGCTTTTCGTTCTCATCAAAACGTATGGTCAAGATCATACCTTCCTGCAGAAACTGTATGGTATCGGCAAAAATTATTTTAGGAATGTGAGTCTGCTCGAAGGTTTCCTGATTCATGCAAACCAGAAAATCATTTTCAGCATAAATGTATTGCAACTCTACTTCATCCACTCTTACCAGGTCAATTTTCTCACCCGAACGAAAACGAATCTCGCTTTGTTTACCTGTTTCTACGTTCCTGCATTTTACAGAATAGATCGTATTCCCTTTCCCGGGAGTGATGTGATCGTACTCGATCACTTTTAATAATACATTATCAACTCTGATGAAACAGTTTCTTGAAATATCTGATGTAGTTGCCATTTTTATTGTTTTGGACAAGAAAGGTACAGTCTTAAGGTGAGACTAGCAAAATTTTATCAAAGATTCGAAAAATTAAGAAGTACCCTGTGGGTTGAAATTATCGAACTTTATTGAGGACTTCAACCGCATCAGGAAATTAAAGGCTTTCATGGAATTAAAACAGTTTTAGCGTAAAATACTCTACCGAAAAACTATCTCAGACTCACCCTTAGTTTATCCTCCTCTGGCCTACAAGGGCTTGGTGGATGTTGCGCAAGTAAAGCGGGCTAAAATACCCAAATAACTATTTTAACAAAGTAACATTACCATTAAATTTATAAGTACGATTATTCCCTAATGTAATTTCAATAATGTACAAATAAACGCCATCGTCGGCAATTGCGTTATTATTTTGGTTAATACCGTTCCATCCTGTCATGGCATCTGAAGAATTACACACTGTTGCGCCCCAACGATTAATTATTTGCATTTTTGAACTTGTAATGTTTTTTCCTTTGATAAAAAACCTATCGTTTACGCCGTCGCCATTGGGTGTAAAAATATTTGGCACGTAATTACTGTTTATATCGTCAATATAAATAATGCCTTTAGCGGTATCTGCACAGCCGTGTTCTGTTATTACAATTAAAGAGTAATTAAATTCACCTGTGGATTGGTAACTGTGCGTAATATTGGTTTGTGTTGAAGTTGCACCGTCGCCAAAAGAATAATTTGTATAATGATTTAAAACAGTTGAGTCAATAAAATTTATGCTGGGATCGAGGATTGAAGCGTAGAATGGATTGACGAATGATTTTATTTTTGGCTTTGGGTTTATCTGAATGTAATTTATTTTTGAAATTGTATCCGTACAATTGTTTGTGTCTTTTACTATTAAATTATATGAATATAAACCCGAACTATTAAATGTATAATTTATTGTTGTATCTGTGAAGGCAGTATTGTTTATATTCCAATAGTTTTGAATCGGGTGCAAAGAGTCGGCAATGCTTTTAAATTTAATTGTTATGGGTGCGCAACCGATGCTATCGGATAAAAATATTTTTGTCTTAGGGTCAGGTAATACTTTTACCATTTGAAAACGACTTTTAGTACATCCGTATTGACTTAGGGAAAAAACTGTTTTGTAAATTCCGGGGGTTAAAAAGTGAATGTTTTGTGGATTTTCTTGATTTGAAACTGAGGGATTTGCGCCAGTAAAAATCCAATTAAAATTTGCGCCTGCGCCATAGATGCCATTCGCAAAAAAATTAAACGAATTGTTTTTAAAGCATTGTGTTAAAACATTCCATGTCCAGTTAAGTGATAGTGTTGGTTGTACAATAATTGGTAATTTTAATGTATCGGTACAATTGCCATCGGAAGCAATTAAGGTAACTGTATATGTACCATAAGAAGGATAGGTATAAGAGGGATAAGGATAAATTAGGGTGCTTGTGTCAGTCGTTGTTGTGGGATCGCCAAAGTCCCATTTAAAAAAACTTGCGTTTGAACTATATCCGCTATTAAAATTTAAAGTGAGACCATTGCAATTTAATTCACCATTATCATTAAAAGAGGCAATAGGGTTGGAAAAAGAAACAACGGCGTGTAATGTGTCTTTACAACCAAACTGATTAACAACTACCGAAACAGTTTTTGGCGATGGGGTTGTGAAATTTGCGGATGTTGGATTTACATTTATGTTTGGTGAAATGCTATTTGCGGTGAAATTCCAATTAAAAGTTGCAGAAGGATGAAACGTACCGCCAACATTAAAATTTACAATATTATTTTTAAAACAAGAGGAATAAGTCGGTTGCAGTGTTGGGGAAAGTAAAGGATTTATATTTATTATTTTTTTTGAACTGTCTTTACAGAACCCATAAGCGGTATTATAAACTATTAACGAAACCGTGTACGTTCCATAAGTTGGGTACGTATATGTAGGCGCAAATTGATTGGATGTATCGGATTGAATAAAAGGAACCCCGAAATCCCAATGATAGGCGTTAGCATTTGTACTTGAATTTTGAAATGGAATAGTCAAACCTTTACATAAGTTTGTTGCTGTTGGAATACTTGAAACCAAATAGCAATTTACCACATTGAATTGAAGTTCTAAACGGTTTGTGTTTATTAAAACATGATTTCTATATTCTAGTACACATAAGGCAATTTCGAATTGTCCTACCATGCTTGGTTTAAATTTTAATTTACCCGTCAAAGAATTTAATATTAAGCCTCCGCTGCTTGGAATTGGATTAGTTGCTGTAAATGTTGACGACCAAGTTATGAAGGGGTACGGTGGCGGGCTTGCGGGATTTCCACTTCCGATCATACTAAGCGGAGTGCATAATTGATAAACTAAGCTATCACCATCTGCGTCTGTGGAGGCAAAAGAGTATTTTAATGTATCGCTGAAACATATAAAAATTGGCGGAAGAGTAATTAGCTTTGGGGTATTATTGATTTGTGGCGGAATATCGGTTGTTATTGTAGTGCCATAAAAAGAAGGATTTAAAATATTTAAAACAGAATTGTTACGGCAACAGTTTTGATGACTGACTGTGTAACCTAAACTATTTGTTGGTAAAAATACGGTATCCAAATAAACACCCTCCTCCACGCAAATTCCTTTAGGTGGCACAAAACAAGGGTTTGGTGGAGTAGCATTAAGAGTATCTCTTTTTAAAAGAGCCCACCCTTTATTATAGACAAGTGCATTGGTTGTTTTATTATAAATAGAAATATAGGCAGGGTTATCAAAATCGGTTGTTACGCTACAATCACGATAAACTATAAGTTTAATTTCATATTTATTTGCACCTAAGTATCTATAGGAAAAATTTCCACCAATAAGGTGGCTGGCATAAGCGGAAAAAGGGTTGGTTACCAAAGCAACCAACCCAACAATAAAGTATTTATAGCAAGATTTCAATTATTGTTTAACCACTTTTTTGATCACCTGCTCGCCGTTAATAATAATCTGCATAAAATATATTCCACTGCTTAATTCATTACCGTTATATTCGAATTTATAACCGTCTGTTTTATTTTTTACGTCGTCAAGAACCTGTATTCTTTTACCATAAACATCGTAAACAGAAAGCTTAATGTTTGAAATTCCATTTAATTTAATTGATATTAATAAATTATCGGCGAAAGGATTGGGGAGAACAGTTATATCATTACTGTTAATTGTATTTTCGTGAATGCCAATGTTCCCGCATTTGTTATCAGGAGTTATAGCCAAGAAACTGCAAAGCCCAGAATATTTTGTGTTTTTGCTTTCTAATATTACAGTACCTCCACCCTGATAATCCTCTATGGTAATATTAACTCGTCTGTTGCCCCAAAAAACTGAATTTGTAAATTCAGAGTTGTAATACATAATCGAAAGAAAGTCGTTGTTGTGTTTTAATAAATTTACATGCCCAAGCTCGTGTAAAATAACTTCATAAAAATCATATTTATTTGCGGGTTTGTTTTGACTAGTAATAATTGTATCGCAAAACCACGCGCGGTTCAAGTCAAATTCAATATCAAACTCAGGCAACGTTCCTATAGTTCTTGCACCTCCTAAAGTATCGCATCTTTGAGCACGTAAAAATGTTTGCGCAATAGTTGATGGTGCTATACTTGCATCTAAAGTAAAATCCGTAAAATGAATTGTAGAAATCCCGTCAACTACATTAGCTGTAAAACTATTATTGCTAGGCATATTGCTTGTATAAGTGGTGTCGCCAACAATTACGAAAGGAATTTTGGTTTCACAAATCCAATCTCTAATTGCTTTTTCAATACATCCCTTTGCGTTAGGAGTACCGGGAAATGCCGCAGCAGCCGTATAATCAATTTTTATCGGAATCTTTGTTGAAAGCGTATAGGTTGATGGTTCGCCTGTTATGTAAATTTTTTGTTTTCTTGAAGAAAAACCAGCAGGAAAAGGCGGTGCGGTTTCAAGATAGTTTTTTTCGCTGTAATAAACTGTAAGGGTATTAGTCGTAACAAAAGTATTAGTTCCGTTAGAAACTGTAATAGAACCCGATCCTACTGAAGAACCAACAGGAGAGA
>JANYIQ010000263.1 GCA_025362575.1 Bacteroidia bacterium
CGCGAAAAATCCAACACTGATTGGTAGGCGATGGTAGCCGCCGCCTGTGTTGCTGCTCCAAACGAAATCAGTGCCGCAACAATTCCGACAAAACGCATTTTCATTGAAGCATCCAATAAATGAAAACTGTTTTTTTCTTTCCAAACAGTTTTACCGGAACTCAATAATTCAATTCCTGAAATGTAAAATCTCAAAGTTTCTATTTGTAAACTATCTATGCTATTCAATTTATAAAATAGTTCTCCGGGAATGAGTTTTGAATTGTTTATCTCAGGTTGAAAAGTGATTTGAATTTTTTTATTGGATTGCGCAAATGAAGCATTAAACTCAAGAATAAAAACAAAAATTATGAAGGCGAGTTTAAATTTCATTGAACAAATGTAAAAAAATAAAGCGCTGTATTAAAATTCACAAACTGTAGCAAGAAAAATTAAGATCGTGATCCTTTTCTTTCTTTCATTGATAGATTAAAAATTGGCATGGCGCATAAGGTGGTTAAAATGGCTATTAACACCAAAATAGAATACAGATCCTTTGAAATAACAGCATATGATAAACCAATATTTGCTACAATAAGTTCCATTAAACCTCTGGCATTGGTTAAACCACCAATAGCCGATGATTCCTTCCATGAGTAGCCTGAAAGTTTCATGGCGATTGTGCTGGAGCCATACTTACTTATAAATGCAAATGAAACAAGAACAAGTGTTGGAATAAAATTTGTAATGTTTCCAAGCACAATCATGTTCGCATTCAATCCCGAAAAAGTAAAGAACAAAGGCAACAGAAAAACTACGGTAATGTCTTTTAACTTTGTTTCTAATTCCTTTGAGAATACAGGATCACGCGGCACTGCCAGTCCAAGAATGAATCCTCCAAAAACAGAATATAAACCTAATTTGTCGGTGATCAGCGCCGCCGCCAGCAAAGAAATGATGATAATGGCAAAATCAGTCTGACTTAATGACCCGTTGTTTTGAGAGCGTGTTCCTATTTTTTTTAAGAGGGGTTTTCCAATTAAGAAAACAAATGCAATGAATACAATGCCTCCGAACAAGGTAATGTAGCCTGCCTGCAATCCTTTGTTGGCAGCGGCGGCGGTAACAAACGAAAGTAGTATCCATGATACCACATCCTGAATGCTTGCTGAAATTAAGGTCAGAACGCCGATGGGTGAATTTAAAATATTCTTTTCGTGCAGAATTCTGGCAAGCATCGGAAATGCTGTTATCGCAAAAGCCGTTCCTAAAAAAATTGAGAAAGACACCAGTGAAATACCCGGCATTGCAAAAACATTAAAATACCAGCCGGCAGCAATCCCTCCAAAAACAAAAGGAAAAACTACTGCAACTACTGAAAGTAGTGAAGAGCGCTTCATTACTTTTTTAGTGAAGTTGTTAAAATCGATCTCAGAACCAACCAGGAACATGTAAAAGGATAAACCGAGATTGCTTATCACAAACAAAAAAGGCATTATGTTCTTGCTGAATATACCCGCACTCAGTTCAGGAAAAAAATACCCGAAACAGGTTGGACCCAATAACACCCCGGAGATCATCTCGCCAACCACTTTTGGCTGACCTAAAAATTGAAATAAACGACCACAACAATGTGATGTAATTAATATTAGAACAACCGCGGTAATTACGGCTATAAATGTTTCTAAATTATTCATTTATCTTATTTAATATTAGCTATCATTTGCCGGGTTAAAGCACTCTTCTAAGATAGAAAATATTAATAACATATGATTTTTTTAAAGGAAAAAGCCAATAAATATCCTTAGTTTAGTAAAGACTTTGAGTGTGAGACTTTCAATAAAATATCTGCTTTGCGGAATAACTTTTCTTTTAGTTCATTTCAATTGTTTAGGACAGGACCCAATTAGAGATCCGGATCTAACAATTGATTCTCTAAAACTAGCGCTTAAAAACGCCAGGCAGGATACAAATCGGTGTAAAATATTAAATAGTTTAGTAGAAGTAACGGGTGATGAAGAATGGCCGGTATTTAATGATGAGTTGAGAGTTTTGGCAGAGAAGAATCTTAAAAATGCATTAGGATCTGAGAAAAATTTTTATTTAAAACATCTTGCTTCGGCATTAAATAATCTGGGATACTTAGATGGTATTAAAGGAAAGTTTAATGATGGAATTAAAAACTTCAATAAAAGTGTTGAGATCTATGAAACTATAGATGATAAGAAAGGTTTGGCAACTGCATTCAATAATATTGGCAATTTATATTATAACCAAGCCGATATTTCAACAGCGCTATTATATTTTAATAAAAGCCTGAGAATTTATGAAGATATCGGTTATAAGATTGGAATAGCCTCGGGCTACAATAATCTGGGGGCAATTCACAGTAATTATGGAGATGTGTCAAAAGCGCTTGAATATTATTTAAAAAGTTTGAAGATAAGCGAGGAGATCAAAGATGAAACGGGTATTGCTATTGCTTTACACAGCGTAGCTGCGATATATGATCAACATGGTAACGTTCCAATGGCAATAGATTATTATTTGAAAAGCTTAAAGATCAGGAAAAAAATGAAAGATAAGAATGGGGCAATAAATACCCTGATCAATCTAGGCCTTATTTATAAAGTAAAAGGTGAACCGCTAAAGGCTAAAGAATATTTTGATAAGGGATTGAATTTTAGTGAATCGGTGGGAAATCAAAGAGGAATAAGTATTTCCCTGAATCACATAGGCCGGCTTTATCAACAGAAAAATGAACTTGATTCAGCAGAAAATTGTTTTCTAAGAAGTTTAAAGATCAATGAAGAGATCGAAAATAAAGTTGGCATTATTATTTCAATGAATCATTTGTCAGATGTTAATTTACTAAAAGGTAAAGCCAGTCAAGCATTTATTTATGCAGATAAAGCCATGGAAATGGCAAATAAAATTGGTTTTCCTGATTATATTTCCTCTTCTGCGAATGCTTTGAAACAAATATTTTTAAAGAATTTGAAATACAAAGAAGCCTTTGAAATGTATGAACTCGAAATAAAAATGAACGATAGCATTAATAATCAGGAAACTCACAAAAGTGCTCTTAAAAAACAAATGCAGTATGAATACGATAAAAAAGAATTACTTTTAAAATCAGAGCAAGACAAAAAGGATCTTATCTCGGCAGGTGAATTAAAACAAAAGGAAAAGGAACGAAATTATTTTATTACAGGATTTGCACTTGTGATCTTACTCGCATTATTTATTTTTAAAGGCTACCGGCAAAAACAAAATGACAATAAACTTATAGTTCTGCAGAAATATATGGTTGAAGCAAAACAAAAAGAAATTCTGGATTCAATACACTATGCCAAGCGCATTCAAACCGCCTTGATGGCCAATGAAAAGTATATTGAAAAAACTTTGATTAAATTGGGAAAAAATTAATGCATAATGTTTTAAAATATTTTTTTTTATTTTTTTGTAC
This sequence comes from Bacteroidia bacterium, assembly GCA_025362575.1. Lineage (GTDB taxonomy): Bacteria > Bacteroidota > Bacteroidia > B-17B0 > Aurantibacillaceae > JAHEYG01. The sequence goes on from JANYIQ010000263.1 coordinate 3,448, forward strand.
AATAAACCTGCCGGATGGGTTTGCTCAAAATATTTCTATTGACTCTCTGAAACTGGCGCTTAAGAATGCTAAACATGATACAAGTCGTTGTAATATATTGAACGAACTGGTGGAGGCCGAGGCTAATGACAATATCTGGCCTTTATTCAACGAAGAATTAAGATTAATTGCAGAAAAAAATATTGCGGTGAATAATACCAATAAACTGTTTTATTTAAAACATCTTGCAAATGCATTGAACAACGTTGGTTATCTGGCCGAACATCTTGGTGACATTCCTAAGGCCCTGGAATTCTACCATAAAAGTTTAAAGATCGAAGAGGAAATAAAGGATAAAAAAGGAATAGCGACTGCCTTGAGTAATATCGGTACCATCTATCACGACCAGGGAGACATGCAAAAGACCCTCGAATACCACTTCAGGAGTTTAAAGATAAGAGAAGAAATTCGAGACACTCAGGGAATAGCATACTCGCTCCAGAACATTGGCGCAACCTATAACCGCATGGGAGATATGGATAAAGCTCTGGATCATTACCAGAAAAGCTTGAAACTGGCTGAACTGATCAAAGATAAATATGGAATTGCAAATGCTTTATTCACCATAGGCTCCGTTTACAAGTATCATAAAGACATTAAAACTGCACTTGAATATTATAACCGAAGCCTGAAAATAGAAGAGGAAATTCAGGATAAGCGCGGAATTGCAAATTCTTTAAACACCATTGCCTGTCTTTTCCTCGAGCAGGGTCAATTTACTGAAGCCTTTGCCAATGCAGACAAGAGCCTTCAAATCGCGAAAGAGCTAGGATATCCTGAGAACATACGATTTTCAGCCGGAACGCTAAAATCCATTTATCAGAAACAGAATAAATTCAAAGAGGCTTTCGAAATGTATGAAATTGAAATAAAGATGCGTGACAGTCTGAATAATCAGGAAACCCAGAAAGCATCTGTAAAAAAACAAATACAGTATGAGTATGATAAAAAAGAACTGCAGCTGAAGGCAGAGCAGGAGAAGAAAGACCTTATCACATCGGCAGACCTCAAGCAAAAAGAAAAAGAGCGTAATTATTTTATTGCCGGTTTTGGACTTGTTATAATATTAGCTCTGTTTATTTTGAATGGGTACAGACAAAAGCGAAGAGACAACAAACTTATTGTAATGCAAAAACATTTGGTTGAAGAAAAACAAAAAGAGATCATTGATTCCATTCATTATGCCAAAAAAATTCAAACAGCACTCATGACTAATGAGAAGTATATTCAAAAAACTTTAACGAAACTGCAAAATAAATGAACTCTTTAATAAAAAATAGTTTGATCGTTCTCTGGCTTTTTGGCTTTGTTCCTGTTTTATTCAGCCAAACCGATCCCGTTGACTCTCTTAAACTCGCACTAAAAATTGCTAAGAACGATACTACCCGTTGTAATATTTTATCTGCTTTAGCGGCTACCGCAAGCGACGAAGAATGGCCCGGATTCAATGAACAATTGAAAGTATTAGCTGAGAAGAACAGAAATGAAAATGCCGCCAATAAAAAATTCTACACTAAACATCTTGCCGATGCTTACGGTAATATTGGATTTATTTATGGTAACCAGGGTAATATTCCCAAAGCTTTAGAGTTCAACGAAAAAGGACTTGAACTCAGAAA
>JANYIQ010000267.1 GCA_025362575.1 Bacteroidia bacterium
AGTCCCGATAGCTATCGGGACTGCGGATTTAAACGCAGATTTTACGCAGAGCTCACAAACATGTTTAATATCTGCGTAAAATCTGCGATAGCATCTGCGCTCATCTGCGTGAAACAAGCCCACCCTTTAAACCCTTTTAGCAAACAAATTTCAGTCATACTCAAAAATAAATTTGGAATAACTAAAATTTATTTTCAATATTTGCACAACTAAAAATTATAAAAGCCATTTTTCAAAAGAAAAAATGAAAACAAAAACCTTCACAATCGGCTCGACTGCCTTTCAGTCGCCCTCTTTTTACAAGAGTGTGGTTTTGTTTGTTGAACCATTCTACACCGAGATCGGCGTAGTTCGACCGTGTTTTTCTATCCGACGTTGATCTATAGATCAATTCTGTTTTCTGTTTACTCCTAAAATTCAGGGGTAATATTCATTTACATTTTAATTTATTTTCACAATGGAAAATTTCATTGTGCAGGTTGCAAACGCGCATCACCTGCATTTTGCCTCCATTATTTGCGATGAAATGGAATCATCTGCAAAAGCAAGAGGCACCGGCATAGCCAAACGAACAACAACTTACATCGAGCAAAAAATGCTCGAAGGCAAAGCAGTTATTGCGTTTACCAAAGACAAACAGTGGGCAGGATTCTGTTACATCGAAACCTGGAGTCATGGCAACTATGTTGCTAACTCGGGCTTAATTGTGGCGCCTGAATTCCGGAAAAGCGGATTGGCAAAATCCATCAAGTCAAAAATATTTGACCTATCGCAAACTAAATACCCGAATGCAAAAATTTTCGGACTGACAACAGGATTGGCGGTAATGAAGATCAACTCCGACTTAGGTTACGAGCCGGTAACATACTCTGAGCTCACACAGGACGAAGCGTTCTGGAAAGGTTGCCAAAGCTGCGTGAATTTCGAAATTCTGAAAAGTAAAGACCGGAAGAATTGCTTGTGTACGGCAATGTTGTACGATCCGGCCGAAAAAAAGAAAAAATTCTGGGACTTTGCACGACAATCAAAATTATTCGAAAGATTGCTGCGTATCAAAAGAAAAGTATTCACTATAAAAGAAAAAGAAGCATTAAATTTTTAAAACTAAAAAAATGAAAAAATCAGTTGTATTGGCATTCAGCGGGGGATTAGACACCTCGTACTGTGCCGTTTATTTAAGTCAGGAATTAGGATTGGAAGTACACGCCGTAACCGTTAACACAGGTGGTTTCAGCAAAGAAGAAATAAAAGTCATAGAGGAAAAAGCTCTGAATCTTGGGGTGAGTTCTTTTCATTGCATCGAAGAAACCAAAAACTACTACGATAAGGTAATTAAGTATTTAATTTTCGGAAATGTTTTAAAAAATAATACGTATCCGCTTTCAGTAAGTGCTGAGCGGATCTCTCAGGCCACAGCCATTGCAGCTTATTCCAAAGAAATGAATGCCGATTATGTAGCGCACGGCAGTACCGGTGCGGGCAACGACCAGGTAAGGTTTGATATGATCTTTAATATCTTAATTCCGGATACTGCCATCTTAACTCCTATCAGAGATAAAAAATTATCGAGGGAAGAAGAAATTACTTATTTGCAAAAAAATAATATTTTCATCAATGCCGAAAAAGCCAAATATAGTATAAACAAAGGCATCTGGGGCACTTCGGTAGGCGGAAAAGAAACATTGACATCGCATTTACCTTTACCGGAATCAGCTTTCCCGACGCAGATCTCTAAAACAAAACCGGAACAAGTTGAACTGCATTTTGAAAAAGGTGAATTACTTGGAGTTAATGACGAACAATTTTCTCATCCAACAGAAGCTATTTCCTTTTTGGAAAGTATTGCAGCACCTTTTGGTATTGGCAGGGATATTCATGTTGGCGATACCATCATTGGCATCAAAGGCAGAGTAGGTTTTGAAGCTGCGGCACCACTCGTTATTTTAAAAGCGCATCATGCCTTGGAGAAACATACCTTGAGTAAATATCAGTTAACCATAAAAGATCAGCTCTCAAGCTGGTACGGTGCCTGGTTGCACGAAGGATTGTTCTTGGATCCTGTGATGAGGGATCTGGAGAACTTTTTTACATCTACACAAGAAATGGTAAGCGGAAAAGTATTTGTTCAATTGTCGCCTTACCATTTTCAAATTAACGGAATTGAATCTACTCATGATCTTATGTCGAGCCAATTTGGAACATATGGTGAGATGAATACCGGCTGGACCGGCAACGATGTAAAAGGATTTACCAAGATCATGGGAAATCAAATGAGCATTTACTACAAAGTGAATAAAGAAGCGATGGAAAAAACCTTGAAACAGGAATTAATACATGAAAACTAAGGTCGCCATAGTGGGAGCTGCCGGATATACCGGTGGCGAGCTGTTAAGATTGCTGTTACATCATTCGGAAGTAGAAATTGTTTCAGTTGTGAGTTCATCACAATCGGGAAAGTTTGTATCTGAATTTTATTCTGATCTGATCGACGAAACGGATCTTGTTTTTTCTTCAGAAGTTAATTCAGTTACTGAAGTGATCTTTCTTTGTCTGCCGCACGGCGAATCAAAGAATTATCTTCTAAAGCATCCTGAGTTGTTCTCAAAAAAAATAATCGACCTGAGCAGGGATTTCAGATTGGAAAATGACTCAAACCTTAATGGCAATAAATTCATTTATGGCTTACCTGAACTGAACAAGACTCTGATCGAAAAGGCTAACTATATTGCTAATCCCGGTTGTTTTGCCACGGCCATTCAGTTAGGCTTATTGCCACTGGCCGCTGCAAGTAAACTGAGCTCACAAGTGTATGTAAGTGCCATTACAGGTTCAACCGGCGCGGGACAAGCTCCGAGCGATACTACACATTTTTCTTGGAGACAAAATAATATTTCAGCTTATCAACTATTTTCGCATCCGCATGTACCGGAAATTAACCAAAGTTTGAAACAATTGCAATCTAATTATTCGGAGCAATTGGTCTTTGTTCCTCATCGCGGCCCATTTACAAGAGGAATCATGGCTACAACGATGCTAAAATGCGACTTGAGCGAAGCCAAAGTTTTGAATTTGTATAAAGATTTTTACAAAGATGCCGCTTTCACTTTTGTGATGAATAAGCCTATTGATCTTAAAATGGTAGTGAATACCAATAAGTGTTTTATTCAGCTGGCGAAAAAAGACGATCAATTGGTTGTTATTTCGATTATCGATAATCTTCTGAAAGGCTCAGCCGGACAAGCCATTCAGAATATGAACTTATTACTGGAACTGCCTGAAAAAACCGGACTACACTTAAAATGTTTAACCTTTTAAAATTTAAAAAATGCAATTATTCGACGTTTATCCATTATTCGACATAAATCCCGTTAAGGCCCAGGGCGCTTATATTTGGGATGATAAAGAAAATAAGTATTTAGATCTTTACGGCGGACACGCTGTTATTTCCATTGGTCATTCTCATCCGCATTATGTAAAAAGACTCAAAGATCAACTCGATCAGATCGGTTTTTATTCCAATGCTGTTAAAATGCCCATACAGCAGGAGTTGGCAACAAAGTTGGGGAAATTATCCGCTTACGAAAGCTATAATTTGTTCTTATGTAATTCAGGAACTGAAGCCAATGAGAATGCCATTAAGCTGGCTTCTTTTCATACGGGCAGAAAAAAGGTGATTGCCTTTAAGGATTCTTTCCACGGCAGAACCTCATTATCGCTGGGAGTAACCGATGATGCCAAATTATCTGCACTTGTAAATAAAGATCATGAAGTTGTTTTTGTGGAGTTGAATAATGAAAAAGACTTTTTGGCGATAATGGACAATTCCGTGTGTGCTATTATCATTGAAGGCATTCAAGGAGTTGGAGGAATTCATGTTCCGACCCCATCTTTTTTAAAAATGATACAATCGAGCTGCGAAAAAGAAGGAGCTATTTTTATTTTAGATGAGATACAATCCGGTTACGGAAGAAGCGGAAACTTTTTCGCTCATCAGGATGCTGAAGTAGAACCACACATTATTACCGTGGCAAAGGGCATGGGAAATGGTTTTCCGGTGGCGGGTGTTTTGATCCACCCAAAGATAAAAGCTAGTCATGGCATGCTGGGGACAACTTTTGGCGGCAATTACCTGGCATGTGCAGCTTCATTAGCAGTTCTGGAAGTTATGGAGCAAGAAAAACTAATGGAGAATGCCAAAACGATGGGAAACTATTTGGTGGAAAAATTAATTAAGCTGGATGGAGTTAAAGAGGTGAGAGGTAAAGGATTAATGATAGGTATTGAAACCATTACTAACTCGGCGGCAATACGCAAACAGTTATTGGAAGAAGAAAAAGTGTTTACAGGCTATTCAGCATCCAAGAACACTATTCGCCTACTTCCTCCCTTAAACATCTCTAAAAACGAAGCGGATGCGTTTTTAAAGGCATTTGAAAATGTATTACAAAAGCAATTACAAACCATTTAATAAAACGAAAATGAAATTTTTTACGACTGTTCACGATGTAGCCTCTCCACAGCAATTGTTGCAGGAAGCTATCGAATTAAAAAAAGATCCCTTTGGGTTCTCTGAATTAGGAAAGAATAAAGTTTTAGGATTGTTATTTATGAATCCTAGTTTAAGAACAAGACTAAGCATGCAAAAAGCGGCCATGAATCTGGGAATGCAGGTTATTGTGATGAACATAAATCAGGATAGCTGGACACTGGAATTCAATGACGGCGCTGTGATGAACAGCACGAGACAAGAACACGTGAAGGATGCGGCTGCTGTGATGGGACTTTACTGTGATATCATCGGGGTTAGATGTTTCCCATCCTTAACCAATAGAGAAGAAGATTATTCGGAGAAGATCCTGTTGCAATTTATGAAATACTGCAAGAAACCATTTATCAGTTTGGAATCTGCAACCTTGCACCCTTTGCAGAGTTTGGCAGATGCCATCACTATAAAAGAATTTCAAAAACAAAAAATACCTAAAGTGGTTTTAACCTGGGCACCTCACATTAAGCCTTTGCCGCAAGCGGTTGCCAATAGTTTTGCAGAGTGGATGCGGTTCTCGGAAGTGGATCTGGTCATTACACATCCGGAAGGGTACGAATTGCAGGAGGATTTCACAAAAGGCGCAACGATCTGTTACCATCAAACAGAAGCTTTACTGGATGCCGATTTTGTTTATGTAAAGAACTGGTCGAGTTACAACGAATACGGCTTGATGCCAAAAGTGGAAGAAGATTGGTTGTTGTCGGAGCAAAAAATGAAACTCACTAATAATGCGCACTTAATGCATTGTTTGCCGGTTCGGAGAAATGTGGAAGTGCCGGATGAATTACTAGATGGTCCAAATTCCCTGATATTACAGCAAGCAGAGAATAGAATTTATTCGGCACAAGTTGTATTGAAAAAGATGCTTGAGACGAATTATAATAAATTACAGAATGTAGTTGAGAAAAATGTTTTAATGGAGGAGTAGCGCGAGGGATTGAGCCATTGTTTGAGCTCTTTTTTAATGAGTGGCTTTAGCCCGATATAAAAAAAGCGAGTGGCGAATCACGACGCGTCGTGACGGCCGGCGCGCCCTAATAAAATTGAAAAGAAACAATATGGATAAACAAAAACTGATAATCGTAAAAATAGGAGGTAATGTAATTGATAATAAGAAAGCTTTGTCGGTTTTCTTAAAACAATTCGCATCTATTACAGAAAATACGATCCTTGTACATGGAGGCGGAAAACTGGCGACTGAATTGGCAAAAAAGCTTGACATACCGGTGCAGGTGCATGAGGGAAGAAGAATTACAAATAAAGAAACATTAGATATTGCGACCATGGTTTATGCAGGTTTGATAAGCAAGAACATTACGGCGCAATTGCAGGCTAAGGGACGGAATGCGATCGGTTTAAGCGGGGCAGACGGTAATTGCATTAAAGCAGGCAAAAGAGAAGTGAAGGAAATAGATTATGGTTTTGTTGGAGATCTGAATTCAGCCAGTGTTAATATTTCGTTTTTCAATGAATTATTGAAACAAGGGATCTGTCCGGTTATTTCAGCCATTACACACGATGGATCCGGAAATTTACTGAATACAAATGCCGACACAATTGCTTCTGCTCTGTCAGTAGCACTGAGCGAGTTCTTTGAAGTTAAACTGGTGTATTGTTTTGAAAAAAGCGGAGTATTAAAAGATGTGAATGATGAAAGCAGTCTTTTCAGAAAAATAAATGCAATTGAATATGCTTTCTTCAAACAAAGCGGAATAATTAACGGAGGTATGCTTCCTAAGCTGGACAATGCTTTTGGAGCTTTGAGTAACGGAGTTAATTTGGTGCACATAGGAAGGTCAGAACAATTATTGGAATTAATTAAAACAGAGAATCATGCAGGTACAACATTATACAAGTAAAGAAAAAAGTATTTCGGTTTTGCAGGCGGAAGCTATTGATCTGCTTAAGAAATTGATCAAGATACCTTCTTTCAGTAAAGAAGAAGATAAAACAACAGAATTGATAACGAAATTTCTTTTAGAGAAAGGAATTCAAATTAATGAGAAATTGAATAATGTATGGGCTTACAACAAATGTTTTGATGAAAGCAAGCCAACAATTCTATTGAATTCTCATCACGATACTGTAAAACCGAATTCGGGATACACTTTGGATCCGTTTAATGCCGAAATAAAAGATGATAAACTATTTGGTTTAGGCAGCAATGACGCCGGTGGAGCACTGGTATCACTTTTGAGTGCTTTTTTATTTTTTTATGATGAACCAGATCTGAATTATAATATTATTTTTTCGGCAACGGCTGAAGAAGAAATTTCAGGTTCAAACGGAGTGGCCTGTATCTTAAACGAATTACCGAAAATTGATTTCGCCATTGTAGGAGAACCCACTCAAATGCATTTAGCGATCGCCGAAAAAGGCTTGATAGTACTCGATTGTAAAGCTATTGGCAAAGCAGGACACGCAGCCAGGGAAGAAGGTGATAATGCCATTTACAAAGCATTAAAAGATATTTTGTGGTTCAGGGAATATCAATTTCAAAAAGTGTCGGAATTATTAGGTCCGGTTAAAATGAGCGTGACCATGATCAGATCCGGCTCGCAGCATAACGTGGTACCCGCCGAATGTGAATTTACCGTGGACCTGAGATCAACAGATTGTTACAGCAACGAAGAAATTCTCGAGATCATAAAGCAAAACGTTAGTTGTGAAATTAAACCAAGGTCTTTTCGTTTGCAGCCATCATCTATTTCGCCAACGCATCCAATTGTATTAGCCGGAATTAACCTTGGCAGAAACACTTACGGTTCGCCAACCACCAGCGATCAGGCCCTGATGCCTTTTGCGAGTTTAAAGCTTGGTCCGGGTGATTCGGCGCGCTCACACATGGCCGATGAATTTATTTATGTGAACGAAATTGAACAGGGAATTGAATTGTATATTAATTTATTAAAAGCAATATTATAAGATGAAAACAAAATTGTGGGAAAAACCTGTCTGCCGGCAAGGCAGGGAAAAAACGAAAAGTCTGAAATGGTTGGAAGATTTCACCGTTGGAAATGATAAGGCTCTGGATCTGGAACTCGCTGAGTTCGATGTGCTAGGCTCTCTGGCGCATGTTGCAATGCTGGAGAATGTAAATTTGATAAGCAATTATGAATTTGTATTACTGAAAAAAGAATTGAATCAGATCTTAAGATCAATAAAAGAAGGCAATTTTAAAATTGATGAAGGAGTAGAGGACGTGCATTCGCAAATAGAGTTGATACTTACTGCAAAATTAGGCGAAACCGGAAAGAAGATACATACCGCCAGATCGCGGAACGATCAGGTGTTGCTGGATATTAAATTGTATTCTAAACAAAAAATTCAGGAAACTGTTTTACAAACCAAGGAATTATTCAATTTGTTAATTGAATTAAGCGAAAAGCATAAAAGCGATCTACTGCCAGGCTACACGCATTTTCAAGCGGCCATGCCAAGTTCTTTCGGTTTATGGTTCGGAGCCTACGCCGAAAGTTTGTGCGATGATCTTGAAATAATGAATGCCGCTTACAATGTTGTGAATCGGAATCCGTTAGGTTCGGGAGCAGGTTATGGCTCGTCGCTGCCGATCGACAGAGGCTTTACAACAAAAGAACTTGGTTTAGAAAGCATGAATTACAACGTGGTGTATGCGCAAATGACCAGAGGTAAAACCGAAAAGATAGTTTGCATGGCCTTGGCAAACATTGCTGCCACACTTTCGAAAATGGCTATGGATATTTGCTTGTACAATTCTCAGAATTTTGCTTTTGTTACTTTCCCTGATCAATTAACTACAGGAAGCAGTATTATGCCACATAAAAAAAACCCGGATGTATTTGAGTTGATCAGAGCCAAATGCAACAGAATACAGGCTTTACCGAACGAATTAATTTTATTGACTAATAATCTGCCATCAGGCTACCACAGAGACTTGCAGCTGACTAAAGATATCTTATTTCCGGCATTTAGAAACTTACAGGATTGTTTGAGTGCAAGTGTAAATATGCTGAAGGAAATTCAAATCACTAAAAACATCTTAAACGATAAAAAGTATGAATTGATATTTAGCGTGGAAGCGGTGAATGATCTTGTAAAAAGCGGATTGCCATTCAGAGAGGCGTATCAATTGGTTGGAGAAAAGATCCAAAAGAATGAATTTCATTTTGATTCGGACCTGAACCATACACATGAAGGAAGCATTGGGAATTTGATGAATGTGGAGATAAAACAGAGATTTGAGGGGGTGGTAAAGAAGTTTGGGTAAGCCACGTTTATTTCACGCAGTCACGACGCGTCGTGACTGCGTGAAATGCAACTACAAAGTACTCAACAAACTCTTCAAACTCACTTTCTCATTAAGAATATTAAGAAGTTCAGAGATCTTAACCCGATCCTGTTGCATAGTGTCTCTATTACGAATAGTTACAGTTTGATCTTCTAAGCTTTGATGATCAACAGTAATGCAAAACGGGGTTCCAATAGCATCTTGTCTGCGGTAACGTTTTCCAACTGTATCTTTTTCGTCGTAAATGATGTTATGATCGAATTTAAGGTCGTTCATTATTTTTTCAGCCAGTTCAGGAAGTCCGTCTTTTTTAACCAATGGGAAAATAGCCGCTTTGATTGGGGCAAGGGCAGGAGGTAAGTTCAAAACAGTGCGAGTATCTCCGCCCTCAAGCTTCTCTTCCACAAATGCTGCCGAAAGTATAGATAAGAACAAACGATCTAATCCTACTGAAGTTTCCACAACATAAGGCACGTAATTCTGATTTAGTTCCGGATCAAAGTACTGTAATTTCTTACCGCTGAATTGTTCGTGTTGTTTTAGATCGAAATCGGTACGTGAGTGAATTCCTTCTAATTCTTAAAATCCAAACGGGAACTGGAACTCTATGTCGCAAGCGGCATTGGCGTAATGCGCCAGCTTTAAATGGTCGTGAAACTTATAATTCTCTTTTCCTAAACCTAAACTCAAATGCCATTTTAAACGGGCATCTTTCCAGTAATTGTACCATTCCATTTCGGTACCGGGACGAACAAAGAACTGCATTTCCATTTGTTCAAATTCGCGCATGCGGAAAATGAATTGGCGCGCCACAATTTCATTTCTAAAAGCCTTACCGGTTTGCGCAATACCAAAAGGTATTTTCATGCGGCCGGATTTCTGAACATTTAAAAAATTCACAAAAATACCTTGTGCGGTTTCGGGGCGTAAATAAATAACATTTCCTTCTTCGCTAACAGCACCCATAGAAGTGCTGAACATTAAATTAAACTGACGAACATCGGTCCAGTTGCGACTGCCGCTAACAGGACAAACAATTTCAAGATCAACAATGATCTGTTTTACTTCAGCTAAATTACCGTCGTTCAAGGCTGTTTTAAAACGGGTATTGATGGCATCGATCTTATCCTGATATTCTTTTACTCTTGCATTGGTAGAGCGGAACATGGCTGCATCAAAATTTTCGAAGCGCTTTGCTGCTTTTTCAACTTCCTTATTGATCTTATCTTCAATTTTGGCAACATGTTCTTCAATTAACACATCAGCACGGTAACGCTTCTTACTGTCTTTATTATCGATCAAAGGATCATTAAAGGCATCTACGTGTCCGCTGGCTTTCCAGGTGGTTGGGTGCATAAAAATGGAAGCATCTATTCCAACAATGTTCTCGTGCAATTGCACCATGGCTTTCCACCAGTAGTCGCGAATATTCTTTTTTAATTCGGCACCATACTGTCCGTAATCGTAAACAGCGCTCAATCCATCATAAATTTCGCTGCTTGGAAAAATGTAACCGTATTCTTTACAGTGAGATATTATATTTTTGAAAAAATCTTCAGGTTTCTGTGACATAGTAAAAATTCAATTTAGGAGCACAAAAATAGTCAAATTAAAAATACTTAAATTTATATCGTATTGATTTATGAAAAAAAGAGTACTAATAAGTTTAATTGGCCTGCTGTTGCTCATTTCCAAGCCTTTTGTAGCCCAGAATTTAAAGGGTAACTGGACCTGGATAGGCCCCAAAAAGGTACCCGAACAAACCATGGGCCTTGTGGCCGCTTTATGGGTGGATACGACTAACCTTAACTTTATATTAGCGGGTAGTGCGGCCGGTGGACTCTGGCAATGCGAAAATGCACAAAGTGAATTGCCGCGCTGGAAGAACATCAGCGACAGCTACGACTCTATATGTACAGGTGTATTCGGTATTGCCGTAAAACCGGGTACACAGAACAAAACCATTTACATTGGTACTAAAACTGCAACAAAAGATATTATCAAGCCTTATGGAATCGGGATCTTAAAAACGGAGAATGCCGGTAAAAGCTGGACCAGAGTGGGACCGCAAAAGAACATTGTTATCGATTGCATTAAAATGTGCCCCGATAATCCAATGGTTATGATCGCAACGTCAGGTAAAGAATTATTCATTACAAAAGATGACTGGAAGACTTATAAAACAATAAGTCTGCCTACCGAAAATGCCGATCCTATGTATCAAACGGTGGATATTGAGTTTGCGCCCTATTCAGATAAAATTGTTTACATCGGCACACGATCCGACAAAAATAAAATGGCTGATCTTTTTATTACGAAAGACCTTGGAGAAAATTTCGAGAGCATAAGTCATGGTTTGAGATCAGAGCGCTATGAGATCGCTGTGATCCGCCATCAAAAATTCAAAGATAAATTTTACATAGCCTACGGTTATGCCGAAGCTCATATTCAGTTCTTTGATGGAAAAAAGTGGTCCGGAAACTTAAATGCATTGCCGATACAACAAACCTTTGGGGGGCCTTACTGGACCTTTGATTTTGCAGTAAATGAAGTGGACACAACCATTATGTATGTTGCGATGACCGAGGTTTCGAAATCAACAGATGGCGGTAAAACATTTGACAGAGTTGCTTATTATAACAATCATAATACCCATGCCGACACGCGTGATTTCTTTCTGGTAAAAAGTACAGCAGGTGGAAAAGAAGATATTTTATTCTTAGCAAATGATGGGGGTATTTCGCAATCTGATAACGGAGTGACTGGCTCTGATAAATGGAAAAACGTGAATGGTTACGGTTTTGGCATTACTCAATTCTGGGGT
>JANYIQ010000291.1 GCA_025362575.1 Bacteroidia bacterium
CTTCTTAGATCGGAGCCGCCGCGCGGCGTCGAGCATTTTAACCGACCTCGGAAAGTAGCCTTAAGACACTGCCATAACATAGGTTTCAGTTATGTCTAATTGATCCTTCAGGATCACAGCGCCTTCATTCTTTAGAGAATCGGGGATTGCCTGATAATTTACAAAGCCATCCGGCCATAAAAAATCGCGCTGACCGGGAAATGAAGATTGCCCGATAATGCACAAAGAAAGAAAACAAAAAGTATAGACCAGAATTTTTCGCATACTTGTTATAATAAACATCATCAAATAAACGAAAACACATTCCTAAAACAGAAACTTAAGTTTATTTCAAAAAGCATAATGCCTTTTTACTAAGCAAACTGTCTGTGCTCTGTTTTATTAAGATCTTCTTTAGATAAACTTTTGAAATACTCGAAAGTGATCTTCAAACCTTCGGCCCTGTTTACTTTTGGTTCCCAGCCTAAAATTTGCTGTGCTTTGGTAATGTCAGGGCGACGCTGTTTCGGATCGTCTTTTGGCAATGCCAAAGAAATTAATTTTTGTTTAGCTCCTGTTAACTTCAGGATCTCTTCGCCAAATTCTTTAATGGTGATCTCGCTTGGATTGCCAATATTAACCGGCATGTGATAATCACTCATCAATAAACGATAAATACCTTCTACAAGATCATCTACATAACAGAAACTTCTTGTCTGACTTCCATCTCCGAACATCGTAAGATCTTCGCCACGTAAAGCCTGACCAATAAATGCAGGTAACACACGACCATCATTAAGTCGCATTCTTGGTCCGTAAGTATTGAATATTCTTATAATTCTTGTTTCCAGTTTATGTACTTCGTGATAAGCCATGGTTATCGCTTCCATGAAACGTTTAGCTTCATCGTAACAACCACGAGGACCAACCGGATTCACATTACCCCAATATTCTTCGGTTTGTGGATGAACATGCGGATCGCCATAAACCTCGCTGGTAGAAGCAACCAAAACACGTGCCTTTTTTACACGAGCTAATCCTAAAACATTATGTGTACCCAATGAAGATACTTTTAAGGTTTGGATCGGAATTTTCAAATAATCGATCGGGCTTGCTGGAGAAGCAAAATGCAAAATATAATCGATGTGCCCGGGTACAAAAACAAATTTACTTACATCATGATGATAGAATTCAAAATGCTCGAGTTTGAATAAATGTTCAATGTTCTTAAGGTCGCCGGTAACCAAATTATCCATGGCAATAACATGCATTCCTTCTTTAATGAAACGGTCGCACAAATGCGAACCTAAAAATCCTGCTGCTCCTGTAATTAAAATTCTTTTTTGCATTTCCTTAATTCTAAAAATCTAAAATTCTACAATTCAAAAATTACTTTGTTCTAATACCAATACAATAATAAGCGTAACCCTGTTTTTTCATATCCAGAGGATCAAAAATATTTCTTCCGTCAAATAAAACTTTTGCTTTTAAACGTGAATCAATTTCCTTGAACTCAGGTACTCTGAACTCAGGCCACTCAGTAACGATCAATAAAGCATCGGCACCGTTCAATGTATCATACATATCTGTTGCATAAGAAATTGTGTCTCCTAAAATACGTTGTGCTTCGTGCATAGCCACAGGATCGTAAGCTACAATGCTTGCGCCTTCTTTCAATAGTTTTTCAATGATCACCAATGATGGTGCCTCACGCATGTCATCAGTTTTTGGTTTAAAGGATAATCCCCAAAGCGCAAATTTCTTTCCTTTAAGATCACCTTTGAAATGATTCTTTACTTTATTGAATAGAACTTCTTTCTGACTTTCATTCACTTCTTCCACCGCATTTAAAATGCGCATATCGTATTTATGTTCTTTGGCACTTTTAATTAATGCCTTCACATCTTTTGGGAAACAGCTTCCGCCATAACCAACACCGGGGTAAATGAATTTAGTTCCAATTCGTCCGTCGCTGCCAATACCTTTTCTTACCATGTTCACATCAGCTCCCATGATCTCACATAAATTGGCAATGTCGTTCATGAAACTGATCTTTGTGGCCAGCATAGCATTCGCTGCATACTTGGTCATTTCAGCACTTGGAATATCCATGAAAATTATAGGATGTCCGTTCATTAAAAATGGTTTATACAAACGCTTCATGATCTCTTCTGCTTCTACTCTGTCGGTACCAACTACAATTCTGTCGGGCTTCATGAAATCCTCAATGGCCGCTCCTTCTTTTAAGAATTCAGGATTAGATGCAACATAAAAATCAATTTTCACGCCGCGTTTATCCAATTCAGTTTGTAAAGCTTTTCTAACCTTTTCAGCCGTTGTAACAGGCACTGTAGATTTTGTAACCACCACCAAAGGTGCTTGCATGTGCTGACCAATGGAAGCTGCTACGCCCAATACATATTTAAGATCGGCCGACCCATCTTCATCGGGCGGAGTTCCAACCGCGATAAAAACTACCTCAGCACCTTGAATGCTTTCTTGTAATGAAGTAGAAAAATGCAAACGTTTTTTCTGAACGTTGCGATTAACCATTTCATCTAAACCCGGTTCGTAAATTGGAAGAATTCCTTTTTTTAAATTCTCAATTTTCTTTTCATCAATGTCAATGCAAGTTACATCAACACCCACTTCCGAAAAGCAAGTTCCTGTAACTAAACCAACGTATCCTGTTCCTACTATAGCAGCTTTCATAATTATTTAATTTGACAATGAGTTAATTAGACAATGCGTCAATTGTTCTTTTAGCTTTTAAATTATTCTTGGTTGATGCAATTATCTTAGATAATACTTTAATTATTGAGTGTAATTTACCTTTTAATTCAATATTTGTTGGATAAGAATCGGCTTTTTCACAAATAGTAAGCCAATACATTGTTTCATCCGCTTCTTTGTGTGCAATTTTCAATTTATGAATGAAATCCAGTTTACTTTCTGCATTTTGAGCCTCGTGTACATTAGCGCCAATAGAAGTTCCTGACCTCAACAATTGCTTTGCTACAACATACTTCTTTTTATTTTCCAATTGTTCAACATATACAATTAAAGCAATAGAAAAATCTATGGTCAGGTTCAAAATTGGATTATCTTTTCTTTGCTCCATCATCTAATTGTCAAATTGACTAATTAACTAATCCTAACACTGTATCCGTAATATATTTCAAAGTTTCTTCATCCATTTCTGTGTGCATTGGCAATGATAGAACCGTTGCGCATAACTTCTCTGTTACCGGAAAGTCTCCCGATTTATATCTGTTGCTTTGATATGCTTTTTGCATGTGTAATGGTATCGGGTAATAGATCATGGCCGGAATACCGCGTTCAGCAAGCTGTTCACGCAATTTAGCACGATCAACACCAACTAACTGCAAAGTATACTGATGAAAAACATGCGTTGAATTTTTTACGCGTTTTGGCGTTTTCAATTTCAAATGATGTGCAAACGCTTTATCGTAGTAGTCTGCAACTTTATTTCTGGCAGCTGCGTACTCATCCAAATGTTTCAACTTCACTTTTAAAACTGCAGCTTGTATCGTATCCAGTCTTGAATTCACACCTAACACATCATGCACGTATTGCACGCTTTGTCCATGATGCGCGATCATTCTCATTTTTTTTGCAAGATCATCATCATTAGTATATAATGCTCCACCATCACCATAGCATCCTAAATTTTTACTCGGAAAAAAAGAGGTGCTTCCAATCGTTCCGATGGTTCCTGCTTTTTGTTTTGTTCCGTTCGAGAAAGTGTAATCCGCACCAATGGCTTGCGCCACGTCTTCGATCACATATAAATTATGTTTCTTGGCAAGCGCCATAATACGTTCCATATCGGCACACTGTCCAAATAAATGAACCGGAACTATAGCTTTTGTTTTAGAAGTGATGTTTCTTTCGATGGCTTCAATGTCAATATCAAAAGTATCAGGATAAACATCTACAAGAACAGGGGTCAATCCTAATAATCCAATAACTTCGGCAGTGGCAACATAAGTAAATGAAGCAGTGATCACCTCGTCGCCGGGTTTTAATCCCAGTGCCATCATTGCAATTTGCAAAGCATCGGTTCCGTTTGCGCAAGGAATTACATGTTTAACATGCAGGTATTTTTCGAGCGCTGACTGAAATTCTTTTACAGCCGGACCATTTATAAAAGCAGTGTTATTTATTACATCGGCAATAGCAGCATCTACTTCGGTTTTTATTTTTTCGTATTGACTTTTTAAGTCAACCATTTGTATTTTCTTTGCAGGAGTAGCCATATAAAAAACTGAGTAGCGAATTTACATAATTTTAAGGGTTTTGAGCCCTTTTTTAATGAAAATGTGGTTGTATGCCTTTTAGGAACCAATCGGGGGCCGCAACAGGTTTGTTTTTCTCTTTATCGATAAACACAAGGGTCACTTTTCCTGTATTTAAGAGCTCGTTAGCAGCATTATAACACTCGTAATCAAATACAATTTTAACCGACCTTGGGATCTCTTTTATGAGTGTTACAACAGTTATTTCATCATCGTAAAATGCCGGCTTTTTGTAAGTAATACTGTAATCGATCACGGGCATCAAAATACCCCGGGCCTCTACTTCCTTATAGCTAAAGCCCAAAAGACGCATGGCCTCTACCCTTCCCACTTCATAATACTGCGCATAAACACCATAATAGGCATATCCCATCTGATCGGTTTCTCCATAACGCACTCTAATTTTAGTTTCAGCTCTGATCATAAAATCGTATTTTTAACAAATATAAAAATATATTGATAAAACTCTTTAAATACCTGCTATTGCTTGCTTTTTTGGCTGGCTGCACTAAACATTTTGTGGTTACTTCCACTAAAAATGAGCACTATAGTTTAAAGGAAATAAAGAGCGATTCGTTAACTCAGCTCAGAATAGATCCTTACAAGAACAAACTGGATGCCGAAATGAGCCAAACACTCGCTATTTGTGATTCCATTTTAACTAAAGACGGCATTGAAAGCAATTTGTCGAATTTTGTACTATCGGCTATAGACAATTATGTAAATACCGATCAGCAAAATGCAATAGGTACTTATGTTGGGATAATTAATCGCGGCGGACTAAGAACCGGTTTGCCAAAAGGAATCATAAGAGTAAATAATATATTTGAATTAATGCCTTTTGAGAATGAAATGATACTTTTAAAAATTACAGGAGAAAAATTAAAAGAGTGTATTGGGTCTAACTGCAAAAACAACAAATTATTCAGCAGCAATTTATCCTACACCATAAAAAATAATGCTCCCGAAAATATTTTGGTGCACGGAAAACCCATCGATCTTAACTCAAATTACATTATTATTACAACTGATTATTTAGCAAATGGCGGAGACAATTGTTCCTTTTTTCAGAATCCTATTCTATCAATAAAGGATGGAATTAAACTAAGAGATGTTATTATTAATTACTGCAAAGTACTTGATCAAAATAAAAAGCACATTATTTCGTATACCGATGGAAGAATCAAAAGCTCAGAATAGAAGGGATTTTATTAAGCTTGTTTTAGGAGGCGCCGCTCTTTTAAGCGGAACTAATTTGTCGGCGCTAACTTTATTAAAACAAAAAAAAGCAAAAGATCTTACCATATTATATACCAACGATCAGCATAGCCGGATCGAACCTTTTCCTGCCGATCATCCCGAATTTGCCAATATGGGTGGTTTTGCAAAACGGGCTAAATTGATCAAGCAAATTCGCACTGAACAAGATAACATATTATTACTGGATGCCGGCGATATTTTTCAGGGCACACCTTACTTCAATTATTACCATGGAGAACTGGAATTCAAACTGATGAGTGAAATGGGTTATGATGCAGCTACGCTTGGCAATCACGATTTTGATCATGGTATTGATAACATTGTGAGCCAAATGCCTCATGCTCAATTTCCTTTTATAAACTGTAATTATAATTTTTCTAATTCGGCTCTTCACGAAAAAATCCTGCCGTATAAGATCTTTAAAAAGGGCGGGATCAAGATCGGGGTATTAGGTGTTGGTATTGAGTTAGATGGACTCGTCGATAAAAAATTATTCGGTGGCATAAAATATAATAACCCCGTAGATTGCGCTAATAGCGTGGCTTTTCACCTTAAGAACAACCTGGGCTGCGACTATATAATATGTCTCTCTCATTTGGGTTACAAATACGACAGTCCAAAAGTGAGTGATCTGGTGTTGGCACAACAGTCCAAATTTATCGACTTAATTATTGGCGGTCACACACATACGTTTTTAAACGAACCTGTTCCTGTAAAAAACACAGATGGGCTGGAAGTATTGGTAACACAGGTAGGCTTGGCCGGTATATGGTTAGGAAGATTGGATGTTGCGTTCACAGAATACAACAAAAAAGTAAGCTCAAAAGGGGAAAGTCAAAAAATTTAAATAAGCAAATTTTTGCTAAATTTTTTCCGAAAATAATTTCTGATAAATTTCTTGCGTAAAAGAATAAACAATGTATATTTACAAACAATTACTGGTTGATATCATTTAACACATATATAACATTTTAAAGACATTTGAAACTATGAAGGAGAAAACAGCAGAACAGGTTTGGAACAATTGTTTGGAGGTAGTAAAAGATAATGTGAGCCCTCAGAATTTTAAAACATGGTTCGATCCGATTAAACCTGTAAAGCTTCTGGAAAACATTTTAACGATCCAGGTACCTTCCCAATTTTTTTACGAGTGGTTAGAAGAACACTACATCACACTTATCAAAAAAGTAATTCGTAAAGAACTTGGTACCGAAGGAAGATTAGAATACAACATTGTAATGGATGGTTCAGGCAAAACTGAAACTCCTATCACAATGCGCTTGCCTAACATCAGCACCAACTTAAAAAATCCAATTGTATCAATGCCAATTGATACTGCCAATAATCCAATTAAAAATCCATTTGTAATTCCGGGCTTAAAAAAGGTTCAGGTTGAATCTCAATTGAACCCTAACTATAGCTTCGAGAATTTTGTTGAAGGTGATTGCAACCGTTTAGCACGCAGTGCCGGTTTCGCCGTAGCTCAAAAACCGGGTGGAAATGCTTTCAACCCATTATTAATTTACGGAAATGTTGGTTTAGGAAAATCTCACTTAGCTCAGGCCATTGGTATCGAAGCAAAAAAGAACTTCCCTAACAAAACCGTTCTTTACGTTCAATCAGAAAAATTCATTACCCAGTTTATCGACTCGGTAAAAAACAATACTCAAAACGATTTCGTTCATTTCTATCAAATGATCGATGTTTTAATTATTGACGATGTACAATATTTAGCAGGTAAAGAAAAAACACAAGATGTGTTCTTCCATATCTTTAACCACTTACACCAATTAGGTAAACAAGTTATTTTAACTGCAGATAGAGCTCCGGTTGATATCCAAGGAATTGAGCAACGCTTATTATCCCGTTTCAAATGGGACTTAAGTGCGGACTTACAAAGCCCGGGATTAGAAACCCGTATCGCTATCCTTGAGAAAAAGATCTACAACGACGGTATTCAGATCTCTAAAGAGGTTATCGAATATTTAGCATACAGTATTACTTCAAACGTTCGCGAATTAGAAGGTGCTTTAATTTCTATTCAGGCTCAATCTTCATTGAACAAAAAAGTGATCACTTTAGAATTAGCTAAGAACATGATCGATAAATTCGTTAAGAGTACTGCTCGCGAAGTATCTATCGATTATATCCAAAAAGTGGTTTGCGATTATTTCGATTTAGCTATCGATACCATGAAATCGAAAACACGTAAACGTGAAGTGGTTCAGGCTCGCCAAATAGCAATGTATTTTGCTAAGAATATGACCAAATCTTCATTGGCAACTATTGGTATGCACTGCGGTGGTAAAGATCACGCAACTGTATTACACGCTTGCCGTACTGTAAACAACTTGATGGATACCGATAAGCGTTTCAAAGCTTATATCGAAGAACTAGAAAAGAAGATCAGTATCTCTAACTAATACAATCAAAAAACTAATTGAACCCAGGCCCCACAGTCTGGGTTTTTTGTTTTATCAATTAAACTTTGTATCTTTTTTGTTGTCTAAATCCTATGAAAAAAAATTTACTCTTATTACTCGCTTTATTTACATTAAATAAAGTCTTTGCCCAACCCGCTAATACCAATATTTCTAACACAACATTTTTTGCCGGAGAACCTTTTCTGGCCATTAACCCAACCAATGCCAGCGATATTATTATTGCCTGGATGGCCGCCGACCTTTCAACGGGATTCAGAATGGCTATAAAAACAAAAACAAGTTTTGATGGCGGACAAACTTGGGGCAATCAAGATATCAAGCCGCACTTTTCTCCTAACTGGGGCTCTGCCGATGTATCTATGGCATTCCGAAAAAACGGAACTGTTTATTTATCCTACGTCGATTACAAGCAAGGTCCGCCCGATTCAGGTGGCGTATACATTACTCATTCTGTTAACGGTGGCGTTACATGGACTCCTCCAACAAAAGCATGGAACGGCACCACTGAAGATGTTGGCAAATCACCATTAGACAGACCATGGATAGCAGTTGACAACTCAACGGTTACAACTCAGGGCATGTTTTATATGACCACTAAACCCGCTCCCTGGATTCCTTTACCAAATCGTGCGTATTTAAAAACTTCGCCGGATAGCGGCGCAACATGGGGAACATACCATTACGTTGATACAGCAAATTTTCTGATTGGTTCGAGCATTCAGGCACCCATGACTGCCTTATGCGTAGCTGCCGATGGTGCTCTGTGCATGGCTTACCCGAGTTATGTTCCGAGTCAATCGGTTTTCGGAAAAATATTTTTTGCTAAATCGTATAACAAAGGGCAAAGTTTTCAACGGTATGATTTGCTGGTGAATCCTTCTTCCGTTCCAAATGCAAATTACAAATTAGGATATAACATTACAGCAAATCCATTAAATGCAAATCAACTGGCTGCAAGTTTTATCAACAATCAAAACGGCGATCCTGATGTTTATATTACCACAACAAATAACGGAGGCTTAAATTGGTCAACACCCGTTAGAGCAAATGACGATGCTTTATCAAATGGTAAAGCACAGGATTTAGTGTGGACCAATTATTCTAAAAATAATAAATTGGTTTCGGTTTGGCGTGATAAGAGAAACGGTGCAGGAACAGGTTTCTATCAGCCTTCCGACGTGTATTGCGCTGTATCAACGAATAATGGCGCTACATTTCAAACCAATATTCGTTTGAGTAATATTTCGACGCCACACGATACTATTTTAACACAAAGTGGAAATGATTTTTTAAGTTGTGAGTTAGTTAACGATACCATTTATGCAGCCTGGGGCGATGTGCGAACAGGTAAACTAAATATTTATTTTGCTAAAACTTCCATTACCAGTGGAGTTGGAATAAAGCCATATATAATTAATAATGAAGATGCTTTGCAGGTCTTTACATATCCTAACCCGGCATCCGACAAACTATTTTTAAAATTCAATAACGATAATTTGTTGAGCGCTGATCTTTCGATTTACGATGTTTTAGGAAAAATGATTCTGAGTAAAAAAGCAGACAACAACAAAACCGTTTCAATAATAGATGTTTCTGTTCTTAAAGAAGGAACCTATTTTATCAGAGTTGAGAACGAAAAACAATTGATCTATTTTGATAAGCTGGTCATTTCAAAATAAGCTTGGTCTAAATCTAACCACGGAGAGACAGAGGGCACTGAGCTTCACAGAGATCTTTTACAAACGACTCCGTGTTCCTCTGTGTAATCCGTGCCTCCGTGGCAAGCCTTTGAGCCTAATCATTTCCATGCACAAAATCAGTCTTTGTAAAAACCCTCACCGGGTAAAGGGCAGCGAAAAATCCAATCAGCATTATTAATGCAATTATCCAAACAAAATCGTTTAGTTGTAAATCGATCGGGTAATACGGTATCACATATTGGTCGTCGAATTTCACTAAATGATATTTCAATTGCAGCAGGCAAACTCCCAAGCCAATTACCAGACCAATACTGGCACCAATAAAGGTTATTAAAAAGCCTTCGCCCATAAATATGTTACGCATCAATTTGGTATTGGCACCCATGTAATAAAGCGTTTTAATATCTTTTTTCTTCTCAATAATAAGCATGGTTAGCGCTCCAATAATGTTAAAGGTGGCAATGATCAAAATAAATGCGAGGATAATGAAGGTCCATAATTTTTCTGACTCTAATGTTTTAAATAATACATCGTTTAACTGATAGCGGTTTTTTAAGGTATAATCCTTTCCTAATACCTCCGTGAGTTGTTTCTGCACTTTATCAATGTTAGCGCCTTTAATACAGCCCACTTCAATCGCCGTCACCTCGTCACCACAATCAAACAAGGCTCTTGCTAATGCAATGTCAACAATAACATATTTAAAATTGAAATCGTCGTTCAACTCAAAAATTCCTGCGGGGGAAATGTATTTTTGATTAAAATTATCGTCAGGATTCAAACTCTCCTCTACTCCGCGTTTTGGAGAATAAATTGAAATAGGCTCTACAAAATCATTCACATTAATTTGAAGTTGCCCTGCAATCCCACGACCAAAAACCCCCATGAAGTTCTCGTTGTGCTTCAATTTAAAAACACCGTCGGTAATAATGGAATCAAAATGGGTGATGGCTTTAAAATTATCGTCAACCCCTTTGATCGTTACAATGGCCATCTTATCGTTGCATTTTATCAATGCATTATCGAAAATGCTTCTTGATACCAGATCAACACCTTCTACAGATTTAATTTTATTAAGCAATGCATCGTCTGCCTTAAAGAATTTTGATGTATGAGGCATAATACGAATATC
This sequence comes from Bacteroidia bacterium, assembly GCA_025362575.1. Taxonomy (GTDB): domain Bacteria; phylum Bacteroidota; class Bacteroidia; order B-17B0; family Aurantibacillaceae; genus JAHEYG01. Next base: position 10,835 of record JANYIQ010000291.1, read on the forward strand.
AGGTTCAATAGCATTATAAAGATCTGCCACCACGCCGGTCAATCCATTCATGGCCGATAAAATGATAACAAGGGCTGCTGTTGTAAAAGCAATGGCAATAATGCTGATCCAACTAATTATGTTAATTGCATTATTAGACTTTTTAGAAACTAAATAACGACGGGATATGTAAAAGGAAAGATTCAAAAAAGTATGTTTTTATTTTGCGAGTAAAGCATTAAATCATACAAAACTTTTGGTGAAATTTGGTGTTTTTGGTGTTTTGGTAGCAAAGCGGCGACACATGTTTTATTTTTTTAACAGTTCTTCGATCTTCATGGCGTAATCCAACGAATCATCAATGTAAAACATCAATTCGGGTACAATACGCAATTGCTTACCTACAAGGTTTCCCAGTCGTTTACGAATGGCCGGCTTTTGCTCCTCAACTAGTTTAAAGATCGCATCTCGATCTTTTGTAGCCATTATGCTAAGGTATACCTTGGCTAAACCAAGATCAGGACTAACCCTGGCCTGTGTTACAGTGATAAAGGCGCCACCAAAGAGGTTACGCGATTCGCCTCTGAA
>JANYIQ010000100.1 GCA_025362575.1 Bacteroidia bacterium
CTTTTTTTCCAAAGCATGGAAATGGATCTGAGAAGAATTGACTATGATAAGGATAAATACGAACAATATATTTTAGGTTCGGCAGAAGTAGTCGGTTTAATGTGTTTACATGTGTTCACCGAAAAAAATAAAAAGACATACGAAGAATTGAAACCATTTGCGATGAAACTTGGATCCGCCTTCCAGAAAGTTAATTTTTTAAGGGACTTAAAAGATGACTTTCATTTACTCGGAAGAACCTACTTCCCGAATCTAAACCTGATGGAATTTACAATGCAGGCAAAAAAACAAATTGAGCACGATATTGAAATGGATTTTAAAATGGCCCTACCAGGAATTAAAATGCTTCCCCGTTCATCCAGAACCGGGGTCTACCTGGCTTATGTATACTATCTGACACTGTTTAATAAAATAAAAAGATTACCGGTACAACAATTACTCATAGAAAGAGTCAGAATTAATAATGGCAAAAAATTAGGCTTGATGTTCAATAGTCTTTTACAAATCAAATGGGCGTAATATGGAAAATATCATCCTGAAAATAATGATTATACTCTTTGCTTTCAGCGGTATGGAAGCCGTTGCCTGGTTGTCGCATAAATACCTCATGCATGGACTTTTATGGAAGTTGCATAAAGATCACCACAAAAAGGAATTATATGGGTTTTTCGAACACAATGACTTTTTCTTTCTAATCTTCGCCATTCCGGGAATTGCCGCACTGCTATTCGGAATCCATAACGGATACAATTATTTATTTTGGATTGGCATTGGCATTTGCTTTTACGGTCTGATGTATTTCCTGGTACATGATGTTTTTATCCATCAGCGCATTAAAATATTCCGACGTTCTGACTCTGTTTACCTAAAAGCCATCCGGAGGGCGCATAAAATGCATCACAAACACCTGGGTATGAAAGACGGGGAATGTTTTGGGATGCTATGGGTGCCTTTTAAATATTTCAGGGAATTGAAATCCAAAAGTAAAAATGAAATTTCTATACCTGTTCATTGATTTACTTACCATAGCAGTTCCCCTGCTATTTTCATTTTATCCAAAAATAAAATTCTATAAATCGTGGAAAGCTTTGTCTAAGGCAATCGTATTGGCCGCAGTCCCTTTCCTAATCATTGATTCAATTTTTACTTCCCATGGAGTCTGGGGCTTCAATCGAAGGTATATCACAGGAATCTATCTATGCAATCTTCCCATTGAAGAAATTCTGTTTTTTATTTGTATCCCCTATTCCTGTGTATTTACCTATTATTGTTTGAATAAATTTTATGATATTTCCTGGAATAAAAAATCAGAAAATATTTTTTGCATCCTGTTTTCTCTGATTTTATTGATAGCAGGATTTACTTTCAGGGGAAAATTATATACCTGTTCTACTTTTATCAGTACTGCCCTTCTTTGTATGGTTTTAAAGTTTGTAGCCCATATTAAATGGTTTGGAAAAGCGGTCAGTGTATTCGCACTTCTTCTATTGCCTTTTATCATAGTAAACGGAATACTGACCGGAACTGGTCTTTCCCAGCCGATTGTACGATATAACATTGCGGAGCATTTGAATATACGCCTCATGACGATCCCGATTGAAGATTTTGTCTACGGATTTGAATTATTTCTGTTTAACCTTTACTTCTATCTTCGATTTATTAACCAATTTCCTTTTACTCAATATTTAATAACAGATTTCGAAGAAAATGAAACCAAACGACATTTGGAACACGCTAATTCAGAATGGAACCATAACCAAAAAAAATAATACTGTTAAAAAAATAAAAAGACATTATGAAATTATTGTACTCCTTAATCCTCACCGTTGGTGTGGGAGCCATTTCAGGTTTTGCCACCGCTTCCAATATCAGTGGTTGGTATGCCATAGCCAACTATCTTTAAAAAACTTCAAAAGCTCGCATTAAATAAAGAAGGTGGACGATGCTATTACTTTACTACAAAAACTATATCAGTTAAGTCCGAAAATGTCCGTGATTTACCTGGGAATGGCAAACAATAAATACTGGTATGAACTTAGTCTGACAGTTATAATTGTTTATTACTTCTTCTTATAAATTGAGTAATTCTGATCTCAAGCTTTTCACTGGGTTTGAACTAGTGTCATGTCAACTTATTATTGTCGGGTAAAGCCTTTTTAACTTAACCCTTGTTTCTTTATTTGTAAACTGCCAGTTGATGACAGCTTTCTTATTATTCCTGTGTTCCTTCCATGCATTTACTTCCTGTTTCATTGTTTTTATATTGTTCAGATCGAGGTTCGGGATATTCCTGAACAAATTTCTATCCCTGGCCATGAGATTCAGGCACAGCGGGCCGCAATGATTAGCCTGACCGAACATTAAAAAAACCGCTACAGCAAAAGGTAAAAAACGTTCTTTCCCTTATCTGCCTTTTCAATTCTGTATGGTCCTGTTAGGTGTAATTCTTTGGTTGGTTATCTGGATCTTTATTTTATATCATAGCAACCGCCAGCCAGAATCTAATTCAATAAATCCACCCATAACATTTCTGTTGGCTAAATACCCAAATGAAACATTAACCAAATCTCGTAAACTGAAACAAAAGACTGTACTCGTCAAAATTCATTTCCAGGGCAGCCTTACTCACTAATATTTCCTTCTTTCCAGGAACACAAGTATAAACGTTTCCTTTTCTCTGCCAAACAGTATGGATTGTGTGGTTATTTTCAATCATCAGCCCTCCACCATCCATTCTGCAGCCGTCTATTTTACCAACCCATTTAAAATAGCCACAAGAACAGGGGATGAAAATTCCTGACCTTTGCCAAGGGAATATGAACAAAAGATGCTGTCTCCTGAGGCAAACGTCA
>JANYIQ010000305.1 GCA_025362575.1 Bacteroidia bacterium
AAAAAGGCGAATACATTTTCCAATTCGGAGCAGACGATACTTACCTGTATACTGCTAGTATTCAATATCCAAATAACCAAACCAAGTACCAACTTTTCTATACTAAGGTAAATAAGAAAACGCTTCAGGTTGTGTCTACCAAAGAATTACCACCTGCTTATAATTATTTCTTTGGAGGAAAAGGCAATCTTTACTTAAAAGGCGATAAAATTTATTTTTTTTCTGTTGATGATGGTCGCGAACATTCCCTTATATTAAGAATATATAACACCAAAAATGATCAAGAAATATTTTTTGATACTTTAGTAAAACGGATTCCCACAGAGACTGATTTTAAAAGAAAGGTAGAATTTTATGTTGAATTTTATGTTGAATTTTCTCCTGATAATTCTAAATTGGCAGTTATTACACAACTTTGCGAACTTAAGAAAATTGAATTCCTATATTGTGACGTTGATGTTTACGATCTGAGCAATAACAAAAAGATCACTTCAAAAAAAATAGAGGTCCCAAATAAAACATCCGCACTTTTTTCTTCATCATATGCTATTGAAAATTCTGGAAATGTTTGGTTCTTATTACACCTTTGGAATAGATCTAACAAAGGTATAGAAGCAAACAACTTCTGTTACGAGCCTTTTCTTGGAAAAATTAGTTCTTCTGGAAAAATTGAAAATCCAAAAATGGATCAAACTAAATTTTATCGCGGTAAATTAAAGATAGTTGATAATAAAATTATTTGTGCCGGAATATTTCACGATAAAACATTTACAAAGCCTGCTGATATGAAAGGTGGTTCGTTTTTTATAATAATCGACCCTTCTTCCGGCTCTATTTCAAAATCTTCATTTAATTACTTTGCCGCAGCAATTGATTCTAAATTAGCTTATAAAGGTCCCCATAACCATATGAACTCAATATATAAAGAATATTTTCCCGTAGATATTGACTCCAACGGCGATTCCTATTATTTGATAGAAGAGCATAATGGTTTTAAACCCGCTGACCAATTTGAACTTAGTGATCTAACGTCTTTGGATTATTTGAATGCTAACCCGCCTAAAAATTCTAAAATTCCAAGCGGGCTTGATATTGGGGAAGCAATTGTTTTTAAATACGATAAACAAGCAGAATTACTTTGGACCAAGGTCATTCCTAAAAAGTCAACAAGGCTGATGGGGCCTTTTGATTATTATCTAATTAATGACAAATTTTATTTTTTATATTTTGAAAACGGCCGCAATCTTAAAAACATGCCTGTTGATGCCTTTAATATGGAAGAAGAGGTGGCCTGCACCGGTGTTGGAGGTTCAATTTTTGTTTGTACAACTTTAGACAAAGATGGTAATATTGAAAGGAAAGAAGTATTCACTAATGATGATTGGCTTCACTATAGGCCTTATGTTTCAGGTAAAGGATTTAATTTGGATGGCATGGCTCCGGTTTATATGACCAATGGAGACTCCTACAGGTTTGATAGGATAAAACTGAAATAAAAAAATCAACATTATAGATAAATGCCGGCCCAAATGGGTCGGCATTTTTTTTTGGAAGATTTTCCCTACTTTTGCATAATTAATAGCATTATGCAATTCGAATTAACAACAGACTTGCTGGAAGATATTAAGAACGCCATTGAAGCTAAGAACAATGCGTTTTTAAACGAACAGATGCACGACCTGCATGCTGCCGATATCGCTATTGTCATAAATCAACTTGATCTTAAAGAAGCAGAATATCTATACGACCTTCTTGATGAGAACTTAGCTTCCGATGTTTTACTTGAATTAGAAGATGACCGACGCGAAGACCTCTTAGCTACTTTCTCAACCAAAGAAATTGCCGAGCAAATTGATAACATGGATAGCGATGATGCTGCCGACGTTATCAATGAATTACCCGAAGAAATTCAGGATGAAGTACTCTCGCAAATTGAAGATATTGATCAGGCCAGCGATATTGCCGACCTCTTAAATTTTGAAGAAGGCACCGCGGGTTCCTTAATGGCAAAGGAGTTGGTATCGGTTTACATGCACGATACCATAAACACTTGCATGGATGAGATCCGCAGGCAAACCGATAATGTGGATGTGATGTATGCGGTTTATGTTGTTGACGAAAACAATAAACTCATCGGCATGCTTTCGCTTAAAAAACTGATCATCTCTCACCCGCTTTCACGCATTGATGAAATTTATAATGCCGATGTTCAGTTTGTAAAAACGAGTACCACTACCGAAGAAGTTGCTGAGATCATGCAGAAGTACGACTTGGTTGTGCTCCCCGTTACTGATCAGTTTGGAAGATTGGTTGGAAGAATTACTATCGACGACGTGGTTGACGTAATTCGAGAAGGTGCCGAAAAAGACATTCAGCGCATGAGTGGTATCTCGGATGATGTTGACTCCAATGATAAATTATGGCGTTTATCAAGAGCACGCATTCCCTGGCTTTTGGTTGGAATGTGCGGCGGGATCATCGGCTCAAGAATTATTAGCACTTACGAAGGACAGATACAGATACACCCTGAAATGGCCTTTTTTATCCCACTTATAGGTGCCACCGGCGGAAATGTTGGGGTGCAATCTTCGGCGATAATTGTCCAGGGTTTGGCAAACAATACTTTGCTTGGCGATAAGATCGGCTCTAAACTTTTTAAAGAATTAGGTGTAGGATTAATTAACGGAGCAATTTGCGCAAGTTTGATCTGGGGTTATGCATCAATTATCGAAAACTGGAAGCTCGCTGCAACTGTAAGCGTGGCATTATTCACTGTAGTGCTCTGCGCGTCGTTCTTGGGCACTTTCGTGCCTCTAACCATGAATCGCTTCAAGATCAACCCTGCGCTTGCTACGGGCCCGTTTGTGACAACACTCAATGACATCATCGGGATCAGTATTTATTTTCTGGTGGGGCGATTACTTTACACCGTATTATAAATCTAAATTAAGGTGCCTAAAAAAATACACATACTATTATTTGTTGTTTGCATCGGATTCTTCGGATGTAAAAAATATCCTGA
>JANYIQ010000315.1 GCA_025362575.1 Bacteroidia bacterium
TAAAACCCTTTGACACACTTCGACAAGTGTGTCGTGTCAACAAACCTAAACCTAACACCGAGCAAGCATAATTTTTTGCGTGTTAACGCTCAAATGTATAACTTGGACAAGCAAAAAACTATGCCTGCTCGGATAACGTTAGTACTAAGCCACCGGGACAAGTCCCGTTAGACAAAAAACATTTCGGTTGACAAAAAAGTTTTATCATGACATTGGACATAACCAAATCTGTAGACATCATTGAGACAATGGAGAATTACATTGCCAAAGTTAGACCACGACCTGAAATCAGACATCAAGTCGACATTGGTTATGAAATAAAGGATCAAAGTGTAATCCTTCAAGAAATTCGACCTTCGTTTCGAAACCCGACCGAAATTCAACGAAATGGTTTTGCGAAAACGATATTCGTTAAGGACAAAAATATCTGGAAAGTTTTTTGGCAACGTGCAGACCTAAAATGGCACTCATACGAACCTAAACCGACAGTTAAACAATTGAGTGACTTTTTAAAACTCGTTGACGAAGACAAGCATCATTGTTTTAAAGGTTGACAAAAATCTATTTGTATGCGGACACCGACAATAAACTGTGTGCGGTGGCCAAGTACTAACACCAACTACGCGACCATTTTTTGCGTGTTAACGCTCAAATGTTTAACTTGGACAAGCAAAAAACGGACGCGTAGTCGGAAAACGTTAGCTGCAAGGCTTTGACAGACGTGTATGAAGAAAAAATATATCATATTATTAATGATCTGTTCGACAAGTTTCGGATATTCGCAATCTGACACAAGCAAAAATAAATTAAGTTACGGGCTGACATTTAGCGGACTTGGCATCTTCACATTCGATAAAAAATATAGCTATTATAAAAATGGGGTAGACAATTATCCAATATTTTACAATGTAGACAAAAACTGCTGGTAACAGCACCTAAAAAGTAAGGCGGCGGAAGTGCAAGTTTTTTGCTTATAATTTGCCCGCCGACGGCGGAATGATTATTTTTACTATAAGCAAAAAAAGACGACGAGGACTTATCCGTTGACGCTCTTCTAAAAACTTCAATTTAAAAGCGGGCAGTTAAGCGAGACGTAGCTTTGTGCGCAAACCGAACCGCTAACAGCGCCTAAGCTCCATTTTTTTGCGTGTTACCGCTCAAATGTTTAACTTGGACAAGCAAAAAACGAAGCCCGGCCAAAAACAAGGATGTTTTTACTTGTTTAGAAACTATACACGTATTGTATAGAGGTTGTTCTTGGTGCTTCGGTCTTTAACGGGCGTAAAGTATAATCTATATTAAAGAGATTAGAACAAATGAGCGAGAGTTTTTGTCGTTCAGTAAGTCTGCAGCTCAACCTGGCATCAAAAACATTGAAACCGTAATGCGTTTTCCAATACTTCGTTGCTTTTATACTGTACAAATAAGGTTGCGTATTAGAAGTTAACACTTCAATATCACTAAATGCACGATCAATATTTTGCATGCGGCTATAGTAGCGGTAACTGAAACCAATACCGAAACGATACACTTTAAATTCAATGTCTGCCTTAGCCATATGCTTGAACCTGTATTTTAAAATATTACCGGTTGTATCCATACTACTGCTTTTGTAACTTAAATTTTGTCCAATGCCACCCAAAGATTTGTCGCGGGCATAAACGCTGTCGGGGGTTAAAGAAACCGGCTCAACATAAGTATAACCAAGCAATGCCGTTACACCAAAACGTTTATTAGTTTCGGCTGATGAGGCCGCTATCGACATGTCAACGCCTCTTACCCGCGAATTTCCTGTATTTAAAAATTTGAATCCAATAATGGCAACATCCGGATCCCAAACACCAAATAAATATTCAATGGTATTGGTGTAGCGTTGGTAAAATCCTGAAACATCTAAATAACCGGCAAAACTTCCAATTTTAAATCCTTGTTTCAAACCAATCTCAACACTTTTGCTTGTTTCGGGTTTTAGATCAGGATTTGGAAACACACCAAACATGCCTGCTTTGGTAGTAATGTATCTTTCGGTAATGGTTGGATAGCGATATCCCTGACCATAAGATACCCGAACAAATGTTGCTTTTAATAAATGTAAGCTTGCTCCTGCCCTGTAAATTGGCGTGGTTACACTTTCAAGCGCATTCATTTTAAAATATTCGTAGCGTATACCGCCTGATAAATTTAAAATACGCCACAATTTTTTATCGATCTGAATATAGCCAGAAGCATTCACGATCTTATTGTTAGGAGCCCCGCTTACTGCGTAGATCTGCGCATGCGACTGAGATACATTTCCAACAACACCGCCTGTAAAATTAAGATCAATGGCGTTAAAAACGCGTTGCAACTGATATTCGCCATAATACATGGTACCGCGGTTCGATTGATTGTTGCTAATCACATTATCTGAATGGAACATGCGGGTAGTTAAACTATGACTCACACCATTACCTGCATTGTATTTTATAAAAGGATCGAAGTTAAATAAGGTTTGATCTTCTAAAAACACAGCGCCCGGATAACCTCTGTACATTCCAACAGAATCGTCTAAGCAGGCAAATACCATATTCGTTTTATTCAACATGGCATTTGCATTGATCCCGTAGTTCAATCCAATAATTTTTTTAGAACGGTACCGTAAATTAAAATTAATTCGTCCGCGTGTTTTGATCATATCATCATTACTAAATGTTGGAATTGAATCGGTGATCTTATACGCTTTTTTAATATCGGGCGGCATGTATGGTGCCGGCGGCGGCGGACCAATATATCCCTGATCCATATTAAAGTTTCCGCCAATTACAAAATCAAGATTATTCTTTATGATGCGTGAGTGTAAAAAATTAAGATTGGTATATCCCGGAATAGCGCCATTGTACCAGCTTCCTGCAGGGTTCTTAGGTTGACTGTACTGGCCAACAGAATAATTAATGATGGTTTTTGGTTTACTGCGCGGATAAGCACTTCTAATATTGATAACGCCATTTAAAGCCGATGAACCATATAAAACAGAAGAGGCGCCTTTAATGATCTCGACCTGCTCAATATTTTCAACAGGAATATAACTCCATTCAGGCCGACCGGCATCTCCGCTTAATAATGGAATACCATCAACAACAATAGCAACTCTGCTTCCTACTCCAAAAGTAAAACCGCTGCCACCACGTATTTGCGGGTCGTTATCAATAATGGTCAATCCGGGCACCTGCTCTAAAGCGGTTTCTATGCTTGTTGTATTTTTATTAGTGATAAGAGATGGTTTAAGCACTTCCATGGAAACAGTAAGATCTTCTATTTTCTGCTCGAACTTACCCGATGATACCACTACGGTTTCTAAAGTTCTGCCAACCGATCTAAGCTTAATGTTTTTTTCAACAATACCATTTGCGGTAATTCGAATGGATAATGTATCACTTTCCAAGCCTATTAAACCACAAATTAATTTATGATAGCCTGTGTCGAGCTCCAGATAATAACGCCCGTCGATATCGGTTGAAGTTCCTTTAGAAGGGTTGTTCAATAATTGTATTGTGGCGCCGGGCAATGTTTCGCCGGTAGAACCATCGGTAACTGTACCTTTTAAAATTCCGGTTTGCTGAGCAAATGAATTACAGACTACAATTGAAAAGATAAATGTTAATGTTAAAAGACTTTTTCTAATGCTGAGATTGCTTCGGTCGTACCTCCCTCGCAATGACGAGAAAAGCAAATTTGCTAAGCTGATCGATGTAATAATCATCTGTCAAAAATAAAAAAACCCTTAGCCGTTCGTTAGGCTCACGATGACAGCGAAGGGTTTTTTAAATGAGTTTGTTTTATTATTCAATAATGAATTTGCCTGATTTTTTATAACCGGCACCAAGAATGGTATAAAGATACATTCCGTTTTGCTGAGCCGACATATCGATTGAATTAAGTTTATCGTTATCTACTTTTTGTTCGGTAACCAATTTACCGGTAAGGTCGTAAATCGATAAAGTTGATTGGGCATTGGTTCTTGCAATGAAATCAACATAAAAAATTTTGTCATAACAAAAAGCTTTTACTGATGATGCGGTTGAAGCTTCTTTAACACCAACCGAATTATAGATCGGTAAAAGATCGTCAAGCCATAATTTACTTCCGTTTCCGGTAATTCCCGGAGCAGCTGTTAATTGGTTTGCAGAAGCCGTTACGTTTATCATGATGTAAGAAGGGATAGCAGCACTTGTATAAGTAAAAGGAACGCTAAAACGTTTCCATACTGTGTTATTAGCCATTGCCGTTAAAAACAAAGCGTCGCCAATTTTATTCATCGATGAATCAGGGTGATTTCCTGCAACGGGAGTTTCAGGATCGTAATAATTTCCTTTGTGTAAGATCGCTCTTACTTTACCCTGTTCTTGTGTGGGATTTGTTCCGCTGGTAGCTTGAGTATACTGGTACCATCCTGTTAAACTATCAGGACGGGCTGTAAAAGGCATACGACGTTTATCGCTGGTAGTTGTAGGATGAATTGTACTTAAGTACCCTTCGGCTTTATTAGAATTTGGAGCGTTAACAATACCTGTAGTTACGTTACCATTTACAACTGCAATAATGTAGTAAGTAGTTACTACTCGAGCAGATGATGTTCCTGCATGTTTAATGGTTAGATCTTGAAAACAAGTTTGCGGCCCTGATGAAGCTAGGCCTGACCCTGATTTATTAGAATACCACCCGTTTGGCTCGGTATTTACGCCGGGTGCCGGATTTCCTCCCCAGGTTTCGAAGCCTGCATTATTAATTAAGGTTTGTGCGTTTACTGATAAACCAAAACCTAATGATAAAATTAAAGTAGAGATTTTTCTCATGCGTGTGTGATTTAAACGTTTATTAAACTGAACTATTTTGTTTTATTTATGATCTCAATTTTTGACTCACCTACAACTTTAAATGCTGTACGTCTGTTCTTTTGATGTGCCGCATTGAATTCATCACTTTTCGGCACCATTTTATTGATCACATCTTCCGGTATGAGAGGCTGTGTTTCTCCCCAACCTTTCGCGATCAATCGTTTTT
>JANYIQ010000319.1 GCA_025362575.1 Bacteroidia bacterium
AAAAAATTCAGCTGCAATATTCAGTACTCTTATAATGATGCGGCCTTCGGTGATCCGTCAAACACAAAATACTCTTCCGATGGGCTCATTGGAATAATTCCATCTTATAGTTTAATAGATGTTTCTGCATCTTACAAAGTAAAGAATTACCAATTCAAATTAGGGGTAAACAATTTAAATGATGCGCACTATTTTACTTTGCGCACAGGTGAGTATCCCGGTCCGGGAATCATTCCTTCCATTGGAAGAATGATCTACGGAGGTGTTTCTGCAACTTTCTAATTCAATCCATTAATTTATGAACCTATTTAAAAACAATTTCCTTCTCACAACAATTCTTTGTCTTGCTTTTTTTGTTTCTTGTAAAAAAGAAACCATTGAACCTCCAAAAAAAGAAACTTACGACGCCGAACACGACTATACCGGCTTAAGCGAAATGGAAAAGCTTGGCAAAAAAATATTCTTTGATAAATCGCTTTCTTCTCCGGCAGGACAAAGTTGTTCTAGCTGCCACAATATTACCAGTGGTTTTGCCGATCCGGGACACCCCTTTTCTAAAGGGGCCATTGCAAGCTTAATGGGGAACCGCAATGCGCCATCGGTTGCATACATGAAATATTCGCCTTCGCTATATTATAATACGGTTGATTCAACCTACATGGGTGGCTTTTTTTGGGACGGAAGAGTAAATACTTTAGAAGCTCAGGCCATAAAGCCAATGCTTAATCCCATTGAAATGAATAATGCAAACATCACTCAAATTGTAAACAAATTAAAAGTTACTGAATACTGTGCCACGTTCACTAATATTTACGGAGCCGGTGTTTTTGACGACACGCTTGTAGCCATTCAGTTCGCTGCCTCTGCGATCGCTGCTTATGAAAGATCGTTTCAGGTAAATAGTTTTACCAGTAAATACGATGCTTACTTAAACGGCGAGGCCAATTTAACTGCACAAGAATTATCGGGACTCAATTTATTTAACGACACGGCAAAAGCAAAATGTGCCAATTGCCATTCTTCAACAAAAGATAATATTTATGGCCTTGCCCTTTTCACTGATTTCAGTTATGATAACATTGGCGTGCCTCACAATCCTTCATCGCCAAGCGCCGGGCCAGACCGTGGACTAGGGGCTTTTCTTGCGAATCCTTCGCTATACGGACAATTCAAAGTTCCAACATTAAGAAATGTTGCTTTAACTGCTCCATATTTTCACAATGGTTATTTTAATACGCTTGAAGAAGTCATACGGTTCTATTCGGACCGTGATTCAGTCGGACTTTTTCCTCCTCCTGATGTTCCGCAAAATGTAAACAAAGATGAGCTTGGAAAATTAAACCTCAGCGAACAAAACGTTCAAGACATTGCCGCCTTTTTAAGAACGCTTACTGACGGTTACAAGAAAAACTAAACTTTGTTTTTTCGAAGCGTAATTACGGCGATCACAAAACTAATGACCGTTAATAGTGTTCCCATCATGAATGGCGCACCCGGAAAATAGATGGCCGCAGTTTTTGCTGTGAACACAGAAAACAAAGTGGTCATTAATATAGGACCGATAACAGAAGTTAAACTCACCAGACTGGTAATGGCACCTTGCAATTCGCCCTGTTCATTTGCAGGAACTTTTCCTGATATTATACTTTGTATTGCAGGGCCTGTTACCCCACCTAAAGCGTAAGGGATCATAAAGGCGAACATCATCCAGCCTTGCGAGGCAAATGAAAACAAGGTAAATCCTACCATATAAAAACACAAACCAATGTAAACTGTTTTGGTTCCTCCGAATTTTTTCATGAACCATTTTATTAAACCTCCTTGCACAATGGCGACCGAAAGTCCAACAAACGAAATTGAATAGCCGATCCATTGTTCGTTCCAATTAAATTTTTCGATGGTGAAATAGGTCCACGTGCTTTGAGCGGCATGGCCTGCAATGTACAATAACAAAAATGCAAAGATCAATCCTAATATGGAAGGATATTTTTTTAAATGAATTAAAGAGCCTAAAGGGTTGGCACGTTTCCATTCGAACTTTCTGCGGTTCTCTTTTGTTAACGATTCAGGTAAAACAAAATAACCATAAACCCAATTCAATAAAGAAAGGACAGCTGCAACCAAAAAAGGAACCCGCACTCCGAACTGACTAAACACGCTTCCTATAAGCGGACCAATGATAAATCCTACTCCGAAAGCTGCTCCTATCATTCCGAAATTTTGCGCACGCTTTTCGGGCGTGCTTATATCTGCAATATAGGCCGATGCTGTTGTAAAACTGGCTCCGCAAATTCCGGCGATCAATCTTCCGATAAATAACCAAAATAAACTTGGTGCAAGAAAAAGAAATAAATAATCTATTCCTAAACCAAATAAGGAAATTAAAATGATGGGACGTCTTCCAAACTTATCACTCAAGCCACCTAACACGGGCGAAAAAACAAATTGCATGATAGCATAGGCAAAAGTTAACCAACCGCCATAAGTGGCGGCATCGCTCACGCTTCCGCCCGTTAATTGCTGAATAAGCGACGGAACAACAGGAATAATTATTCCTATACCCGTGCAATCAATGAGCAGGGTAATAAAAATAAACAGCATTGCTTTGTTTGGTTTCGATTCCATATAGGCAGCAAATGTAAGGGTTTTATTTTGTTCTTCTGCATAAGCAATCGCAAACTGAAGATTGCTTCGCTATCGCTCGCAATGACGCAAAGGTTTACTTCGTTTTTTGAATGGTAATATAAAAATTCCTATCGGCCTCAATTTCGGGTTTACTGAATACAGGGCCAATAATGCTTTGCCACTCTTCAGTAGGCTTTAGCGAAATTTCGTTAGTGCCCGAAAGGATCTTAACAGGCATGTTAAATCCTTTTACGCAGTTGATCCAGCGAAAGCGCAGCGAATTATTCTCCAAAGCATATTCAAGCACGGGAATTTGAGTTGTTCTTAAATACTGATCAAATATTTTTTGCAAATTAAGATTCAAAAATTTATTCATGAAATCCTCGATCTGATAGGATGTAACCGTTTGATGCCAGAAGGTGAAATTCATTTTCATCAGCATTTCTCTCCAGCGCGCATCGTTATTGTTAATGGTGCGGATCATGTGCAACAGGTTGGCACCTTTGTAATACATATCAGTGCCACCATCGCCTTCACTGTTTACACTATAGTCGCCAATAATAGTTCCTTTATTTTTTATTTCTTCTCTTGTGCCGATCACGTATTCTGCTCCGGCCTTTTTTCCAAATAAATATTCTGTATATAAGTTTTCAGCATAGGCCGTAAATCCTTCGTGCACCCAATTATCGGCAACATCTTTTACAGTAATATTGTTGCCAAACCATTCGTGACCGGATTCGTGCACAATGATAAAATCCCATTTCATGCCCCAACCTGTTTTAGAAAGATCGCGGCCCATGTAACCATTTTGAAAACCGTTACCATACGCTACCGCGCTTTGATGTTCCATGCCTAAATAAGGCGACTCTACTAACTTGTAACCATCTTCATAAAAAGGATAGCGACCGAACCAACTTTCAAAACAACGCAACATTGGTTTTACCTGTTTGAATTGTTTTTTAGCTTTCTCTAAATTTTCTTCCAGTACCCAATAATCCAATTTCAGGGTTCCGCCATAACCATTAAAAGTGTCTTTAAAATTCACATACTTTCCAATATAGGGAATGATACAATAATTGTTTATGGGATTTACCACCGCCCAATTATAGGTTGTAGTTCCATCCGTGTTTTCTTTTTTAGAACGCAGTTTTCCGTTAGAGATAATAACAAGATCAGAAGGCGCGGTATAATAAGAAGAAACACTATCAGCTTCATCGTACTGATGATCTTTGCAGGGAAACCAAACACTGGCCGCCATGCCCTGACAAGCCACCGAGATCCATGGATTTCCCTTCTTGTCTTTTTTCCAAACCATGCCGCCATCCCAAGGTGCATTTTTTGCAGCATGCGGTTTGCCATGAAAATAAACTATTATGTTTTTAAAAGCATACATGGCTTGCGCTCCCGGTAAAGAAATGAAATAAGCATTGCCATCTTTTTTCCAGCTGCACTTTGTTCCATCCTGCAAAACGCTATCCATGACCATGGGATCCATCAGATCAATTTGTATGACTGAGCTTAATTCTAAAGTTTGGTAAGAAATTTTATTGTAGCCCTTAATGCTGCTATCAGGATAATTAAAAGCGACATGCAGATCGTAATGCGTTACGTTCCACCAGGCGCGTTCTTTGGTGATGGAACCGCGAATAGAATCAGCATGCGTATATTTAGATTGAGAAAATCCGTCCTTCGGCAGACTCAGAATTAAAAAGAAAAGGGCTACGAATCTCATAGCCCTAAATTACTGAATTTTTTTGTTGGGGATTACCCCAAAACGAGTGATTTTTTCCGGTTGAGAGCGCAGCTCATCAACCAACACATTGTGGAGTTGCTTGCTCTACTCTATCAAAAATTTCTTTGCTGAACCGATATATCGTTCCTACAGGACGATATTGTCTTTCAAATGTCATTCTCTAGCAATATTTGATCCCTAAAGGGATGTTGGGTTAGATATTGCGAACTTATTCTATTGTCCCGTAGGGACAAAATATCATTAGAAAACCCCACAACACAAATTCAAAGTCCCGTAGGGACGAAATAAATTGCTACTCTATTACAAACTTCTTTGTATAGCTATTATTCTTGCTATCCTTCATTTGCATAAGGTATAGGCCTTGTCCGCAATGGCTCAGGTCAATCTCTTTCTGGCGACTCAGATCATCGGTATAAAACACCTGTTTGCCTTCGTAATTAAAAATACGGGCTTCAACAGCTTCTGTGTTTTCTGCTAAGGATACAAATAATTTACCTGAACATGGGTTGGGATAAACCGAAACTGAGTTTGATAATGCATTGATCTCACCAACCTCAACAGTTGAAATAGTGAACACTTTATACATGGTATCTGAATTACAAGAGTTGCTTGCAATTAACGTCGCGGTATATGTTCCGCTAGAATATACGTGCATGGTGTTTGTAGATACACTTGTGCCGCCATCACCAAAGGCCCAGTAATAATTAGTGCTATTTGTTGAACCATTTGTAAATGTAACTGTGTTGCCACTAACCGCACCCGTAAAAGTAGCATAGGCTTTCATGTAATTATTGTTCATTGCAGTGTCGGCAATGCCTTCGCTCATATTATAATAGGTACCACTTGGTGAAGTTTGCAAAATTAAAGTACGCACCATGTATTTGTAAATACCCTTGTACAATAAACAATTATCGGTATAAGTTGTTCCGGCAATTGGTGTAGGGTTAATTTTTACATAATTAGTATTGGTATCATTCTTCATGTAAATGTTGTAACCAATAACCGCAGTTTGTGTTGAAGCGGTCCAGCTAATGTTACAATTGTTTCCCGCTTTTGTTGCCACTACGTTTGAAACCGGAGCAACAATATCGTTACGCAAAGTTGGGTCGCCCATTAATTCGTTATGGATCCAGCGGCCTGTAATTCCGGTTGCGGGTGTAAAATATAAAGAGCCAATTGCATTCTCAGTAAGCATCACATCATAACCAATATTATCTCCTAAACCCATGTGATGAAATTGCCAGTGCGGACGGCCAGACCAAACGCTGGTCAACGTTTTTCCTTGTGCTAAAGGCGCACGTAAAAAATTATCATTACTATCCCAATCTCCAAAATACGATCCAAATAACATGGTAAATACTCCTTGCAAATTAGAAGTTGCAAAGTTAGAAGTTACACCAATGCCACTGCAACTATTATAGCTTCCGCCACCACAACCATATGACCATTTATAACTTGTTCCTGTCATAGATGTAAAATAATCGGCTTGGATTACATTTGCATTTCCAACCAACGGCGCCAAGTTTTTAAATCCGCTTGCGGCAAAACCTTCTCCGCCAAAATAACCGAAATTATCATCAATAACTCCCTGACTAATTGCAGTGAAAACCTTTTTACGGTAATCGTGATCCTTATCTAAATAATTTTTCAATAAAGTTTGTTCTGAAGATGCGAAAGAAGGCATGTTCGCAAAATCAACACGGCCCACTTGCAATTCAAGATCAGAAGGAATTGCGCTTTGATCGTATTTACCATCTCCCGGTACATTTTGCGTTCGTGTTGGCGATAAAGTTGTTGATGTAATTGAAGCGTCTGTCCACACACCATTTACATCTCCGTAAAAAGCATCTGTTGGCCAGGCACCTTGGTGATCGGGGTGGCCATCCGGATTAATGTTGCCGCTGTAAGGAACGGGAACGTGACCAACAATAAAAAGAGCTTTGGTGTTTATAGGATCGGCAGCATAATCTGCCACCACAAATGTTTTCACATGTGTAACTGTCCCTGTTCTGAGAACGTTATGACGTTTAACTACCCAGCCATCACCTTCAAGATCATCCTGCAAACGTTTTAATTCGGCAGAAAGCGGAGCAATAAAAGAACTGTCAACTAACAAGATCAATGTGCCACGGCCTTCAACAACGGGAATTTCAATTCCTGAATTGATATATCCGTAAGCAACCGTAGTTCCTGATTTAATAACTCGGTATTCGTAATTTACGCCTGCGCTTACTGCAAGGTCGGTATATGAATTAACTGTTCCGGTTGTGGTTCCAATAGCAGCACCCCAAGTTGTTGCAGTTTTTAATTTGCGGTAAATGGTGTATTGAGTGGCTCCGGCATTTGGGATCCAATTCAAAATAATTTTTGGCGGACCGTTTTGTACAACAGCACTTAACTCAACAGACATATCCTGACAAGTTTGAGAAAAGGAGGTGAAATTAATTGTAAAAAAAGCGGCAATAAGAAGTAAAGATCTTTTCATGTTATGTATTTGTTTTTTGAAGGCTAACAAATGTATAATTTCTGACCTATCCTCAAAAGAAATATGCCCGAAACCCCCATTTGACTGAGTGAGCAGAGCTTCTAAATCGATTTTGGGAACTATAGTGTTTTAAAAAGCAGAAGAGCTTTGTCTTCTTTTTTTCGCATTTTTTGTGAGTCGGAATCGGTTTTATCTTTGTAGCCGCATAGGTGCAAAACACCATGGATCATCACGCGTTTTAATTCTTCTTCGAATTTCACATTAAATTTTTCGGCGTTGTATTTTACGCGATCAATGCTTATGAAAATATCGCCTCTCATTGTTTTCTTCTCACAATAATCGAAAGTGATAATGTCGGTATATGTATTATGCTTAAGGTATTCTTTGTTTATTGTCAGAACCGCTTCGTCGTTTGTAAAAAGATAAGAGATCTCGCCAAGCGTCTTTTTTTCCTGTATAATGACTTTTTCGATCCAGGCTTTTAGTTTAGATTTTTGTTTTAAACTGAAGTCAGTGTTTTCTATGGAAAAATGTATTGGCATTTATTCTGAGCTTGAATCTTCAACCAATGTTGGCAGCTGACCTTTATTTATTTGTTTAATGAGTTCTTCTGTTCTTGGGGTGTTGTTCTTAAAATTAACCAGACTGATGTTAACAGCAATGATATTCTTTTCAATAAGTGTAACTAGTTTTTCGGCATGAATTTTTTCGTTGTCGAAATAAGTCAAAGCCTGATTAGTCGGGAGATTGTTCTCTTTCAGATCTAAAGAAAGTTTTTGCAATTGCAGAATGCTGGTCTCAGTTTGTTTAAGCAGTTCCGCTTTGTTTTCATTGTATTTCATAATCACTTCTCCGGAATTTAAGAACTGCTGAACTGCAGTTGCCTCTATTCTGGAAAGGGTGTCGTTTAAGTTTGAGTTCAGGAATTTTCTATAGGCTTCGTATTTTGAGAAACCACGTTGCTCAATGTTGGTTTCAATTTTTTTAAGTTCATTGAGCTTTACTTGCAATACAATTTTGGTGCTGTCTAATACTGAGGCTTGTTTATCGTATAAGTGAGAGGGGCCACAACTGAAGAGAAAAACCAAAAAACAAAAAGAGACATTTCTCGCAGAGGCTCGCAGATGGACACGCAGAGTTTCGCTGATATTCTTACAAAGATATGTTTTAAAGAGAGTGGGCATGTTTTATTTGCGCTTATGCCCTCTGCGGAACTCTGCGAAAAACTCCGCGGAACTCTGCGAGAACCCTTAGCGAAATCCTAATTTATAATTTCAAATCCTGTATAAGGCACCAACACTTTCGGAATTTTAATTCCTTCGGGTGTTTGGTTATTCTCTAATAAAGAGGCTACAATTCTGGGTAAAGCCAATGCGCTTCCGTTCAAGCTGTGTGCTAATTGTGTTTTTCCATCAGCGCCTTTGAAACGGCATTTTAAACGATTGGTTTGAAAGGTTTCGAAATTAGAAACTGAGCTCACTTCTAACCAGCGTTTTTGTGCCGCGCTCCATACTTCCATATCATAAGTTAATGCAGAAGCAAAGCTCATATCGCCACCACATAATTTTAAAGTACGGAAAGGCAATTCCAATTCTTTTAAAATAGAGGCAACGTACTCGCGCATTTCTTCTAAAGTGTCGTAAGACTTATCAGGGTGTGTAATTTGTACGATCTCTATCTTATCAAATTGATGTAAACGATTTAAACCTCTAACGTCCTTGCCATAACTCCCCGCTTCTCTTCTGAAACAAGGTGTGTATCCGCAGTTCTTTACAGGGAAATCACTTTCTTTTAAAATAACATCTCGGTAAATATTTGTAATAGGAACCTCAGCAGTTGGGATCAAATAAAAATTATCGATCTGTGCATGATACATTTGTCCTTCTTTATCAGGAAGCTGGCCCGTTGCATAAGCGCTGTCCTCGTTCACCATTATGGGTGGCTGAATTTCAAGGTATCCGGCGGCTGTTGCTTTATCTAAAAAATAATTTATTAATGCACGCTGTAATCTTGCGCCCTTACCTTTATAAACCGGAAAGCCGGGGCCGGTTAATTTTACTCCTAATTCAAAATCAATTAAATTATATTTTGTGGTGAGTTCCCAGTGCGGAACGGCGGCGGCGTGCAATTCAGGTTTTGTGCCTTGTTCATTTACTACTTCATTATCTTCAGGCGTTTTGCCTGCAGGCACTTTTGTGCTTGGCGTATTGGGTACCTGCACCAAAAGATTTTGAATGTCCTCTTCAATTGACTTCAGTGCTTCGTCAAGATTTTTTTCGCGGAGTTTCAGGTCTGCTGTTTTTCCTTTTTGAATTTCAGCTTCTTCTTTTTTTCCGGCTTTCATTAACTCGCCGATCTGTTTTGCAATAACGTTTGCTTCGGCTTTAATTGCGTCTCCGTCTTTTTGTGTAGCGCGGCGGGTATTATCCAATTCAATAACCTTGTTTATTATTGTTTCGGCATCTTTAAAATTCTTGGTGGCAAGACGTTTTAAAACATCTTCTTTATTATCGCGGATATAATTAAGTTGTAACATAAAATTATTTAATTCATTTATAAAAATACAAAAAGCCGAGAGCTTTACACTCGCGGCTTTTAAAATATATCAGCAATCGGTGTATTATGCTTCCGCAGGAACAACCGAAACATACGATCTGTCGTCTTTCTTCTTTTTGAAAACAACTTTACCGTCTGTTAAAGCATATAATGTATGGTCTTTGCCCATTCCAACATTTTCACCCGGATTGTGAACGGTACCGCGCTGACGCACGATAATGTTTCCTGAGATACAAAGCTGGCCGCCATAGATCTTAACGCCTAAACGTTTGCTATGCGATTCGCGACCGTTCTTTACTTTACCTTCACCTTTTTTGTGTGCCATTTTTCTTAATTTTTAATTTCTTGAATTCTTGATTTTTAGAGTTTATACTTCTAAAATTTTAAAAATCTAAAATTCAAAAATTGATTAGTCTTTCTTAGTTGTTTTTTTAGCAGCTGCTTTTTTTGCAGGGGCCTTCTTAGCAGGAGCTTTCTTTTCTACTTTCGCTTCAGCAGTAACTGCAGGAGCATTTCTAGAAATTGTAAAGTTTCTTGCAGCCTTATCAGCTTTTAATTCTTCTTTAAGTGTATCGCCTTTAGCTAATACGCCTTGAATTAATAATTGTGTAAAATGCTGACGGTGGTTATTCCATTTCTGGAATCCTTTACGACGTAGTTTTTTAAACACGATCACTTTGTCACCTTTAAGGTGCTCAATTACGGTGGCAGCTACTTTAGCGCCTTCCACGGTTGGGTTGCCAACTGAAATTTTGCCGTCGTTATCTAATAATAATACACGGTCAAATTCAACTTTAGCACCCTCATTAGCCTCAAGGCGGTGAACGTATACTTTATTTCCACGTTCCACTTTAAATTGTTGCCCGGCTATTTCTACTATTGCATACATAGGGTTTATTGTTTTTAATTTGGGATGGCAAATATAGGGAGTTTTCCGGCTTCTCCAAAATATATTTCAGAATAAATGAGGCTCCAAGGCTCTTGCGGAGCATTATTGGCCCATATTCTGCAAAAATAGCTATCTTTGGCCATGCAAAATGGTAAAATGGTAATATTTTCGGCCCCTTCAGGCTCTGGTAAAACCACCATAGTGCGCCACCTCCTTAGTGTATTTTCCGATCAGATCGAATTCTCGATATCTGCTACAAGTCGCCCCAAACGCGGTGTAGAAGAAAACGGCAAAGACTATCATTACCTGAGCACAGAAGAATTCAAGAAGAATATTGAAGCCGGCGAGTTCCTGGAGTGGGAGGAAGTTTACCCCGGCACCTATTACGGCACTTTGAAAGGTGAAGTACAACGTATATGGGATAAGGGTAAGGCTGTTATTTTTGATATTGACGTAGAAGGTGGTTTAAATCTTAAAAATCAGTTCAAAGACCATGCTTTAGCTGTATTTGTAATGCCCCCAAGCATTAAGATCCTGGAAGAACGCTTGCACAGCAGAAGTACTGATAGCCCTGAAAGCATTGCCAGACGGGTTGCCAAGGCTGAAAAAGAATTAAAAACTGCTGAATTATTCGATGCTTTTATTTTGAACGAAACGCTGTCGGTGGCGTTTGCCAAGGCCGAGAAGGTTGTTGGGGAGTTCATTAAGCACTAATTTCTTCGAAAATTCTCTAAAAACCATCAAAGTCTCTTAATTTTAACAAAAAATCAATCGAAATTGCATTTTTTTGAGTGTATTATCTTCTGAGAAAATATTGGAGTTTTCTTCTTTTTGTAACTAGTTTCGTTTTATCTTAAAAATGCAATAAGCGCTTTTTTTTAACAAAAAAATCGCCTTTTTGAGGCGATTTTCAATTATATTGAGGGTACATTAAGAATTATGCTACCCCTGTTTTTCTAACTCCTGAGGTTTTTTTATTGCCGGCCAAAGTTTTTACGTTCTTAGCAGTATCTTTCAAAGATGTTTTTGCCGGAGTTTTTGCTTTATCTTCAGTTTTGATCACTTTTCCGTCTTCCCCGGTCTTTTCTTCTTTTACCTTAAGGTTTCCGGTAGTTTGTAAAATAGTATACCAGTTAAACAACTTGCGCATATTGCTTACATATACTTTCTCTTTATCATAATCAGGAAGTATTTGTGCAAAGTAAGCTGTAATTTCTTTATCGTCGGCTTTCGCACTAACGCAAGGTCCGCCTTTTTCTTTATCAAAAATAGAAGTAACAATTTCTTCGATCGGCTTTTCGTCGCCGGTAGTGTACATGCCAATGTCGGCAAGTGTTGACACCTTTGTAGAAGAATATATGTGCACTCTTTTTTTATCGGCTAAGCCTTCTACAATAATTCCGTTCTTAGCTTGTGCTAAAATTTTGAAAAGGCCCGGCTGGCCTGTAATGGAGATAATTCCTGTTAAATCGATCATGCTGTTTTTTTTTAGTATTACAAAGTTAGTGTTTTTTACAGAGATTTTATTCTTTCCTCACAATTATCAATGTTTTTATATATCCTGCTAAAGAACTGGAAACGCTGCTTTTCGGCCACACCGCTTATTAAGGTGCTTTTCTTAATGATGTTTTTAAGCCAGTGTTCTGTTTCTTCGCAAAACTCATGGTTATTTGTGGTTAATGAGTTCATGCTATTGAAAGATACGTAAGCAAATTTAATGTCGCCCGATTGCGCGTAGATGCAATTCGTTCCTAACATGATCTCGCTGTTATATAATTGATAGTTCTCTGTTTTTGAACTATCTTCTTTCCTTCCTATTTCGGCGCAATGTTCAACATATTGTGCCATCTTTCTTATTTCCTCAAGCACCTCTTGCGCATCCTGTTTGTTTTTAAAGACGCCGCTTTCATAATAATGTAAAAGCTGTTTAGTAATGGTTGAGATCGTTTCATCCGACCAAACCTCAACTGAGGGAAGTGACTTGTATTCTTTTATTGAGTTCGCTGCCAATTCAACCAGGTGCTCAGGTATAATTCCGAATTCAAAGCGCTTTCCCTGATACTCCGGCACATTTAATACACTTCGTTGCCAGTAAAAAAGTTTGAACTCAATTAGTTTTCTGCTGAAGAAAGAAAGAAATATTGGAAGCTCTTCTGCGATATAATACATTTTCCTTTCGGGAAAAGCATTGATCGTTTTTGTATGCGTATATATACGTGTAAGATATTTTTCGAAATTCTCGGCACTGTCGGTAAGTTTAGTATATGTAAAAGTAACGGTATCGTTAAGGTTAGAAAAAATATTATCCAATGAAATGCGATACTTTTTTGTGATGGTATATATCTCGTTTATACTCAGATCAGTTTCGCACCGTATTCGGCGATAAGCACTATCAACACTCATTCCTAAAAGCTCGGCCAACTCTTCGGCTAAACCAATGGTGGGAGGCATAGCTTCTTTGAGCTTTTGAATGAAGACATCTTGAATGCTCTGTTCCTTTTTAGCCATTATTTGCGTTTCATGCCATTAAATATAGCATTGATTTGCAAAAAACGCAAATTTCAGATATTATTTGTTAAAGCCAGCCAAAACCAAAAAAAACCGAAGCCTATAGGATTTCAATAACTGGAAATCGCCTGAGATGAAAATTGAGCCGCGTATATCCGTTTCAACAGGCTTTTTTGTCGCACTACTTTTGAATCATCGAACAAACTAATAAAAATTAAAACATGAAAACAAAAATTTTAAAAGCGATCGGATTCGGAATAACATCAGTGGTTATTCTTTCTGCAACAATGAGTGCCAGAAAAAATATTTTCAAAACCATGCAGGGCCTTTATGGTCTGCAACCATACGGGCACATTATTAATTCTGTTGCTGATATGATCCAATAAAAATCTAACAATTAAAAAAATATAAATAATCACTAAAAACCAAAGCCACGAAAAAATCAATTATTATCATCGCCATGTTTATAAGCAATTTGATCTTTGCTCAAACTTTAAAATTAACAGCAGTAGTTACCGTTGCGGTAAAAGCTTTAGGAAGCGAATCAAGTTCATTTCCAAAGCCGGCCGGAATAAACAACAAGGTTGATGAACTCAATTACATTCAGCGTAACCGCTCTTATGGTTTACAAACCAAAATGATCGATAAAGAAAAGAAGCCGTTCAAGCTCTCCTTTGTTTCTTATAAGTCAAAAGACTTCTATCAGATCTAAAGAAGACAACAAGGACCATTTTTACGGGTATATAATTAAAAAAGCCCCGAAAATTCAGGGCTTCTCTAAATATTATTTCGTTCGTTCTTTTACTTCACCACAACCTTTAATTTGTTTGAAGTGATCTGAATTACTGTCACCTGGTTTTTGCAATTCAATGGCATAAAATCCATCTCTAATGCTGAGCCCGATGTATAGTTCCATTTTCCGGAAGTAAGGTTCAGGTTCTGCGAACATTTTGTCCAATAGGCCACTTCAAAATCAGTAGCACTTTTGAATGTTAGTCTGCTGTATTCAAAACCCATTACGTCTACTCCTGCAACATTAACATGTTTCGTGGTAGTAAAGGTCATTGTATCTCCTTTAGATTCCTGAGGAGATTGATACCATGTATTCAGCATGAAGTTTTTTTGCTGATCACTTAATGCTGCATTTTTTTGCGCATTCATTAATGAACACGTCATCACCAATGTAGCTGCGATCAATATCGTTTTTATTTTTTTCATATTCTTTGTTTTTAAGGTCTTATTTAATAAGTGTTACGTGTCCGGTTAATTCCTTCGACTTGCCAAAGACGTTCGTTAATTTTATTCTCCAGGTATAAACGCCTTCTTGGATCTGTTTTGTTCCGGCTTTAGTTACATAAGTTCCATCCCAAGCTTCATTCAGGTCGGTTGAAGTAAACACTTTTTCACCCCAACGATCATAAACCTGCATCTCGTATTTTTTTATGCCGAATCCTTTAGCGTAGAAAATATCATTCAATCCGTCACCGTTTGGAGTAAAGGTGTTTGGAACATAAATTCCATAATCTTCTCCTACTAAAATACTTTTTAGAATTGTATCTGTACAGCCTTTGTCATTTTTCACAACTAAAGCGATCATGTATTCGCCTGCGTCTGCGTAAGTGAATGTTGGATTCTGAAGTTGAGAGGTGTACTGACCGTTATTCATGAAATACCAGTTCCAGCTAACAATATTTCCCTGATAAGAAGCATCGGTGAAACTTACAAGATCAACACTTGCCAGCGGCTTGATCGGATCATAATTAAAATCGGCAATCGGTTGAGGCGCTGCGGTAATGTTGATCGGGTTTGCAGAGTTCATACAGCCATTATTATCTGTTACAGTTAAACCTACTGTGTAAGTTCCCGATACATTGAAACAGGTGTTTGTGATGCTTCCTGAACCAATGCCTCCGTTATTAACCGACCAGCTATATGCTACAATGTTTGAGCTTGTTGAACTCTTAAGATCAACGCATAAAGGAACACAACCGCCTAATGAAGTTGCGCTTGCACTAACATTCGGTAAAGGGTTTACAATGATGTTCGCGCTTGTTTGCCCGGTACAACCGATCGCAGTTCCAATAACTGTTATATTGGTGTTTGAACTAACATTAGTTGTAAATGTTGTTCCTGTTGCGCCGCTTGGCATCCACACGTAAGTATTTGCGCCGCTTGCATTGAGTACTGCAATACCTCCGGCACAAATTGTAGCGCTTGTTGCTGTTACAGTTGGTTGAGGGTTGTAAGTAAGGTTTATGTTCTTACTAATTGCACAACCATTCGCGTCGGTAACAGTTAAACTGTAATTATAATTTCCTGCGTTGGCTTCAATTACTGTATACGGGCCGCTTGTTGGTCCGGGTGTCCAAACATATGAATATGCCCCGTTACCACCGGCAACAATCGGCGTTAAATTGATCGGACTTCCTGCGCAAACAGAAGTTGTACTTGAATTAATTACTAAACTCAACGCGGTTGGTTGGGTTATGTTTGCGCTTGCAGTACTGATGCAACCAAAATTATCAACAACTTGTACATTATAGTTTCCGGCAGATAAATTATTTGCTGTTGCTGTATTCTGAACAGGAAAAGTTGACCAGGTATACGTGAATGGAGCGCTACCAAGAACATTTGCGGTTGTGCTTCCATTCGTCTGACCATTACACAAAATGTTTGTGCTTACAATATTTACCACAGGCGGTGTGTTTACGTTGATTGCGGCAGTTGCTGTAGCAATGCAGGCACCGTTAGCCCCTGTAACCGTCATGGTTGTGTTTGCTAAAGGGCTGCTTGTATATGTTGATCCAATAACACCACCCGGCATCCAAACATAACTTGTTGCACCGTTTGCAATTAAACTTGCTACCTGACCTGTACAAATTGTAGAGCTCGTAGTTGTAAGATTGGGGTTATTAATAAAGTTAACGCTGATGTTCGTTGTTTTTGTACAACCGTTTCCGTCAGCTGCAGTTAATGTATAGGTATAACTTCCGCCGGTTTGATTCACAACATAAGTATTTAATGTTGGCCCCGCCGTCCATGTATAAGTATACCCGGCGCCTGTTCCACCGCTTGCTGTTCCTGTTAAAGTAATGTTAGTGCCTGCACATGCAGTAGGAGAGCTCGCTGCAGCCGTTAAGGTTACCGCAGGTGGTTGAGTGATCTGAACTGTTTTTGTAGTTGTGCAAGTGTTCATGAGATCGCTTACTGTAACAGAATAAATTCCTGCCGTTAAACCATTCACTGATGCGGTGATCTGACCGCCCGGAGTCCACAAATATCCATAGCTTCCGCTTCCGCCGCTTATTGCAATACTTGCGGTTCCGGTGGCACCACCATTACAAGTAATGCTCGTACTTGTTATGGTGCCTGTCATTGCATTATTACTTCCGAGATTCGTTGTTGCTGTGTTTATGCAACCCTGTACATCTTTTACCTGTACAGAATAAATTCCGGCGCCTAAGCCGGTTGCAACAGATCCCGTTTGTGCTGTTGGTGTCCACGTGTAATTATATGGTCCTGTTCCGCCAACTGTTGTTACTGTTGCAGATCCCGGTGTTGAACATGTTGCTGAAGTTGTAGTAACTGCCATGGTTGGTGTAACTACAATATTGAAAACATTTTTTAAAGTATCTATTTTACAAGCGTAGTTAATAATTACGTTCACCGAATATGTTCCCGCCGAAGTAAACACGTGAGATGGAAAAGGCAAGGCTGAAGTGTTATTGGCTCCTGAAGGAGGATCGCCAAAATTCCAGGCGTAAGATGTTATGCCTGTTGTGTCAGATATTGTAAAAGTTGTGTTTGCACCATAACATAATGGGCTTGCAGTAAATGTAACGGGCGGAATAACCCAGCTGGTAATGAAAGAAGGCAATCCTAAAAACCCTTGCTTGCCTGCTAATGAAACCGTGTTCAACGCAAATCCACAACCAACACCAATTGTGTTAGGGCTATTAATTACGCTTAACGAACCGCCGCCGGGCATTACATGATACATTTTTCCATTCGTGCCGTTCTGCAGAGCGCCATAAGTTCCGGCTGTTGTAACAATTACTTTTGATGCATTCACCAAAGCGGCTGTTGCCAAAGTAGCATTGAATTGATAAATAGTTCCACTGCTTCCATATAATAATTTTCCATCAGGTGAAAATTCACAACCATAAGTTTGCGTAAATCCTGTGCTCAACAATTTTGCATTAGAGCAAACACCGGTAGCATTATTAAAATCATATAACTCTAAAGAGTTTGCTAAAAGCGCTGATGCACTGGCCACTTTCGTTCCTTGCGGATTCACCTTCATATATCCTATCGCAATGGAGTTGCTTCCTGTGTAGATCTGTCCGCCCGGGTTTGAAATAACCGGCACCATAACTACACCTGCGGCAGTTACTTTATAAGCATAGACATTTGCAGTACCCCAATGATGAGAAAGCACCCAGATATCACAGCCATTAGCATGTTTTACCGCAGTGATCTTTTCGCAAGTTGGTGTATATAATGCCACATTCTTTGTGGTAACATCTCCTAGGCCCGCGTTTAAGGTCATATCCACAACTGAATAACAAAATCCTCCCGGACCGGCCTGCGCATCTGCCGTAAACACATAATAAAGATTTGGACTTCCCGGTCTTGGAACTACTATTGCAGACTGACAAGATGATGGGTTTCCGAAAAGACCAAAACCATTTGGCATCTGAATATTATTTTTATTCCACACTTTTATTCCGTCGGTATAGAATAACAAATTTCCGTTCTTATCCGAAATTGTTGCACAACCCTCTGCAGTAGTTAAGGCACTATTTGTGAATGCCAGTGGATTTCCGCTTGAGAAATTAACTCCTGCAAAAGTTCCGAAATGCCAATTCCAGAATTCTTTTTGCGCAAAACTGTTTGATGTTAACAAACAGATCGCCGCAGCGATGGATAAAAAATGTTTTTTCATTTCTTGTATTATTAGTTTTTACTCCGTACTATTTTATGAGTGTAACGTGTCCGGTCAATTCTTTTGATTTACCAAATACGTTTGTCAGTTTTATTCTCCAAGTATAAACACCTTCTTGTACTTGTTTTGATCCTTTATTCTGCATGCTTCCGTCCCAAGCTTCGTTAAGGTCAGTTGAAGTAAACACTTTCTCGCCCCAGCGATCAAATATCTGCATCTCAAACTTTTTAATTCCAAATCCTTTTCCATAGAAAATGTCATTCAGTCCGTCGCCGTTTGGTGTAAATGTATTCGGAACATAAATTCCAAAATCTTCACCAACCAAAATGCTCTTTAAAATGGTGTCCGAACATCCTTTATCACTTTTTACAACTAATGCGATCATATATTCTCCAGCATCAGCATACATAAAGGTTGGATTCTGTAATTGAGAAGTGTACTGACCGTTATTCATAAAGTACCAGTTCCAGCTTGCAATATTTGCGGCGTAAGAAGCATCGGTGAAACTTACAAGATCAACGCTTTCTAATGGTTTAATTGGATCATAATTAAAGTCAGCAACCGGCTGAGGGTTTAATGTGATAACTATAGGGAATGCAGAACTTGCACAACCATTCACATCCACCACAGATAAATTTATAGTGTTTGAGCCGGATGTAGTAAAGCAATAATTAGAGATCTGATTTCCTGAACCGATACCGGCGTTATTCATTGACCAGCTGTAAGAAACGATACTTGATGTGGTTGCACTTTTCAGATCAACGCACAATGGTAAACAACCATTCTTTGAAGGCGTTGTAATGTTTACGTTTGGCGCAGAGTTTACAACCAGGTTTGCAATAGACTGATTACTGCAACCATTAGATGTTCCTATAACCGTAATGTTAGATGAGTTGGTTCCATTTATTGTAAATGTAGTTCCGGTGGCACCGCTTGGTAACCATACATAACTGTTGGCGCCATTTGCGCTTAACATTGCTGTTTGCCCTTCACAAACAGTTGCGCTTGTTGCAGTCACTGTAGGTGTTTGGAAAAACGTTAAATTAATGGCTTGTGTAATGGCACAATTATTTGCATCGGTAGCAGTAACTGTATACATATAGTTTCCTGCAGTATTCTGTGTAACAGAATTCGCTGCAGTTGCCGGCCCTGAATTCCAAGAATAAGTAATTACTCCTGTTCCGCCATTTCCAACAGCATTTAAATTAATCGGTATGCCTGCACAAACCGAAGTTGTGTTAGAATTAATTGTAAGATTTAAAGCAGTAGGCTGTGTGATCTGGGTTGATTTAGTAGATACGCATCCAAAATTATCAGTCACCTGTAAATTATAATTTCCTGCTCCAAGATTGGTTGCAGTCGCTCCGTTTTGAACCGGGAAACTCGACCAGACATAAGTGAAGGGTCCTGTTCCAACTGTAACAGATGATGATGAAATTCCGTTCAGCAATCCGAAACAAGTTACATTCGTATTTGTAGTTGCGATCACAGGTAATGGATTAACTGTAACAGAAGCTGTAATGCTTGCCGAACATGTTCCTGAAGTTACCAATAAGGAATAAGTCCCGTTTGCTAAAAGTGTTACAGGGTTAACGTTCGGATTTTGAGATACGCTATTAAATCCGTTTGGACCTAACCACGAATAAGTAGCTCCGCCACTTCCGCTTAAGTTCAGTGATGAACCAACACAAGGCGTATTGCTAAGTATCGCCGGATTCGGCAAAGCATAAACCGTTGCGGTTGATATCGCAGTATTTGTACACCCCAATGCGCTGGTTACGGTTACGGTATATTGTCCCGACATTGCAATTGTTGCATTCGGTAAAGTTGGATTTTGTAAGGCCGATGCAAAAGCTCCCGGGCCTGACCAAGAATAACTTGTGCCTCCATTAGCGGTGAAACTGATCGTTTGATTTAAACACACGGTTGGATTATTTACAACAATAACCGGAAGTGCATTCACAACAACGTTTGTAGTTGTATTGTTCTTACAGCCATTTACGTCAGTAACATTTAAACTATAAACACCTGCTGTTGTTAATGATGCAGATGTAATACTTGGGTTCTGAAGATTTGATGTATAAACGGCTGGGCCTGACCAGGTATAAGTTGTTCCGCCCAAACCAATTAAATTTAATGTTTGTCCCTGACAGATCGGACTATTGCTTTGTGCAGTTGGTGTGGGTAAGGCGTTAACCGTTATAACAACAGCCGCAGTTGCGGTACAAGCGCCGATAGATCCGGTAACTGTAATTGTAGAATTGGCTACCGCGTTTGAAGTGTATGTGTTTCCAACAATCGCGCCGGGATTCCACAAATAAGCCGTCGCTCCATTCGCGGTTAAAGTTGCAGTTTGTCCAACACAAATAGTTGAACTTGTTGCTGTAAGTGTTGGATTATTTACGAAGGTCACTGAAATGGTATTCGATACAAGACAATTGTTCGCATCCTTGCTGCTAACTGAATACGTATATGCTCCGCCTGTTGCCTGAGTAACGCTATTGGTGTTGGTGAGAATTCCACCATTCCAGGTATACGTATAGGCAGGGCCGGTTCCTCCGGTGGTTGTTGCAGTGAGTAAAATATTACCTCCGGCACAAGCGGTTGGTGTGTTAGCAACCGGTGTTAATGTTAATGCCGGCGGCTGAGTAATTTGAACGGTTTTTGTAACTGAACACAGCGTACTTGCATCTTTTGAAACCACCGTGTATATGCCGGCAGCTAATCCCGAAGCAACAGAGCTTGTTGAAGCAGATGATGTCCATGTGTAAGTGAAAGGTGCTAATCCTCCTGTAATGGTTAATGAGGCTGAACCCGTGCTTGAACCGTTACATGTTACACTAGTAGATGTAACCGTTCCGGTCATTAATAACTGAGCTCCTAAATTTGTTGTTCCTGTAACTGTACAACCCGCGCCCAAATCTTTTACAACAACCGTGTAAGCTCCGGATGCGAGTCCGGTTGCAACTGAGGTTGTTTGTGCAGATGGCGTCCAGGTATATGTATACGGGCCCGCCCCTCCTGCTGCAGTAACAGTTGCTGAACCTAAAGAAGAACAGGTTGCAGAAGTAGTTGTAATGGCAATGGTAGGAGAGATCAAAGTAACCGGAACTTTTACAGTATCCGATGTACAGTTATAATAAATAATTAATTGCGCTGTGTAAGTTCCGGGTGCAGGATAAGTGTGGCTTGGACTTGTAACAGTTGATGTATTCAATGGTCCTGACGGAGGGTCGCCAAACGTCCATTGCACACCCGTAACGGTAGAACCGGCGGCTGCACATGTAGTTGTGGTAGTTACCAAAGCCGGGGGAGTGAAGGAGGCCGCTAGACAACTTATTGCCGAAGCAACAGAATACGTAAACGGCGGTGGCGGAACTTTTAAGTAACTCGTTACAAAATTCGGTAAACCAAGGTTATTGCTTTTTGGCGCTATTGAGAATCCAAGATCCACATAATTACAACCAACTCCAGAAACGTTTGGATTATTAATAACTCCCATTTGGTTGGTTCCAATTCTTGCAGCATAAATTTTTCCGTCTGTGGCTAACTGAAGCGCAAAGGTTTGTGCCGCAGGGTTGCCGACCGTTACGGCTGAAGCCACAATTGCGGCAGTATTAGTAGAACAAACATCCCATTGTGTAACTGTGGTAGATCCTCCGCCGTACTTAACACCATAAAGTTTTGTTCCGTCAGGAGAGAACTCTACTCCATAAGCCCAAACATAGGTGTTTCCTAAATTAACAAAATTGGAAACTACACCTGTTGAGTTATTAAAATCGTATAAGTGAAAACAATCGAACGGAGCATACTGTGCGCCATAAGCTAATTTTCTTCCGTTAGGAGAAGCTTTCATCTGACCAATAGTGTTTAAAGAACTGGCGTGTGCAGGACCAGCAGCACTTAAAACAGAAGCT
The DNA here is from genome assembly GCA_025362575.1 of Bacteroidia bacterium. Classification (GTDB taxonomy): domain Bacteria; phylum Bacteroidota; class Bacteroidia; order B-17B0; family Aurantibacillaceae; genus JAHEYG01. Next base: position 21,679 of record JANYIQ010000319.1, read on the forward strand.
CCAACACCGGCGGCGGTTACTAAATTGGCGCGGAAATTGTTGGTAGGATAATCGTGAGACAACACCCAAATATCAACACCATTACAGTGTCTAACAGCTGTTAACTTTTCTGTGGTCTGACCAAAAATTAAAGTGTTCTTTGCGGTTACCGAACCGTTACCCGCAGCAAGCGACATGTCAACTGTAGTATACCGCAAACCGTTAGGTCCGGCCTGAGCATCTGTTGTAAAAATAAAATAAATGTTAGGATTACCCGGCTGCTTAACAATTACACCGGATTGAGTAGAAGAACTATTTCCCATTAAGCCTGTTCCGTTTGGCATTACAGCGTTTAGTTTATTCCAAACCGAAATTCCATCAGTATAAAATAAAAGCGCTCCCGATGCATCAGCAATACTGGCACAACCCTCCCAAGGGTTCATTGCTCCGGTAAGAATTGGGATCGGTGTTCCGGGAACAAAATCAATTCCCGCGGTTGAACCAAACAGCCATTTTTTGGTTTGGTTCTGAGAGAACGAGATCACACTGTTAAGTGCAATGACAAGAATTATACAAAATTTAAAATACTTTTTCATGTGTGGGGCTTTTAGTTCGATGTTTCTTTAACGACAACTTTTAGTTTATCTTTTTGTATGTCTAATATTATTAATTCGCATTTGCATTTTTGCTTTCCAAAATCAAGCTTCACTACAGAATTTGGGGTGCTCCATTTTCCGGCATACGCTGATTGTGTCTTTGAACACCATCTCCAATAATTTACATTGAAGTCGGGCGCATCGGAAAATGTCAGTTCGGCAAAAGAAACAGCCGGATTATCAACCCCCGGCTGATGAATGTGCTTTGATGTTTTAAAAGTAATGGTATCGCCGTTAGATTCTTTCGGTGATTCAAACCACTTATTTACCAGCAAACTTTTTTGAGAGGCTGAGATCTTATTTCCTGTTTGAGCTTTCGATAACGAAGCCCCCACAATTAGTAACGAAAATATTAATGCTGTCTTTTTCATTTTATGTTTTTTATAGTTCTTCTTTTATTTAATTAGAGTAACATGACCGGTTAATTCTTTCGACTTGCCAAACACGTTGGTTAATTTTATTCTCCAGGTATAAACACCCTCCTGTATTTGTTTTGTGCCTTTGTTCTGGAATGATCCGTCCCAAGCTTCGTTCAGGTCAGTTGATGTAAATACTTTCTCGCCCCAGCGGTCAAAGATCTGCATCTCAAATTTCTTGATGCCGAATCCTTTTCCATAAAAAATATCATTCAGTCCATCACCGTTTGGAGAGAAAGCGTTTGGCATGTATATTCCATAATCTTCTCCAACCAAAATGCTTTTCAAAATAGTATCTGAACAGCCTTTATCATTCTTCACCACCAAAGCCACCATGTACTCTCCCGGATCAGGATAAGTGAAACTTGGATTTTGTTGTGTAGAAGTATATTGTGCAGTATTCATGAAATACCAATTCCAGCTGGTGATGTTTCCTTGATAAGAAGCATCTGTAAAGTTTACAACATCAACACTTGCCAATGGTTTAATTGGATCGTAATTGAAATCGGCAACCGGCTGTGGAGCCGCAGTGATATTAATAGGATTTGCTGAACTTACACAACCGTTATTATCTGTTACTGTTAAACCTACTGTATACGTTCCTGCTACTTTAAAGCAGGTTGTGTTTATACTTCCGCTTCCAATGCCCGCTCCATTCAATGACCAGCTGTAATTTGAAATATTAGAACTTGAAGAACTTTTAAGATCAACACATAACGGCACACAACCTTTTTGAGCGGTTGCACTTGCGCTAATATTTGGCAACGGGTTCACTGTTATGTTCGCATTAGTTTGTCCTGTGCAACCGATCGCAGTTCCAATTACAGTAATGTTACTATTAGAATTAGCAACAGTAGTAAACGTTGTGCCGCTTACTCCGCTTGGCATCCAAACATAAGTGTTTGCACCGCTTGCCGAAAGTGTTACAATACCACCCGCACAAGCCGTTGCGCTAGTAGCAGTAACTGTTGGCTGTGGGTTGTAGGTGAGATTAATGTTCTGGCTTATTGCACATCCGTTTGCATCTGTTACAGTTAAACTGTAATTGTAACTGCCAGGAATGGTTTCAATAACTGTATAAGGACCAGCGGTTGGACCAGGGCTCCATGCGTAAGCATATGCGCCGGTTCCGCCCGATGCAACAGGCGTTAAATTGATGGGGCTTCCGGCACATACAGAAGTTGTGCTTGAGTTGATACTTAAATTTAATGCGCTTGGTTGAGTAATGATAATTGAGCCGGTGTTAACACAACCAAAATTATCGGTTACAACAACGTTATAATTTCCGGCACCTAAACCTAAAGCAGTTGAAGTATTTTGAACCGGGAAGGTTGACCAAACAAAATTGAAAGGACCGTTTCCGCCAACTATGTTTGCAGTTGATGTTCCATTAAGTTGTCCGTTACAAACTACATTAGTGCCCGCCATGTTAATTACCGGCAAAGGATTTACATTTACAACAGCGGTTGCTGTAGCAGTACATGCACCGTTAGCTCCGGTAACAGTCATGGTTGTGTTCGCTAGGGGGCTTGCAGTATAAGTACTTCCAATAAAAGCGCCCGGCATCCAGATATAATTGGCTGCGCCACTTGCGGTTAAACTGGCAACTTGCCCAATACAAACTGTAGAGCTTGTTGTAGTAAGATTTGGGTTATTAATAAAGTTAACTGAAATGCTTGTTGTTTTTAAACATCCGTTTCCGTCACTTGCAGATACTGTATAGGTGTAAGCGCCGCCGCTTTGGTTAACTACATAATTACTTGTTGTTGGGCCTGCGGTCCAGGTATAAGTGTAACCCGCTCCTGTTCCACCGCTTGCTGTTCCGGTTAATGTAATATTAGTTCCTGCACAGGCTGTTGGGCTGCTTGCTACTGCAGTTATTGTTACTGCGGGCGGCTGAATTATCTGAATGGTTTGAGTAACTGCACATATTGCGCTTACATCTTGACCGGTAACTGTATAGATGCCTGCCGCTAATCCGCTTGCAACAGAAGACGTTGATGCGCTGCTCGTCCAGGTATAACTAAATGGTGCAGTACCGCCTGTAATGGCTAAAGATGCTGACCCCGTGCTTGAACCGTTACAAGTAACGCTTGTTGAAGTTACGGTTCCCGTCATAACGTTATTACTTAAAACAGTTGTGGTTTTAGTGACAATGCAACCAATGGCATCTTTTACTTGCACAGTATAAATCCCTGCACTAAGTCCGGTTGCAACTGAAGTTGTTTGCGCGCTTGGCGACCAAGTGTATGTGTATGGTCCTGTACCGCCCACTGCTGTAGCAGTTCCTGAGCCGGGAATAGAGCAGGTTGCAGACGTTGTGTTAACTGTAAGTGATGGAGAAACAACAGTAATGTTTTGTTTCAAGGTATCTGCGCCGCAAGGATAATTTAATATCAATGTTACGGAGTATGTTCCGGGACCAGGATAAACGTGAGTAGGGCTTGTTAATGTAGAAGTGTTCAGTGCTCCTGAAGGAGGATCGCCAAAATTCCATGTGTATGCATTGATCGTGTAACCCGAAGCAGCACAACTGGTGGTGGTGCTGCTTGGCGCATTAAACTGTGCGGTTAAACAACTTACTGTTCCTACAGTAAATGTAAAAGGTGGTGGTGGTGATTTAAAATAAAAGGGAACAAAATTCGGAAGGCCTAAAGACCCATTCTTACCGGCAAGACTCACTCCATTGTCAACGAAGCCACAAGCAACGCCTAAAGTATTTGGGTTATTGATAACTCCTACCCAAGGAACACTAAGTCTCGCCACATATAATTTTCCATCAGGACCAAGTTGCAAAGAACCGTTAAAGTTGTTTGAAGATGTTCCTACTAAAACGCCTGAGGCAGCAATAGCTGCATTAGAACCGGCGCAAAGATCCCATTGACGAATTTGGCCGGGGGTGATCAGGGTTCCATAAAATTTTGTTCCATCAGGAGAGAACTCACAACCGTAGGCACCACTAGATGCTGCAAACTGAGGTAATAAAATTGGATTTGAAACAACTCCTGTGAGGTTATTAAAATCGAACAGCTCAAAACGATTCACGCTGGCATCCCAAATACAAGAGCCAAGCTTCCGACCGTTAGGAGAAGCTTTTAATTGTCCAATTGTTACGGCATTACTGCCAGTAGCAACAAGTCCGGCCGAACTGATCACCGGAGCGCCCAGGCCTGCAGCGCTTAATAATACTGCTCTAAAATTATTTGATCCCCAATCGTGTGATACGATCCAAACATCAACGTTATTGCAATGTCTTACTCCTGTGATTTTTTCGCAAGACGGGTTTTGTATCAGAGTGTTTTTAACTGTAACCGAACCATTTCCCGCCGCTAAGCTCATGTCAACAATCGAATATCTTAAACCACCCGGACCAAGCTGAGCATCAGTTGTAAAAATATAATAAAGTGTTGCGCTTCCGGGTTTTTTCACGATCACGCCCGATTGAGTACTGGAGGGGTTTCCCATCAACCCTGTACCATTAGCCATTACAGCGTTGAGTTTATTCCAAATTGTTATTCCGTCTGTATAAAATAAAACATTTCCGGCAGCATCTGAAATAGATGCGCTGCCTTCACTGGTGTTAACCAAGCTTGTACCAAAGGCTACGGGCGGACCAAAGTTAAAATGCAATCCTGCATTATATCCAAAATGCCACCAATTGGCTTCTCCTTGTGAAAAACAAAACGACGATACGCTTAAAATCAAAAGGGTTAAAATTTGTTTTACTTTTTTCATTTTCAATTTTTTATTAAAAAACAGGTTTACAATAGGTTAGCCTGTTTATAAGCTGTTAGCTATTCAAAAATAAGGGCTTTGCTGGCTTTAAGCAAATTGCTTACACATTAAGAAGGGTAATTCAATCAATAATTGAGGGGTTTTGCGGTTATTTTGGTAAATATCCGGCTAATGGGGTAAAATAGGGCTCTACTAAATGGGTTTAAGACAAGCGGTCGGCAAGGTTAAAATTCGGAATTATGCTTCTTTAAGAAGATCCAAACACCATTTTTCGGCTTCGATAATTGTATTAAAAACCTGATAAGGCGTTCCTGACCGAACTGTTTTTAAATAAAAGTTTGCCATAATGCGCTGCGCTAAACTTTTTACAACAACCGCCACACAACTTTTATGAAAATAATTCGGGTTTAGCTTTGCGAATTTTTTTGCTTCGCCATTAAGATTTGCGGTTCCGTCCTCGGAATGATAAATAAAAGCGAAATCAACACCCTCTGTCATATCATTATAATTATCAAACAGGTTTTTTAGTTCTCGTGCGTTTATCTCAACTTCTTTTTTGAATAGTACTCGGACAATTTTATCGCTACACACTTCAATGAGCGCCGATTGAGTTTCGGCTTTTTTTAGTACGGTATACGAGTGCATAAAGTTTTTATAGTAGCTTAGTAGCGGGCAAATATATATTTTATTTAAACAAACAAAATTAATTATCCCATTAACAAACAACCGAGCATTGTTTAAAACATATTGTCAGGTTTGAAAAACAGTGATCAATGGCTGCCGAAGAAACAAATATAGCGAGCGACATTCTTTTAAAGGATACAGACATTGACTCCTTTCTTCTGAAATATTTTTCTTATTACGCTTCTCTCAATGCCTTTTGGCAAAAAGTTTTTCGCGAA
>JANYIQ010000270.1 GCA_025362575.1 Bacteroidia bacterium
CTTAATGGTAATGGCCAGCGGCAAGCCAACTGTTTTTGCCATGGCGGTATGTACTTCATCATCACCAATAACAACTAAGGAAGAGTTCAGTTTATGATCTTTTCCTTTTAAGTTGTATTCGAATTGATGTTGCATTACGATCATGTCTTTATCGCCATGTTTCAATTCCCATTTTGGTTCTAAAAGATCTTGCAGCAGTTGCGCAGGAGAGCCTTCAGTTAATCTGATCTTTTTATTACTGAACAATTCCAGATAATTCAATTTTTCGAGTACAGAATCATCAAAGTCTGAACCAATGAATTGCTTTAGTTTTTCAAGGGTGGTTTTATTTCCTTTTGGAAGATAAGCTTCAAGAAGATCTGTGTAGGTCAATAAATTCGCATTCTTAATTTTGTAAGTATCATCTGTCAAGCCCAGTTTCACAAACACATTCCAGGCTTTGCAATAGCCTTCTTCACGCAAAGTGCCGCGTAATAAAGTTTTAATGTTTTGTAGGCCGTAAGGTTCTTTGTAACTAATACTATCACGGTTGGCGTAAGCATCAAATTTACCATGCCCGCTCACTTCAATGGTATCGGTTTGCGTATAAATTCTGTTGTAAGGAATGAATTTTAGTTGTCCGTTCTCAAAATACTGCGCGGTGCCTTGTCCTGCCAACACTACATTGCGCGGGTTCCAGCTGAATTTATAACCCCAGGGATTATCGTTGCTTTCGGGCGCTACTAAACCACCGCAATACGATTTGAATAAACTTATTTCGCCGCCTTGTGCATGTATATGATCAATTATTTTCATGGCCGAGGCATGATCGATGCCAGGATCTAATCCGCACTCATTTAAAAGTAATAATCCTTTTTTCTTTGCTTCTGAATCCAGTTCTTTCATTTCAGGGCTCACATAACTTGCAGTAGCGATGTGCTTACCTAGGCGAACACAATCGCGCGCCACATCGGCATGTAAAAAGGCAGGAAGCATCGAGATCACAAAATCGTGGGTTTTAATTATGGTTTCCCGCTCGGAGGCATTGCTAACGTCAAAACTTGTTGCTGCAGTATTTGAAAAGCCTTTGACCTTGCTTTGAGCAAGCTCCAGACTCACATCTGCAACTGTTATTTGCCAGTTATTAGCCTGCGACTGCTTTAGCAGATAGTCAATTAAACTCGAAGTAGAGCGTCCTGCCCCAATAATTAATATTTTAACCATAAATGTAAATCCAACACAAAATTAAAATAAATTTGCGTTATACTCGTTTTATTGATGAACAAAGCTTTTCTCATCCTTTTTGCCTCTTTGATCTGCAGGAACCTTGCGTTTTCGCAGGCATTCATTAATAATTTGGTGGTTTACAGTGAAAGTGGTAAAATTTTCACGCTTTATCTCAATGATGAGAAGATAAATGAGCTGCCTCAGTCGGATGTAAAGGCATACAATATTAACGAAGGCTGGCAAAAAATAAAAATTGAATTCAATGATGAGAAAGATAAAAGCATCATTAAGGATTCTATTCTTATAAAACAGCTTGAAAAAAATGAGAACGCAGAATTCGTTTATATTATCAGAGATGCAAGCCGTAAGAAAAGAGTGCCGCATGAATTGGAGTTTAATTCTCAAATCGAACTTTCAGGTCCGTTGATCCCAAAGATCCCTGATCCACCAAAAGAGGTAATTCCTCTTGTTGACAGCGCAGTGTATGGAAATCTATACAAGGCGAGAAATAACAGGCCGGTGTTTTTTGAGAATTATAACGTGGAAGATCAGAAATGCAAAACAGATCTTACGGATAAGGACATTAAGTATGCTCTTAATTTGGTTGATAAAACAAACGATTTTGAAGATAGATTCAAATATATTGGTAAGACCATAGATCAGAATTGTTACACAACGGCGCAACTTGTGGTTCTTTTGAATTTACTGGAAATTGAGATGGATAAATTAAAAATTGCTCAACGGGCCTACCCGCATTTGAAAGATAAGAACAATGCAATGGATGTGAGTAAGGCTTTCAAATATCCAACCATAAAGGAAGAATATGTTGCTTTTTTGAAAGCGCTGAGCATAAAACGCGATCAGCAAAAACTGAATTGCACTGTGCCACTCAGCGATGATCAATTTGAAACGGTATTTCAAGCCGTAAAAAAAGTACCGAACGAATATGACAAAACGAAATTTGGAAAAAAACAGCTCGAGACCAATTGTTATAACTGTGCGCAAATTGCCAGACTTATGGGATTATTTGCACATGATCGTGAAAAGCTTGAGTTTGCAAGGTCGTCGTTTTCTGTTGTAACTGATAAAACTAACTTTGAGAAACTTGCTGAGGAATTTCAGTTCAGCGAAACCAAAGGGGAATTTTTAAAATCTATTTCTAAATAACATGGACACTACCAGATTTAATAAACAGATCATCACCATTTCCATTTCAGGCGCTTTGGCGGTTGCTTTAGGAGCCTTAGGTGCTCATTTTTTGAAATCAAAAGTTGAAAGCGGTTTAATAACCACAGATCAGTTGGCAGGATTTGATACTGCAGTTAAGTATCAGATGTATCACACCCTTGCCATGCTGCTTTTAGTTGTATTGAATAAACAATTTCAAAATAAGTATTTCGGTTGGGCCTATTCATTTTTTTTCTGGGGCATTATCTTATTCTCTGGTTCACTCTATTTTTTGTGTACCCGAAATTTGTTCGCAGCCGAGTGGTTAAAGTTACTTGGTCCCATAACGCCTTTGGGGGGTGTTTGCTTTATAGTAGGATGGCTGTGCCTTATTCCGGCTGTGTTAAAAAAGGATAAAAACTCATCGCAATAAAACAATGGCACGGCCCTTGCGTGTATCAAAATAATTACCATATTTACAAACAAAACCAAAACAGATGAAAAAGATATCATTAATACTATTAGCAACTTGCTTCGTTGTATTTGCAAATTGTCAGACAAAAGCAAAAGCAAAAAAAACAGCAAATGATCAACCTCAATCAACAACAACAGGAGAAGTGAAAACGAAATACAGACTAGTGGTAGCTTTTACCAGTGTAGGATCAGGTATAGATGGCGCAAAATTGGATGCCATTGAAGGGTACATTAAAAACCATGCTAAGAAGCCTGCGTATGATGTTATTCAGCAAGGAAGAGAAGGAGAAAGGGAATTATGCCTTCTTCTGAAAGAATTAACAAAAGATGAACAAACTAACTTCATCGCAGAGGTCAAAAAATTAGCACAAGGCTCTGACAGAGTGACGGTTACAGAGAACGTCGAACGTGTTAAAAAACAGTAAAAATTGTGAATAAACGGGCCGAAAGAGGCCCGTTTTTTTTGTAGTTTTGCGCCACTAACCAAACTGTATTATGATGAATGAAATTGGATTAAAGGCTGCCGATGCTTCTGTAGCTCAAATAGGCCTTTCTAATGTTGAAATGGCATACTGGAATCTTCACCCCAGCGAATTAGTAGAGGAAACAATAGTACGCGGACAAGGTTTATTGACCGATGTTGGAGCTTTAGCAGTGGATACCGGAGAATTTACAGGCCGTTCGCCAAAGGATAAATTTGTAGTAGTTGATGATAACACTAAAGATTCAGTTTGGTGGGGCGATGTTAACAACCGTTTCGACGCTGATAAGTTTGATGTTTTACATAATCGGATGTTGGCTTATTTTGGGGGTAAAGAGATTTGGGTTCGCGATT
>JANYIQ010000321.1 GCA_025362575.1 Bacteroidia bacterium
TTACGGAACGTGAATTATGCTGATAGGACAGTGGTTTAGATTTTGTTTTTTTGTAAGCCCATGCTAAAAGAAATACCATCGCAAAATACAATAAGAATAACCACCAGAAATCGCGGATATAATCGGGTATCTGTTTCAATACATCAGTTTGTCCGCCAAACACCTGATCGCTGAGATCTGAAGTGCTTCTTTTTTTGGTGAATTTGAAATACACCATATCCACAAAATTAATTAGTATAAATGCAGAGTTGCTGATGAGAAATATCCATTTCAGAATAACTTCTGTTAAAGGTTTGCTCACAAACGAAAGAGGAAGTATGCTTATAAGAATGAAGAGGCAATTGCTTACCATGATGCTGAAAGTGTCGAAACGTAAACCGTAAAATAAAATACCTGTTAATTCGCCGATTCCAACCTCGGGAAAGTATAATTTATTGGCAGCCAGGAACAGCAGTCGGCACAAGGTGTACATTATGTAAACCAGAGCCAGCCGTTTAGCCAATAATTGTATCTGAAATAAATACGTACTCACCTTTTATTGCATTAAAACAGCTAATTTAGCATTAAAAAAATTATAGATACCAAAGCAAATATTCACCAAATTTTAAAAAAATTCTGGGGTTTCGATAAGTTCAGGCCTTTTCAGGAGGATATTATTTTATCGGTGCTCGATAAAAAAAACACGATCGCCCTTTTACCAACGGGCGGTGGTAAATCTATTTGCTTTCAGGTACCGGGTTTGGCTTTGGGCGGAACAACTTTGGTGATCTCACCATTAATTGCCTTGATGAACGATCAGGTTCAGAACTTAAAGAAACGTGGTATTTCGGCCGTGGCCATTACTTCGGCTATGAATTATAAAGAGATCGAAATTTCATTAAATAATGCCGCATTGGGTCATGTACAGTTCTTGTATGTTTCGCCGGAGCGATTGGAGAACGAAGATTTCAGAATGAAATTAAGTTATTTACCCATTACACTTCTGGCTGTTGATGAAGCACATTGCATTTCGCAGTGGGGTTACGATTTCAGGCCAAGTTACATGCGTATTGCCGAAATAAAAGCCTATTTTAAAGACCTGCCTCTTATTGCCCTAACAGCAAGTGCTACAGAGGATGTGGTGGCGGATGTGATCCAAAAACTCGAATTAAAAAAGCCTGCCGTTTTCAGGCAATCTTTTGCGCGTGCTAATTTGCGTTACGTGGTGCAGTTGGAAGAGAACAAGAACGAACGTTTATTAAAGATCATAAATAACATTGGCGGCTCAGGTATTGTTTATGTTAAGAACAGAAAGAAAACAGAAGCCATTGCCGCACAATTGAACCGTTTAAAAATAAGTGCCGATTTTTATCATGCAGGAATAAAAAATTCTATCAGGAATGAGAAGCAAGAAAAGTGGATCAATAATAAATGCCAGGTAATGGTTGCTACCAATGCTTTTGGAATGGGCATTGATAAACCGGATGTGCGTTTTGTAGTGAATCTCGATCTGCCGGATAGTTTGGAATCGTATTTTCAGGAAGCGGGAAGAGCAGGCCGTGATGGTAAAGCAGCTTATAGTGTTTTATTATTCACTAAAAAAGATGAAGAACAATTACAGGAATATTTAGAATATGCTTTTCCGGAATTAGATGCCATTAGAAATTGTTACAATGCAGTTTGTAATTATTATCAGGTGGCTGTTGGGTCCGGGCAGGGCTTGAGTATTGAATTTAATTTGGATGAAGTTTCCAGGTCATATAATCTTCACCCGGTTCTGTTATACAACAGCATTAAGTTCCTGGAAAAAGAAAATCTTATGTCGCTTATTGATGCAGGTTTTGAACCGAGTAAGGTGATGGTGTTAATGAACAAGGAAGATATTTATGGATTTCAGATAAAATACGCAAAATATGAGCCGGTTATAAAGACTCTGCTTCGCAGTTATGGCGGGGTTTTCGATCAGTATGCTCCTATCGTTGAAAAAGATATTGCGTATCGCGTAAAAAGCGATGTGAGTTCTGTGATCGAACAGCTTGAATTTTTAAATAAGCAGCAGGTCATTTCTTACGTAAAACAAAATGAGTTGCCGCGACTGATCTTTTTGCAGGACAGAATTAATTCCAAACACATTGAATTGGATTATAAGCATTATCAGTTCTTAAAAGAGCGTGCACAAGAAAAACTGAACGCCGTTATTGCATACGCCAATCAAACCAATATTTGCCGTCAGGCTTTTTTGTTGAATTACTTTAATGAATTGAGTATGGACCGATGCGGTTACTGCGATGTTTGTTTGAAAGAAAAAGCAGCAGAAGCCAATCCGGAGATCCGAAAAAAGATACTAAGCATTCTTAAAACGGGCGGCATAAATATTAATGATCTTAAAGAAAAGTTAATAAAATATAATGATGAGGTTTGGACATCTGTTTTGAATGAAATGGTTGATAATGGTGAGGTACAGATGGATAACAAGAAGAATCTGAGCTTAAAAGTCTGAAAAAATAGTCTCGGAAAACATTACAAAAAGCAGCAATTAGATGTATCTTTACGCATAAATTATCGTTATCCGCTTATGCGTTTTTTAGGACTTATTTTTTTAATGTTTGTCAGTTTTGGGTTTTTTGCTCAGAATGTTACCGATGCCCAGGGTTTGAAGCAGGGTTTCTGGAAAAAGATGGACGAAAAAAATCCTAAGCAACGTGTTTACGAAGGAACTTTTAAAGACGGTAAGCCTGTAGGTAAATTCAAATATTATTACTCTTTCGATTCAGTAAAAGTGATCATGGATTTTAGAGATGGCGGAAAAGTGGCATATGCAAAATGGCTTCATCCAAACGGAAAAGTAGAATCCATTGGAAAATATGTTGGTGAAGAAAAAAGAGATTCAGTTTGGGTATTTTACGATGAGTACGGATATTTATTGTCTAAGGAAAGTTATTCGAAAGGAAAAAAGAACGGATTGTCTATAATTTATTTACCGGATGGAAAAATTGCCGAGCAGAAAAATTATAAAATGGATCTGCCCGATGGTCCGTTCAAGCAATTTTTTGATGGCAAGATCGTAAAAGGAGAAGGAGTTTATATCAATGGTCATTTGGATGGTAAGGTATCTTACTATTTCCCGAATGGAGTTGCGGTGGCGCAGGGCTACTATAAGATGGGAGATAAAGTGGGGCCATGGATATACAGAAGCGAGAATGGAAAAGTAAAAGAAAAAGAATTATATATTGATGGTAAATTGGCTGATCAGAAAAAGACCGATGCTTTTTTTGCGAAAACAAAAATAAACGATGAAACTCCGAAAGTAAAGCCGGCACAGGCAGGAGGCAAAGAAGAGAAAAAAGTAGCAGCTCCAAAAACAAAAGAACAATCTAAGAAATGAGCAAGCACGGAAAAGTATTGGTAGCCATGAGCGGTGGCATTGATAGCTCTGTGGCTGCCATGATGCTTCATGAACAAGGTTATGAGGTGGTTGGTATCACCATGAAAACATGGGATTACGAATCGAGTGGAGTAGGAAAAAAAGAAACAGGATGCTGCAGTTTAGATAGCATTCATGATGCGCGAGCCATGGCCGTAAATTTTGGCTTTCCACATTATATTTTAGATATACGCGGCGAGTTTGGTGATCATATCATTAATAATTTTGTTGAAGAATATTTAGCGGGCCGCACCCCAAACCCGTGTGTGCTATGCAATACACATATTAAGTGGGAAGCTTTACTAAAACGTGCAGACATGTTGGATTGCGAATTCATTGCAACCGGACATTATGCGCAATTACGCGAAGAGAATAACCGAAAAGTTATTTTTAAAGGAGTTGATGAAACAAAAGATCAAACCTATGTGCTTTGGGGTTTAGGACAAGAGAGTTTGAAACGCACATTTTTCCCTTTAGGGGGATATAAAAAAACAGAGATACGTAAAATGGCCATAGATGCCGGATTTGTGGATCTTGCTAATAAAAGCGAGAGCTATGATATTTGTTTTGTGCCCGATAACGATTACCGCGCCTTTTTGAAACACCGCTTACCCGATCTTGAAGCTAAGGTAGAGGGCGGAAACTATGTGTACAAGAACAAGACCGTTGGTAAACACCGGGGTTATCCTTTTTACACCATTGGGCAACGAAAAGGCTTGGATATTGCCATGGGCGATCCTGTTTTTGTAAAAGAAATTATTCCTGAAACGAATACAATTGTGCTTGGAGATAAAGACGATCTTTTAGAACAACATTTAACCGTTCGTGATTTTAATATCATTAAATACGACACATTGCCTCATGATTTTGTTGGTTTAACTAAGATCCGTTATAAAGATCCGGGTACCTTAGCAACCATAAATACGATTGATAATAAACTGGATGTTATTTTTCATAGTCCGGTTAACGGCGTTGCGCCCGGCCAAAGTGCCGTTATTTATGAGGGTACGGATTTAGTAGGTGGAGGTTTTATTGACAGGAAGAAACTTATTTAGTTTGCAAAAACTCACACTGAAGTGAAGCTGTTCGGTTCATTATTACTATTATTCGATTTTTCTTTCCTTTAATCTTCTTTAGAGTGCGAAAATGAGCTTCTACTTCAGGGGTAGGTGGTGGTTTTATTGACAGGAAGAAAAGAGACGGCTTCAATTTATAGCTAAAAATTACAGTCGGGAGCAATCATGACAGGTCGTGACGCCGACCAGCGCACCGTGTAAAGCATCTCTTGACCAACGGGGGTTTAGCTTGATTTTCGGAACGAGATCAAAAATAAACATGTTTTAGACGTATCTTTTTAATATATTTGTACGTATAAATAACCATGGACACAAAATTAACATTAAAACTTAACGAAAACATTATCGAAAAAGCTAAGGAATATGCAAAGTCGAAAAAAATCAGTCTTTCAGACTTGATCGAAAATTATTTGCAAAAATTAACCGACGATAAGAAGAGTAAGAATAGAATTACACCTCTTGTTAAAAGTCTTTCAGGTGTTATAAGCCTTCCGAAAGATTATAACTACAAGAAAGACTATACCGACTATTTAACTAATAAATATAAATAATTGGAAAAGGTATTTGTTGATTCGGACATTGTTCTCGATCTGTTAAGTGCCAGGCAACCGCATTACAAATATGCAGCTGAGTTATTTTCACTTGCCGACCAAAACTCCATAAAGCTATATGTTTCGGCATTGACTTTTGCAAATGCAAATTATATCTTATCAAAGCAACTTTCTGCAGGGCAAGCAAGAAAAATGCTTTTAAAATTCAAGACCCTTACCAATGTATTATCCGTTAACGACAAAATTATTGAGCTTGCCTTAGCGTCCGACTTTCATGACTTTGAAGACGCCATTCAATACAATACTGCCATCGAAAACGGCATAACTACTTTACTGACAAGAAATCTTAAAGACTTTAAAAAAGCAGAAATCGCAATTCTGACCGCTCAACAATATTTAAAAGTAATTGACTAAGTTGCACACGACAAAAGTGCCGTTATATACGAAGGCAATGATTTGGTGGGTGGTGGTTTGTAAGCTCCCCTTAATTGGACTATTCAAAAGAGACTTTTTAGTTAATACTTCATTATTTAGGTTAAGCTTTACAGTCTTTGTGTTTAAAGGACAAAATTGGTTGTGGACAAAAAGCCCTGGAGGAACTTATGGTTGAATTATCAGAAGGAGAATTGGATAATTTGAAAGTAGTAGGTGTTTTTGAAAAGGTTTTAGCATAACAATTATAAAAACGCTATATTTATTAAACTAATGGCCCCCAAACTAAAAATAATCCCCACCGATCTCCTAAAAGAGTACTTAAAGAAAATTCCAAAAAAATTGGAGGTTTCTTTTAATGCGCTAAAGGATGCTGAAATATCTACAAAAACATTTAACTTTTATACTTCGGTTTCTGCCATTGCATCTTCACGCATTGAGGGAGAACAAATGGAAGTAGATAGTTACATCAAGCACAAAATGTTGAAGATCGAATATCAACCGGACTTAGTAGAAAAACCAAATGATCTTTCCAAAGCAAGCCCATTAATTTTTTCACATCACCAACAAGAGCGGCTTCATATTGTATGCGCCTTGTTTTATGTTCCATTACAACCATGTTTACTGTGCGGTATTTACCTTGCT
>JANYIQ010000322.1 GCA_025362575.1 Bacteroidia bacterium
AGCAAGGTAAATACCGCACAGTAAACATGGTTGTAATGGAACATAAAACAAGGCGCATACAATATGAAGCCGCTCTTGTTGGTGATGTGAAAAAATTAATGGGCTTGCTTTGGAAAGATATTGAGCAATTAAAAAAAGAGAAGCTTACAATCGCAGAAGTATTTTATTTTGCATCGTTTATACACTTGGTATTTGTAAATATTCATCCGTTTGAAGATGGCAATGGACGCGCCGGAAGATTATTAGAAAAATGGTTTATAGCAGAGAAGTTAGGGAAGAAGACCTGGTTCTTACAAAGCGAATTAAATTATTACGAAAACGTAAACGATTACTACAAAAACTTAAACCGATTGGGAATGTATTATGATGAATTGGATTACAGCAAGACGATGCCTTTTTTATTGATGTTACCAAAATCTCTTGAACGAAAAAAATAATTTGGCTGTTTCCCTGCGGGTTTTTCCGGTCGGGAGAAATCACGAGAGGTCGTGACGCCGACCAGCGCATCTTTTAAGGCATCTCTTGACCGAGGGAGTAAGGCATTACATTTTGCCACTTATTCCCTTAAATCAACCACTTATTAAACTCCAAATTAAAGTCTAATTGCCTGTCGTTTTTTTAAGTATATTTATAATAAGAAAAATACACGATATGAAAAGAATTTACAACGCTTTAATTCCGGTTTTCATTTCTTCTTTTGTTTTCTCTACTACTCCGGCCAAATTTTCTAACGGTACAATTGGCTTCATTGAAAATAAAGGTCAAATTCACGACCAAAATAATAAGCCAAATCCGGATGTAAAATACTTATTGTGCACTCCCGGTATGAATATTCAGTTGAAAACAAATAGCTTTAGCTACGATTCTTATTCTATCGAACAACAACAAAAGGAAAGTAGAACATTGAATAAAAGATCGCATGCGCCGGAAAATATTTATCGTTTTCATAGAGTTGATGTTGAATTTATAGGTGCTAACACAACTCCCGTATTAATGAGCGAAGGTCCCTCTGACAATATTTCTAATTACTTTGGAAAAGAAACTAATGCCCCGCAAATCAACATAAAAAGTTTTTCTAAAATAACATATAAGAATTTGTATCCGAATATAGATTTAGAATTTATTGCATCCTCCGAAAAAGTCAAATATAATTTCATTTTACATTCTGGCGCTAACATCAATCAAATAAAATGGCAATATAAAGGTTCAGAAAACACTGTTCTTAATAATGAAAACATTTCAATTAATGTAGCTCATGGTTCTTTTGATGAAAGCATTCCTGAAAGTTATTTCACTTCCTTAAATACTAGGGCAAAAAAGAGTGTTGTAAAAGTTAACTTCAAATCTTTAGGCAATAATGTTTATTGTTTTACTTCTTTAAATGATTTGCAAATAGGAACAGGCGAAACACTAACTATAGATCCAACGCTACAATTATTATGGGCAACATACTATGGTGATTCAGGCTTTGATTCTTTTTGGGGTTCTTGCGTCGATAAATTAGGTTACACATATTATGCGGGTACCAGCGCTAGCTTAAGCACAATTGCCAGCACAGGCGCATACCAAGTAACTTACGGTGGTGGTGTGTACGATGCAATGATAGTAAAATTCGATCCTTCTGGTGCTCGGCAATGGGCAACGTATTTTGGAGGTGCAAATGATGATCAGGGCTATGGTATAGTTCTCGACAAAGCCAATAATAATTTATACATATCGGGTATCACCACAAGTACTGCCTCAATTGCCTCCATCGGTGCACATCAAACAGTTTACGGTGGTGGGCCTTATGATGCTTTTTTACTCAAACTTACTAATGCAGGTACTTTTGTTTGGAGTACATATTATGGCGGCAATGGTGATGATGAATCATTCTATTGTCGTTTAGATACAGCAGATAACATTTATCTTTGTGGTTCAACAAGTAGCACCAACTCAATTAGCACCTCGGGCGCTTATCAGGTTTCATATGGCGGCGGCACATATGATGGTTTCGTAGCCAAGCTCAATTCAAACGGTGTTCGTCAATGGGCTACTTATTATGGTGGCCCCGCTGAAGATGCAGTTGTATCTTGCGATTTCGACTTTAATAATAGTATGTATTTAACTGGCTACACCAAAAGCAATACCGGTATTTCAACATCCGGCTCTCACCAACAAAATTATTCAGCAGGTGCTGATGCTTTTTTAGTTAAGTTCAACGCCTCTGGTATTCGTAAGTGGGCTACTTATTATGGCGGATCGGGTACTGATATTGCTGACAATGCTGCTTGCGATTCCTAAGGCTATATTTATATCACAGGTGCAACGTCAAGTACTAGCTCTATCTCAACTGTTGGTTGTCATCAACCAACATACGGTGGTGCTTCAGCGGGAAATGTCGGCGACGCTTTTCTAATTAAATTTGACTCTTTAGGTGTTCGTCAATGGGGCACCTATTATGGCGGAACCAGAGATGACTCGGGTTACTTTCTTATTTGTAAAGGCTCAAACGTTTATATGTGCGGTACTGCTATGAGTGGTTCAGCAATTGCAACACCAAATACATATCAAGCAACCAATCCCTCGCTTTATGTAGATATGATGCTAGTGAAATTTACGTCAACTGGTTTGAGGCTATGGGGAACTTATATGGGCTCGAACTTAGGCGACTTTGCTTACTCAATGGTAATCGATCCTTCTGGTTATATCTATTTATGCGGCGAATCAGATGGCAGTTTTCCAGTGACAACAGGTGCTTATCAAACTGGTATGGGCGGAGCTATAGATGGTGTAATAGTTAAATTCAGAGAGCTTGCTTTGGTAACGGCTTTAACCGAACTTAATTCAGAAAATAATTCATTAAATGTCTTTCCAAATCCTTTTCCCAATAAAATAAGTATTGTATCGCCCAGTCCCCTCCAAACAGTTCAAGTTTTCGATGCCCTCGGTTCGCTTATTTATAGCTCTTCGATTGAAAACGAAAAAAGCGAAATTGATTTGAGTAAACAATCTTCTGGTATTTATTTTATTAAAATTGGTTCATTAACAAGAAAAATAATAAAAGAATAAAATTTTGCCGTAGCCTTCGTCCTTGGCTATTCGCTTTTCACAAGGAAAATCTACGGCACAGCAAAGGTTTTCGGCTTTCAACGAGCACGCATGCCTCTCTCAAATCCACAGTTTACTCATTAACAAGCTTCTTTTAATAGATATAAGAGCTAATCTTGACTTTTGGAGCGGATTTTTGTACCTTTAGTAGTTAAACTACAGGTAATTATAAATAAAAGAATTCATATTCATTTACTTCTTCTGCTCATTATTATTCCAATAATGAGTTGGGCTAAAATACAAGGTCATGAAGAAAAGGATGGTTCTTACTTAAGTTATGTAAAAAACAAAGGGCAGTGGGAATCTAAAATTTTATACCGTTCTGAATTCAGAGGCGGAGTTGTTTTTTTAGAGAATACCGCTTTTACTTATTTGTTTTATCCTGCTGATGGTTTTGGGAAGTTAAGGGCGCATCACAAACCAAAGAACGAAGCCTTTGAGAAAAACCCAACCTTTAAAATGCATGCAGTGCGCATGGAATTTGATGGAGCCAATACTACTCACGAAACAGAAACTCAGGATGCGCAAACCTTTTACTATAATTACTTTTTAGGTAGTGATGCCAAAAAATGGGCTTCGCATGTGCCGGTTTGTAGAACGGTTGTGTACAAAGATCTTTATAATGGTATTGATGTAAAAACATTCAGTAACCATAATGATGTGCGTTACGATTTTATTGTAGCGCCCGGTGCAGACCCATCTCAGATCAAATTAAAATTTGTTGGACAGAATAAATTAGTACTTCGCGAAGGAAAATTAATTATATCAACTCAAGTAGGAGAAATTGTACAAAAAGAACCATTGGCTTATCAGGATGAACAGGGCAGTATTCGCAAAATAGAATGCCATTATGTTTTAACCGGCGATAAACTCGGAATAAAAATTACGGGTCGCTATAACAAGAACGCAGCTTTAATTATCGATCCTACTTTAATATTTGCCACTTACACAGGTTCTACTTCCGATAATTGGGGCATGAGTGCCAGTTACGATGTGTCGGGAAATGCTTATACAGCGGGCATTGCATTTAAAGTTGGTTATCCGGTTACAACAGGAGCCTTTCAAAGTACATTTCAGGGCGGCTTGAATACTACCTTCATGGCCGGTTTCGATATTTCTGTATCTAAATTCAATTCAACAGGTTCTTCGCTTTTGTATTCTACTTATTTAGGTGGCGCCGATAACGAATCGCCTCAAAGCATAACCGTTGACAATGCAAACAATTTGATCGTATTAGGAAGAACCTATTCAAGTAATTTTCCGGTGGTGTCGGGTTGTTTTGATGTTACGTTGAATGGAGGCTCTGATATTATTGTCACTAAATTTAATGCTACAGGCACCGCGCTTATAGGCTCTACATTTGTTGGCGGTACATTGAACGATGGGATAAATTACGATGATAATGAAAGCATTCGGGGCTCCTTAAAATTTAATTATGCCGACGATGGAAGAGGAGCAGTGCATGTTGATAAGAACAATAACGTTTATGTGGCCTCTTGTACCATGTCGAATAATTTTCCCATAACTGCCGGATGTTTGCAGTCGGCCAATGCAGGTTCTCAGGATGGTTGTGTGTTTA
>JANYIQ010000013.1 GCA_025362575.1 Bacteroidia bacterium
CGATCTCTTTGGAATTCAGCTTGTGTAAATACAAAAGAATTTTTTGTTGTAAGATATTCCTGTTGCATTTTAATGAACTCCGTGTTCTCTAAGCTTGCCAATACCTGTCCTTTACTCACGGATTGCCCCTCCATCACATTGATTTTTTTTATAATTCCACCTATCAACACATTAACATCAGCCTTATTCTGAGGTGGTACGACCAATTGCCCGCTGGCTTTAATTACCGAATTCAGGTTTTTATGTTCAATATTTCCTATCCGGATGCCGACTGCTTTTATTTGCTCTGAAGTCAATTCAACAGTTCCGGCAGATTCCTGGTTTTCGCCGTTGATTTCGGGCTTTTCGGTTTTTGGTTTGTTCTCAACAGGCTTATTGCCACAGGAATACGATCCAACAGATACTATTATAACTGCATAGAGCAAAATTTGTATACTATATAATTTCCTTTTCATTGGTATAATGTTTTCTTTATGAGTGTTTATTTAATGCCCTGCCGGTAATTCAGGTTAATAATAGATTCATTGTAAAGGTTAACTGCATTTAAATAATTCAATTTGCTTTGAATGGCTATTGAAAGATTCTGTATATACTCTATATAACCTATTTCTCCTTTGCTAAAGGCGAACTGAGCCACACGAATCTGCTCATCGGCCAGTTTCAAGCCCAATGATTGATAGTAATCTACTGATTGCTTGTACTTGAGATATTGCTGATAACCCTGTTGTAGTTTTGTTTTAAGTTGAAGTTGTGTATTCATTAACTGCGATTGTGCTATTGATGCGCCGATTTTTTCCGCATTGATCTTTGCTTTGTAAGCGCCGCCGAACAGTGGAACGCCTACACCTAATTCCAGGCCCCCAATGCGTGTTCCGGGAAAATATCCCCGGTTGATCTTTGCCGGATCAAAACCGGAAATCAACAATTGATGTCTATACCCTAAAGTAAATTCAGGCAACATCTTTGCTTTTTCTAATTTTATTTTAGCGTTTGCCACATTAATATTCTGCCTGTAATAATCCAATGCAGGATTCGCTATTGTGGAAGTATCAATAGCGTTAACCGACGTGATTGGAGTCAATGTAGTATCCTGCAACAGCAACGCCCGCGTTGTGTTCATGAATTGCTGCAGGGCAAGTTCATATAGCCTTATATCTGCTTCTGCTTCCATTTTTAATAATTGCACTTCCTGGTACTTGTTTTGGGCGGTAATTTTTTCCAAGTTGGATGTTTCGCCTGTTTTCAGTCTTACTTCCGCTTTCCGGGCGAAGTCACTATAAATACTATCGAGGTAATTCAACAGCTTGATTTTTTCCCTCCCATAGAGATAATGGTAGTATGCTTCCTTGACATTCCTTGTAATTTCTGCTTCGGTAATTGCCTTTGATTTTTCTGAAAGCAGGGTCTGCTGCCGGAAGACGGCTTTTTGACTTTTATATAGGCCGGGTAAAGCAAAACTTTGCGTAATCCCGAGTGAATTATCAATATTGCCACCGCTGGTAGGGTCCTGCGTAAGCATAATATTTGTCTTGCCCGGATCGAAAAAAGATTTTTCCAGGACGTTGCCTTGGGCCACTTCCAGGGACGCAGTTTTTATCTGTAGGTTATTTTGCAAGGCGATATTAATGCAGTCTCGCAGGCTTAATGGCTTTTCCTGCGCTTTAACTATTTGAGTGCTCAATAATGATAAACCAACCAACACCAATATCATTTTAGCGGATGATGGAACTTTCATTCTCTTCAACTTTTCTTTGCGGGAAAATAAAATGTACAAGCAGGGTAATACAAATAAGGTAAGGAAGGTTGCGGTCATCAATCCACCAATTACTACCGTTGCCAACGGCTTTTGCACTTCTGCACCGGCGCTGGAAGAAAGCGCCATTGGCAGAAACCCAAGCGATGCAACCGATGCCGTCATAAGTACCGGTCTCAACCTCACTTTAGTGCCTTCCATAACGCGCTGATAAATATCTGCTATCCCTTCTTTCTTTAAATCGTTGAAATACCCAATCAGGACGATTCCATTTAAAACAGCCACCCCAAACAACGCGATAAAACCTACACCTGCTGAAATGCTAAACGGCATCCCTCTTATGAGCAAAGCAAAGACGCCTCCGATAGCGGAAAGGGGAACTGCGGTAAAAATGAGCAGCATTTGCTTCAGTGAACGGAAACTGATAAAAAGCAGGAAAAGAATTAAAAACAGGGCAACT
>JANYIQ010000049.1 GCA_025362575.1 Bacteroidia bacterium
CACAGAATCCTTACAAAAACTTTTTATGATAGTTACATCACGGTTGAGGAGCCGATTTGAAATCGCGTAATTGCAAAAGTAAAATATGGTTTAAGTATAAATTAACTACACCAGTCACTTCTTTTAATTTTAAGTATTTAAAATTAAAAGAACAAAAATTGCCTACAATATAACTACCTGATAATCAGTATATGAAGTTGTCAAAAGTTGAATTTTAATAACTCCCAACAGTATTTATGTATTGCAACACAATAATATCTACCATTGGGAGAAAAAGAAACAATGTTACGAAAACGAATAATAAAAAAGAAATCTGCCCACATTTAAAATTTGGCAATCATTTGAATAACAGCAAAGTAAAGGATTATCAAGTAGTACAAGCGATTTTATACAGGCTCAAAACAGGTTGTCAATGGAGAGAGTTACCTATGAAAGAATTTTTTAGATTGAGTTACCGCTGGCAAAGTGTTTATTATCATTTTCAAAAATGGAGCAAAGATGGAAGCTGGGAAACAATGTGGCAGAAATTACTTGATAAACATAAAGCTATTTTAGATTTATCAAGCGCACAATTGGATGGTACACATACACCAACCAAACGGGGAGGTGAGGCAGTAGATTACCAAGGAAGAAAAAAATGCAAAACAAGCAATATGTTAATTATCACTGATAGTAGAGGAATACCGATTGTTTGCAGCGAACCAATATCAGGCAATCATAATGATGCATATCAGCTCAAAGAAAAAGTAGAACAAATGATTCAATCATTAGAATCTTCTGATATTTCTGTGAATGGATTGTTTTTGAACGCAGACTCAGGATTTGACAGTAGTGAATTTAGAGAATACTGTGTGAGTAAAGATATTGTAGGAAACATTGCTATTAATCCAAGAAATGGGAATAATGAAAATTATTTATTTGATGACTTTTTATATAAATGCAGGTTTGTAATAGAACGAACAAATGCTTGGCTGGATGCTTTTAAAGCACTTTTAGTTCGTTTTGAAACAAATAAAATTCATTGGAAAGCATTACATTTATTAGCATTTACTGTTATTTTATTACGCCAACTTTAAACAACTTCTATAAAAAAAGAATTGATTGGATATGGATCGAATTATTGTTAAAAAAAATAATAAATCGATCAATTTTCACCTTAAAAAGCTACTCAAAGGTCTTTTGATCTGGTCCAAGCTTTCGCGAATGGCGCCCGTCGTTTGCTGTTTGAGTGAACTCAATTTCGACGACCTGCCCATGTCGGGCGAAGTTGGTTCGCGTTGGCGAACTTGAACATTGACGGCTGGTTCCAAATCTGGGATTTTTTTTATTTCAAAATAATCGATTATCATTATTTCTAAAATTTTAGCCCACCATCAAGATCATCGATTTCTGGCGCGCGTTGTTTCGCAGCCGGTGATTTTGAAATAGAGGCAATCGAAAGGCGTCGTTTGGCCTTTTGTTTCAGTGCTTGTCTCAAATCTTGTCCGCTCGTCATTCGATATTTTTAGCAAAAATTACGATTTTTTTAATTTATGGGTTTTTGAGATATCTCTATCGATTAATATACGTCATATAAATCAATTGGGCGCAACCTGAAAATCGTACTTGTATCGTAAAAAATTTCAATAGTTTTCAATAGATTTTGGTCAATTTGGGTTTTATTAGATTTTCAAGTTTATTAGGTAAATTAAAGAATTCTTGGTAGTTTTGGTAAGTTTGGTTATTTTGATAAATTGGGTAATTTCGGTAATATTAGTAATTTTGGCAGCTTTGGTAATTTTCGTACCTTTGATAAATTCAGGATCTATGAAAATATTAGGACGCAGACTTCAGAATGCAGACATTAGGACGCAGAATTTGGACGCCTGATAATTACGTAAGAGGCCATTAAGGATGCAGATCTTAGACCGCAGGAGACATTAGGGCGCAGTCATTAAGACAAAAACATAAATACGTCCTTATTTCGGCGTCCTAATGTCGGCATCGTGATGTCTTGCGGTCTAATTTCTGGCCAAAGCTCTACTAAACTAACCAAAATTCCGATAAAAAC
>JANYIQ010000095.1 GCA_025362575.1 Bacteroidia bacterium
TTTTTTAGATATGCTTATAACCCTTTATTGGCGGGCTTTTTGGCGATACTCTTCATTTGAATTCATTTGTAGCGTGGTTTTAAATCAATTTAGCAGAAATGAACAATTTTCGGTTAATTAAAACACTGTAAATTTCACAACCAATTTTTAGTTCATCTCGTATAATAATATAAAAACAAACATGTAAACCTAGAACCCTTATAAATAAAGACATTCGTAAGGGACCCCAAAAATCATAATCATGAAAAATAAAAAACAGATGAAAGCAAAAACCCATTTAAAACTCATTAGCCATGAAAACAAAAATTTACCTATCAGTGGTATTGGCTGCCGCGATATTAATCCCCGCCAATGCACAAACAAACTCCAATTATACGATTGACAGTTTGCAGCATTTTGATAAAACAGACTGGATTACTTATTTGAACCAGTTCAATCCAACTGCTTCAGAGCAGGCTGAATTCATTGCAGCACAAAAAAAACAATACATCAAGGATACTTATTATCCTTCTAATAAAGACTACACAGGATCTAATCAGATCCAACAAGCCTGCACTAACATCGATTTCGAATCGGGTACAACAACAGGCTGGACAAAATCAACAGGATTTCACCCGCTATTTAATACTACAGGATGCTGCCCAACTTTAGGCGGTGCTCAAACTATTATGAGTGGAGCAGGTCTTGATGCCTGTGGTGGTTTTCCGGTAGTGGCTCCCGGAGGTTCTTTCTCATTATTATTAGGTAATTCCCAAACAGGCGGTATTGCTGATAGAATTGAACAAACCTTTGCGGTTACAACTTCTAACGCAAATTTCACCTACAAATATGCTGTGGTATTTCAAGATCCCGGACATACCGTAAGTCAGCAACCTGCTTTTCAAATTGAAATGCTTGACTCTAATAAAGTTCAAATACCTTGTACATATTATAACGTTGCAGCAGGACAAAACATTCCGGGCTTTCAAACCTCGAGCTGTGCCGGCGTTATCTTTAAACCATGGAGTAGTGTAGTGGTTGATCTTACCGCATATATTGGTCAGAATGTTACCATCCGCTTTTCAACCTACGATTGTGCTTTAGGCGGTCATTATGGCTATGCTTACATTGATGGTTCTTGCATGCAGTTTCAAATGGCTACTTCAGATACAATTTGTGTTGGCGGCAGCAAAAACATTTGTGCTCCTGTTGGTTTCGGTTCTTATGTTTGGAATGGCCCAAGCTTAACTAATTTCAACGGACAATGCGCTACAGTATCGGCAGCAGGTATTTACTCAGTGCAAACTACATTAGTTACAGGTTGCACAGGCCCTGTGTTTACTTACAGCATTTATAATTATGCTCAACCATTCGCTTCATTTATCACTACAAACAGTACCTGTTCGCCAACCGTTAGTTTCAGCAACAGTTCAAGCATTAGTTCGGGAGTGATCAGTTCTTACGCTTGGAAATTTGGCGATGGCGGAACTTCTACTTTAATGAACCCAACACATGTATACGCTCCATCAGTAAGTTACACTCCTTCACTAACAGTAACTTCTAACCATGGTTGTTTTGATACTACCATGCAAATGGTAATTGTAAATCCTTTACCGCTTGTGGCTTTCAGTGCTCCGGTAATATGTCAAAATGCTTCTTTTAACTTTAGTAATACCTCAAGTATACCAACAGGTAACATTACAAACTGGAACTGGAGCTTTGGCGATGCAAGCGCCAACTCTAACGCGCAAACACCATCTCACACATACGCAAACGCCGGAAACTATATAGTAAATTTAACAGCTACCAGCGCTTTTGGATGCAGTAATAGCAATACAGTTTTGGTAACCGTAAATCCTACACCAAATGTTACGTTTAGCACTACCAGTGTTTGTTTTGGAAATGCAACCGCTTTCTTTAACAACTCAACAATTTCGAGTGGTAATATTAGCGGCTGGGCCTGGGATTTTACGAACGACGGAATTACTGATGCAGTAAGCCAGAACCCGGTTTACACGTTTACAGCTGCCGGATCTTTTTCGGTGAGTTTAAGTGCACTAAGCAATGTTGGTTGCCTAAATACCTATTCAACAACACTCGATGTTTATCCTTTGCCTGTTGTTGCTTTGGTTGGAAACAATGTTTGTAACGGTACTTCCACAACATTCTCAAATCAAACTACCATCTCAGGTAATAACACAATTACCAATTATTACTGGAACTTTGGTAACGGAACTGTATCTAATCAAGCAAACCCTTCACCGCTTTATACAGGTCCGGGAAACTACGTTGTTAATTTAATGGCCGTTTCCAATCATAACTGTGTTTCTCAGAACAGTATTACAGTTTCGGTATTTCCGGTACCAAGTGTAAACTTTACTACAACAACTGCCTGTTTAAATCAGGCAACACAATTTAATAATACAACCATTGTATCGAGCGGAACGATCATTAAATGGCGTTGGGATTTTGAGAACAATGGCAGCTGGGATGACTCCACCGCAGCGCCTTCTCACGTTTATCCAAGCTTTGGTGGTTTCAGTAGCAAATTATATGCTTTAAGTAATAATAACTGCTGGTCGCAAAAAATAAACCCGGTTGTTGTACATGGCAATCCTGTTGCTAATTTCAAAGCTCCATCAACTTGTTTGGGAGACAATACAGCAATGACCAATTTATCAAGCTGTGCTGACGGAAGCATTATTAGTTACCAATGGGATTTTAACGGCGATAATGTAATTGATAATGTAACTCAAAATCCAACTGCAAGTTATTCTAATTACGGCGTGTTCTTATGCAAACTCGAAGTACAGTCGCAATACGGTTGCACCAATGTAATGTCTAAGTCAGTTTATGTGAATCCAAAACCAATGGTAAACTTTGCGGCACAAAATAAAATTGGTTGCCCTAGTTTATGCACTGTGTTCTCTAACTCTTGCAGCATTGCAAAAGGAAACATTGTAACGTATCAATGGAATTTTGGAGATGGTTCTTTACCTGATTACTCAAAAAATCCTACACACTGTTATTCAACCGGAAATTACGGAGTGAATTTAAAAGTAGTATCAGATAGTGGTTGCATGAACAGCATTGGATATCCTAACCTTGTAACTGTATATCCACAGCCGGTTGCAGGCTTTGTTGCAACACCTGATGAGATCGATCTTGATCAGCCTCTGATCAGTGTAAGCAATACCGCTACAAATTACACTTCGCTCACGTATTACATAAACGATGGCGCCACGTATACAGTTCCTAACTTTCAGCATAGCTTTAATGTTGAAGCATCAACAAAACTGCTGATCTACCAATTGGTAAAGAATTCATATGGTTGTTCTGACTCAGCATTTAAAGTGATCGACATCAAACCTTCCTATGTAATTTATATTCCAAATGCCTTTACACCAAATGCTGATGGATTGAACGATGGTTTTGGTGCAAAAGGAGTAGGTATTGAAAAATTCGAAATGCAGATCTACGATCGTTGGGGACATGTAATTTTTCAAACCGATGATATTACTAAAACCTGGGATGGTACTGTAAAAGGTACCGATGAAGCCATAAAAGATGATGTTTATGTTTGGAAAGCTCAGGTACAGGATGTGTTTCATAAAAACCACGATCTGGTAGGGCATGTGACCTTATTGAAATAATCATAAAGCAGAGCTAAGTACGCTTTATGATAAAACAAATAAAAAGCTAATGTAATGGGTTGCCAGCGTAAGAAAATGTACTTGTACATTTTAGTCACGACGCGTCGTGAGCAAAGGCTGTTAAAATGCAATTTGAAAAACGAAACGAATGAAAATAAAAAGCTAATGTAATGGGTAGATTTTTATTGAAAAAAAGGCTCGGCGTTTGTCGGCCTTTTTTATTTGGGATTAAGGATA
>JANYIQ010000110.1 GCA_025362575.1 Bacteroidia bacterium
AAATAAAAAATTGATTATTTTTTATTTGCAAAATAGTAACTTATAAGTTACATTTGAAACTATTGAAAATAGATATGAAAATGGAAACTAAAAACTGGAAAAAAATAAAAGACTCTGTTTACGGGAAAAAGGGGACAGTTAGACGTGATGAGCTTGACAGAGAGTTTGAAAGTTTTAAAATTGGTTTACTTTTACGAAAAGCCCGTGAAGATAAACACTTAACACAAGATCAACTTGCCGATCTGGTGGACAAAAAAAGAACGTTCATTTCAAGAGTTGAAAATAACGGAGGGAATCTTACCTTGAAAACACTGTTTGATATTGTGGAAAAAGGACTTGGAGGGAAAGTGAAAATATCCATAGAAATGTAAAACAGCGAAGCCCATTTTTTGTGATGAACAAATGGGCTTCGCTGTTAAATATTAAATTCTTACTCTACAATATTTGCAACAAAATATTCGCGATTCATTCTTGCAATATTTTCCAATGAAATTCCTTTCGGACATTCTACTTCGCAAGCTCCCGTATTGGTGCAGTTACCAAAACCTTCGGCATCCATTTGTGCAACCATGTTTTTGGCACGGGCAATGCCTTCTACTTGTCCCTGAGGCAACAATGCCAATTGTGAAATTTTAGCAGCAACAAATAACATCGCTGAAGAGTTTTTACAAGTTGCAACACAAGCACCACAACCAATACATGCAGCAGCGCTAAAAGCAGCGTCAGCATCCGGTTTTGGAATAGGGATGTTATTTGCATCCTGGGCATTACCTGTGTTTACAGATATAAAACCGCCTTTAGAAATAATTCTATCGAATGCTGAACGATCAACTGTTAGATCTTTTATAACAGGAAATGAAGCAGCTCTCCATGGTTCTACAACTATTGTATCGCCATCTTTAAAGGAGCGCATGTGCAATTGGCAGGTAGTAACACCTTTGTTGGGGCCATGAGGTTGTCCATTGATGAACATACTACACGCACCACAAATTCCTTCGCGGCAGTCGTGATCGAATGCGATCGACTCATCTCCCTTGGAGATAAGTTGTTCGTTCAACACATCAAACATTTCAAGGAATGACATGTCAGGAGATATATCGTTTACTTTATAGTCAACAATTTTACCCTCTGTTTTTGCATTTTTCTGACGCCAAACTTTCAGCGTTAAATTCATATTTCCGTGACTCATATTTTTACTTTTTTGATTCAAGATTTAAGAATCAAGATGCAAGATGGAAAACGGTTTGAAATCTTGTTTCCTGACTCTTGTATCTTGCTTCTACTTTTACTTATAAGAACGTGCAGCAATTTTTATCGATTCGAATTTCAAATCTTCTTTGTGTAATTCGTAAGTGTGATCACCTTTGTTTTCCCATGCTGCAACATAAGAAAACTCATCATCTTTACGCAATGCTTCACCTTCTTCTGTTTGTGATTCTTCGCGGAAGTGACCTCCACATGATTCTGTTCTGTTTAAAGCATCAATGCACATTAACTCGCCAAGCTCAATGAAATCAGCAACTCTACCGGCTTTTTCCAATTCAGAGTTTAATTCATTTGCAGTTCCCAATACACGAACATCTTTCCAGAACTCTTCACGCAATTGGCGGATCTCTACGATTGCTTCTTTTAATCCTTTGTCGTTACGGGCCATTCCACATTTATCCCACATAATTTTTCCTAAACGTTTGTGGAAATGGTCAACCGATTTCGTTCCTTTGATGGCAAATAATTTATCAATAATAGATTGTACACTTTTCTCAGCAGCAACAAATGCTTCATGATCTGTTGAAATTGGCTTCACACTAATTTCTTTCGATAAATAAGCACCAATTGTATAAGGTATAACAAAGAATCCATCGGCTAAACCTTGCATTAATGCAGATGCTCCAAGGCGGTTAGCGCCGTGGTCGGAGAAGTTAGCTTCACCCAAACAATATAATCCGGGAACAGTCGTCATTAAATTATAATCCACCCATAATCCACCCATTGTATAATGCACGGCAGGGTAAATACGCATTGGTTGTTTGTAAGGATCTTCGTCGGTAATTTGATAATACATATCAAACAGGTTACCATATTTGGCAGCTACCGCATCCTTACCTAAACGTTGTATCGCATCAGCAAAGTCAAGAAATACGGCAAAGCCCGAAGCGCCGACACCGCGTTTATCGTCCACCATTTCCTTTGCGTTGCGTGATGCCACATCGCGAGGAACAAGGTTACCGAATGATGGGTATTTTCTTTCTAAAAAGTAGTCAC
>JANYIQ010000140.1 GCA_025362575.1 Bacteroidia bacterium
CAGGAAGAAGAAACCGATGATGAGGATACCGAATTATACGATATAACCAAAGACGATAGCGTAAAGAACAATAGCGTAAGATACCCAGAAGAAAAAAATAGTGTGGATCAGGATAATGAAGTCGAGAAAGCAAAAAACGATTACATCAAAGAACTGGAAGAAAAATTACGCACCCTCACTATTAGTTCTGAAAAGGAGCTTACGGAAGATCCTTCAGAAAAAGCGGAGGCCGATTTGCAGAAAGATATAGAAACGGAAAGCAAAACCGAAAACAAAACCGAAAACAAAATCTTTAATCACGAAAATAATTTAGAAAAAGAAAACAAACCTGAACAAAAATACGAATGGGTTCAATCTAAATTTTATCTGGACATCGAAGATTTTAATGAAAGAACGGCGGACAGTTTTGATGAATGCAATAACGAAGATATCAACTGGGTGAACCTTCGCCTGCGCTGTGTGATCGAGAATGTGATCCGCTTAAGCGAATTGGCGTTCATTGATCGTGAATCCCTTTTAAGACTATCAGAAGCACTAAATAAAATCATAAATAGCCGATCATACATGAACCTGCCGTTATATTATCCTTATGCAGAAATCATTCAAGAGATTGCAGAACGTCTGAATGCACTGGTTGATAAGCAAAAAACAGGAAACCCGCTGCGGATCAGTTTTCTATTAAAGGCAAGATTGGTAAGTATGCAGAATCAAATGAAGCAGACAGTTGAGCTGATACCTTTCTTTGAAATAGATTTTAAAGAATTGCATCACGGTAATTTTTTAACAGAACAGTTGGCAGCAAGTTCATCGGGCTATCATGGGAAAATAAAAAACAATCAATCAATTAGCTGGGAAGAACGCTATAAACAATATGTAAAGGAAGGGATTTTAGAACCGGATGAGGACGAGGTTGATTTAGATGATGATGAAAGCGAAGATGAAAAAGAAGACAAAAACAACCAACCTACACGCCGAAAGAGAAACACCTATTCAAAACGCCTCAGCCGCTATGAGCGAAGTGGAAAATTTGCCGCCTGATTTCATTACTAAACATCAAAAAACAATTCACGATGAAAAGCAATTTTTTTAAAACCAAGCCGCCTTGATATTTGAATCAAAATTTAAACTCAAAAAGTTGTACAAAGAATTTAATTTGAACAATAAAACAAACACGATCAATAATAATTAAAAGAAAAAATGAAAATGGCAACAAAAAATGAAACAAGGTACATGGAACTGAATGTGCCACAGGAAGCAATGACAGAAGTTGCAGAAATTATCGAGGAAAATGAATTGGATGCAACCATTCTGGGAACAGGAGAGGATGAAGAAACAATTTGTGTTGGATTTGATTATGATTCTAAACAGCGGGAAAACATCATGGAGATTCTGGAGCTGATTGAGGATTATACTTCTGATGAAGATAATGAAGAAGAAAATGAGGAAGAGCATGAAGAGCAAGAAACAGAAGATTAATATTAATTAAGAAAAAAGCCAATAGCTCTGAAATGCCTGATTTTACAGGCATTTCAGGCTGTTAATAAAAGAACTTTTTTATGTGGAGGAAACTGTTTATCTTAGAGATAAGAGAAGCAAAATTAATTTTTTTCTCTCTTAAAAAAGTTCTTTGACAGGCTGGGGAGGTGAAAAATGAAAAAACACAAAAGGCTGAGCATAGAGGAGCTGAGGAGTTTTCCGGGCTTTGAAAATTTTACGGAAGAAGAAGCAGAAAGAGAAATCAAAACACTTGAAACTCTTTCCATTCTTTTTTACGAACTGTTCATGAAAGAAAAGTTGAATGAAAATGTTAAACATTTAAAACTAAAAGAAAATCATGAAACAGAACAGAGAATTGCTGCTTAAAAAATTCGCAAAAGGGCAGCAAACAGAACAAGCCACAAACGAGGTATTAAATTGCGTAATATATACTCGTGTCAGCTCGAAAGAGCAAATGGAAACAAACCAAAGCCTTGAATGGCAGAAAAAATATTGCGATGAGTACGCAATTAAAAATAAATTCAACATCAAAGGCTGTTTTGGTGGAACCTACGAAAGTGCAAAAAGTGATGAGCGAAAAGAGTTCAACCGGATGTTGAAATTTGTTAGAGCAAGCAGGGAGAAAATTGCTTATATCCTTGTTTATAGCTTGGACAGGTTTTCAAGAACGGGAGATAGTGCCATTTACATTGCAAGTGAGTTGAAAAAAGTTGGTGTGAACATTTTAGCAGTAACACAACCAATAGATACCAACTCACACGCAGGAGCTTTGCAGCAGAATATCCAGTTTATTTTCAGCAAGTATGATAATGATCTCAGAAGGCAGAAATCCGTTGACGGTATGCGTGAAAAGCTACTGCGGGGCGAGTGGATAGGCCATGCACCAAGAGGTTATTCATTCATAAAGGGAGCCTTGAAGCAAACCATTGTTATTAATGACAATGGAGAACTAATAAGACAAGCTTTTGAATGGAGAGCAAATGGCATGACACTTGAGCAGATTGCAAGCAAGCTCGAAAGCTACGGAATGAAAATTGCTTTTCAATCTTTATCTGAAATTCTAAAAAATCCCTTTTATTGCGGAATGCTTTCTCACACTTTTCTAAAAGGTGAAGTTGTGAAAGGAAATCATCCTGCTTTAATCAGTGAAGATTTATTCTTCAGAGCAAATGAATACAAGAGAGTGGAAGGTTTTACTTCAAAAAAAGCAAATGACCATCTTCCTCTTAAAACATTTGTCAGGGATGAAGAAACAGGAATACCTTTTACAGGTTATCTTGTGAGAAAGAAAGGATTGTATTATTACAAGGTAAACAAGATAGGAATTGGCATCAACCGCAGTGTAAAGATCATGCACGAGAAGTTTCGCAAGTTGTTATTGTATTATACGATAAATAGCGCCCGTATCGAGCCCTTGAAAGTACAACTGCAATACACTTGGGATAACTTGACAGAAACCAACACAAGCGAGAAAAAAGGGCTTTCCTTGCAATTAAATTCAGCGCAGGAAGAGTTCCGGATTTTACGCAAGAGGCACGCACTGGGTGAAATTTCCATTGATGTTTACACCGAGTTTTCAGGCGAGATGGAAACAAGAGTAAAAGCCATTTCTGAAAAACTTGAAGAATTGGAACAAAACTTATCGAACCCGAAAGAGCTGATAAATTACACCTGCAAATTAGCTTCTAACTTCGTGAAAGTTTGGGACATGGGAGATTATTACCAAAAACAAATTTTCCAAAACACCCTTTTTCCGAGTGGTTTAGGTTATGATGC
>JANYIQ010000196.1 GCA_025362575.1 Bacteroidia bacterium
TTTTCCATTAGGAACTCCTGGCATGTAGGTGTAAGCGTTTTCTCCGGGGTTGACTATAAAATTCACTAAATAAATATTTATTGTTTTTGGTGTGAAGTAATTATAGTTACCGGTCATTTTATCTTCGTGATTCGGTTTATCCCACTTATTGTATTCGTGTTGAGGGATATATTTAGTACTGCAATTTTCGAACTTGATACAAATAGGTTTAAAATATTTGTTTAGGTTATTTATACAATTCGTGAACATGGCAGGAGTAACGCCGGAATTTCCTAGGCTATCTAAAAAAACATAGAACATGATCGAAAGTGTTTTATTAAAGCAGGTATCATGCGGTAATAGGGTGCTACTTGTCGCTGCCAGTTGATTATATCCTGCTCTTAAAGCTTTGTAATTTGGGGGAAGCACCGTGCTGCACTTTTGTGAAAAGGCAACGGAATTCAATATGAGGGCCAAAGTTAAAAAAAGGAGCTTAAGCTTAGCTTTGCTTATTGTGAAATATAAATATTTTATTATATTTGTTATACATCAAATCTAATGATTTTTTTGAATGATTAAAAGAGTGTACAGGTTTTTTTTATTGGCGCTCTTTTTTCTCTTGTCATCAAGAGTCGATTCGCAAATTGCAGTCACTCCAACGGCGGGTTGTGCTCCTGTTACTATGTCATTTACGGGTGTTGCAGGCGCAACAGGTATTCTTTGGAATTTTGGAGATGCGGTTTTTTCTAATTTGAATAATCCTTCGCACATTTATTCTTCAATAGGAACATTTACAGTTACCTATACTGCTACTGTTGGAAGCACTCCGGTTACCTATACTTTATTAGTTAAATCGTATGGTAAACCAACTCCAAATTTTTCATATGTAATTCCTGCA
Source organism: Bacteroidia bacterium (assembly GCA_025362575.1). GTDB lineage: Bacteria > Bacteroidota > Bacteroidia > B-17B0 > Aurantibacillaceae > JAHEYG01. Next base: position 878 of record JANYIQ010000196.1, read on the forward strand.
AGTCATTGTGCGCCTATGACCGTTCCTTTCACTGATCTGTCAACCGGTACAGGCTCGGCACCCATAACCAGTTGGCAATGGTCTTATGGCGATGGAGGAGTAGCAACCTTTGCAAGCGCTACCAATCCAAGTTATGTTTATACAATACCGGGTTCTTTTAGCGTAACTCTAATTGTGAAAGATGCTAATGGTTGCGATTCTGCTTTAACAAAACCAAACATCATAAATGTTTCTGCAAAACCAACGGTTATTATCGGAAGTAATCCTTTATCATTAGCTTCTTGCACTGTTCCTTTTACTGTAACGTTCAACGGAACTTCATGTAGTACGGGTTCTCCTTTAGGCGGGGGCTTAACTTATAATTGGGGTTTTGGTAATGGACAAACATCTACTTCACAAACACCTGCTGCAATTACATACACTGCAAATGGTGCCTATACGGTTTCTTTAACTTGTACCGATAATAATAATTGTTCTAATACAGCCAGTACAACTGTATCTTTATTGCAACCCAAAGTAAAAGCAAAAGTGCCGGATACAGTTTGTTACGGATACAGGATCATTATTCAAGATACTTCTTTGGCAACTTATACGACTTGGGATTTTGGAGATGGTTCTCCTGCATTTGTAAATGTTCCAAACGATACGGTCCAGCATACCTATTTTACTTCCGGAAATTTTACGGTTACGGTTACTGCATATACCGGCGCATGTTTTCAGGTTAAGAAATACCCGATCCATGTTCAAAAAGTGATAGCGAATTTTTCAGCAACACCTCCTGCGTTCACATGTTATAGCCCCTTTCAGGTTAGTTATCTGAATACATCTTCTTCTAATGCTACCAATTTTATTTGGCAGATCCCTAATCACAATCCGGCACCAAGTATGTATACTACCACTGCCGTCAACCCAACGTATTCTATTACTCAGGGAACAAAAAATCCTTATACGATTTACCCAATGTATACCCCAGTGGTTACATTAATTGCTATCTCTAATTTTGGTTGCAGAGATACAGTAAGAAAAGCATTGGATTCTATTCGTAGAGTTACTTCTTATTTTTTTACAGACAAAACAGAAGGTTGCGTTCCTCTCACTGTTAAATTTACTGACAGCAGTTTTTCGCACGTTTCTCAGCCCATTAATTATTACGAATGGAATTTTGGAGACGGAAGCCCGATTGTTTCCGGGCCAACCCAGACAATGGTCGTTCACACATACACCGCTGTTGGTTCTTATTCGGTTACACATATCATTCAAAATGTACCGGGTTGCCGCGATACTTCTTTTATTTATTGGATAAAAGTTGTGAATCCTCCTGCTATTAGTTTTACGTTTTCGCCACTAACGGTCTGTCCAAACCAGCCGGTTACGGTCAATATAAATACAAATCCGGCCGATTCCGTTAATCATTATCACATTGATAGCGATCTCGGAATGTTCTCAGGTTGTATAACGAATCCTAATCCTTCAGGAATTTTAATCACACCGGAGCATTTGGATTTACTTTAACAGCATGGGCTCATGGCTGTCCTGCAACAGCGGTCTCAACCGCATCAGTTACAGTGAAAGGTCCAATTGTGCGCGGACGGTATTTTACGCGATGTGATTCTTCTTACAAAGTAAAATTTACGGCTTACTTGCAAGATTGTCAAAACGCAGTTTGGAATTATGGCGATGGTAGTCCAACGGTTTCCATTTCCGGAAGTA
>JANYIQ010000231.1 GCA_025362575.1 Bacteroidia bacterium
CATTAACATTACAATTAGTAATTGCGCATTGATACATGATCGGTTTAACACCATAAGCATAAACAGCAGTCCCATTAAACGAGCAAGTATCACTAAAACCATTTCTTAATTTAAAACCTCGAATAACCGTATTGCTATCAATAAATGTTTGTGATGAATCAACAACCCTCAAACACCTCCCAACAAAATTTGCATCTATAATTGTATTACTGCTATCGCCGGCGCTGAATAATTTTATGTTCTTTATTTTTGGCCAATTTAAATTCTCTAAATAAGTTCCGGGTTGCACTAACACAGTGTCGCCAATATTGCAAGCATTTAAAGCCGATTGAATTGTTGAATAAGTACCGGGAACGGGACGCTTGGTAGCAAAACTAATTGCTGACAAAAAAAATAATATGAAAATGGATAATTTTTTCAATTATTAAAGATATAACAATTTGCTTTAAAAACAAGGCCTAAACTTCCTAAAACACAAGTTTTGCTCCTTTTTTAAATTGCTACAATTCGTAGCAACAGGCTGCGCAAAATCGCCCTATCTTTACCTCATGAATGAGAGTTTAGATGCCACTGGCGATAATCTGACACCTACTGATAAAGATATTGAAAAGGCTTTACGGCCCATACAGTTTGATGATTTCAGCGGACAAGAAGGCGTTGTAGATAATCTTCGTGTGTTTGTTCAGGCCGCAAAACAACGGTCGGAATCTTTGGATCATGTGCTTTTGCACGGACCTCCTGGTTTGGGTAAAACTACTCTTGCTCACATTATCGCCAACGATCTTGGTGTTAATTTAAGAGTAACTTCCGGGCCTGTTTTGGATAAGCCCGGCGACTTGGCCGGTTTGCTTACCAATTTAGAACCTTTTGATGTTTTATTTATTGACGAGATCCATCGCCTGAGTCCGATCGTGGAAGAGTATTTATACTCGGCCATGGAAGATTATAAAATAGATATCATGATCGATAGCGGACCGAATGCCCGCACGGTACAAATAAAATTAAATCCTTTTACTTTAGTTGGAGCCACTACCCGCAGCGGTTTATTAACTTCACCTTTGCGTGCGCGTTTCGGAATAAATTCGCGATTGAATTATTACGACAGCAAAGTTCTAACAGGAATTGTTCATCGTAGTGCCGATATTTTAAATGTTGAGATAAAAGAAGATGCTGCTTTTGAAATTGCGAGAAGAAGTCGTGGCACCCCGCGAATTGCGAATGCATTGCTTCGCCGCGTTCGTGATTTTGCACAAATAAAAGGCAATGGAAAGATAGATCTTGAAATTGCTGCTTACGGATTGAAGGCCTTGAATGTAGATAAAAACGGATTAGATGAAATGGACCACCGCATTTTAATTGCCATTATCGATAAATTTAAAGGCGGTCCGGTTGGCATTAACACCATAAGTACAAGCGTTGGTGAAGAGCCCGGCACCATTGAAGAAGTTTACGAACCGTTTTTAGTTCAACAAGGCTATTTGGTAAGAACTCCAAGAGGAAGAGAAGTAACGGAGTTGGCGTATAAACATTTGGGAAGATCGTTCTTTAATAAGGGGAGTTTGTTTGATAACGGAATCTAGGAAAATAGGAACGCGGAACACACGGAAAAAATTGGATAAAAAAACGGATCAGAGGCATTTGAAATCTTTAATTATGAAAGCAGATCATTTAAAACATAATGAAATTACTGATAAAGTAATTAGAGCGTATTATTCTGTATACAATTCTTTAGGATATGGTTTTTTAGAGAAGGTGTATGAAAATGCCATGCTTATTGAATTAGAAAAAATGAAAGTTTTTGTTGAAAGACAAAAGAAAATAATTGTTTATTATGAAGAAAAGGAAATTGGATTGTATTATGCGGATCTTGTTGTTGAAGGTTCTGTTATTGTTGAACTTAAAGCGGCTGAGATTTTATGCGAAGAACATGAAATTCAATTATTGAATTATTTAAAAGCTACAGAAATAGAAGTCGGCTTACTTCTAAATTTTGGAGCAAGGCCTCATTTTAAAAGGAAAATATTCGCTAATAAACCTAATTCTCCTTTATTAACCGAACGCTTATCCGCTTAAATCCGAAATAATCCGCGTGTTCCGCGTTCCTATTCACGTAATCTCTAAAACTAAACGCCATGAATCACAACCTATCAGTATCCGAAACCATCATCGCTAACGTTCCTATTACAAAAATGTGGGACGTATTGACCAACCCATCCATCATTAAAGAATATCTTTTCGGTACCGAAACCATTACCGATTGGAAAGTGGGTAGTTCAATTATATTTCAAGGAGAATATGAAGGACATAAGTACAAAGATGAAGGAAAAATCTTAGAGCATCGTCCAAATGAATTCATGTGTTATAGTTACTGGAGTGGTTTTTCGGGAACTGAAAATAAACCTGAAAATTACTCAAAGGTAAGTTATACTTTAAAAGCCATTGACTCCAATACCACCGAACTAATCTGGACACAAATTGGCTACGTTGATGAAACCCGCCAGCAACATAGTAAACAAGGCATGCCTGAATTCTTGAAAAGCATTAAGACTGTTGCTGAAAGGTAGACTGTTTAAGGATTGTAAGGTTCTTCTCTTAAACTCGTCTATTATTGTGCATGCCTAAACTTACTTTTAGAATAGCCTTTCTTTTGGTTTTATCGTCTACTCTTTTCGCACAGGAAAAAGACACCATAAACTATTCCAAAAAAAACCACTACTTCCGTATCAATTACGATAACGATTTTTTTAGCGCTACCGATCGTTATTACACTCAAGGCATTTTAATTGATTTGGTAGCCCCGGTTATTCGATATTCGCCCCTCTCCTACACGCTCATCAAATTAAATAAACGTGCCCAAAATTATTACGGATTAGCTTTTAATCAAGATTGTTTTACACCGCGCAGCATTCGTTACGATACTTTAAATTATACCGAACGCCCATATGCCGCGAGCATGTTTGTATCGCATTTTTTAACTTCGATCGATCCGGAAAAGAAACGCCGGCTTACCACAAAATTAGACCTTGGAATTATTGGCCCTTGCGCGCGCTGCGAAGATGAACAAAAGGCCATTCATACCGCATTGGTGAACATAAGGCCTTTGGGCTGGGAATATCAGATCAATAGCGATTATATTTTAAATTATTCGGCATTGCTGGAACAAGGATTCATAACCAAAAAATATTTTGAATTCATTGGCATTGCCGAAGGAAGAGTCGGAACCCTTTATGATGATGCAAGCTTAGGAATTACTGTCCGTGCCGGCTTTATGAATTCGTATTTCAAGCATTTAGGTGTAGTGAAAAATGCAAACAAAAATAAATTTCAATGCTATGTGTTTGGAAGAACAAAAGCCAAATTTGTTGCTTACAATGCCATGCTGCAAGGCGGCATGATCAATAAAGCAAACGATTATACAATAGATCCTGGCAAAGTGGAGCGAGGCGTTTACATGTTGTATTGGGGAATGGTAGTTGCGTATAAACGGCTGAGTTTAGAATATTCGAAAGCCTCAATAACACGTGAATTTCATAATGGCATTACGCACGGCTGGGGACATTGCAATATTAGTTATTGTTTTTAGTGTTGGTTTTTATCGCCACCAAAACACGGAAGGCACAAAATCCCACTAAATGATTTTGTGGTCCCGATAGCTATCGGGATTACTGGTTTTAGTGCCTTTGTGGCAAAAAACTCAAAGCCACATCATCCCAAAACCTTCCCCCATTTAGGGTGATTCTCCAATAATTTAACGCTAATTTGACATATAATAATAGTTAGCACTATCAACTATTGATAAAAACAACTATTTTTGTGCCCTCATGTCAAAACAACCCGACTTAACAGCATTTTTACCGCTTGGCAAGCAATTGTCGGTACTAACCAAATTGTACGTTGGGGTTCTGACAAAAAATTTAGGTTATCTGGAGATAGAACGCCACTACTCACTTCTGATACTGATTGACAAAAGTAAAGACAAGTGTACTCAGCAGTATTTATCGGATTATTTGAAAATAGACAAAGCCTCTATGGTGAGGATCATTGATGACTTTGTGAGAAAGAATTTCCTTAAACGAACCGTTAACCCCAATGATCGCCGTGAACACTGGATGGAACTAACACCAAAGGCAAAAAAATTAATGCCGGGAATTTTAAAAACGGTTGAGGAATTGAATGATACATCACTTAAAGGATTAAGCAAAAAACAAAAGGAATATTTTTTTGAAACGCTTTCGGTAATTTCTTCTAACCTCATTAAAGAACCTGCCAACCGGGTTATTATAAATTATAAAAAAGCGAACAAACAATAATATCAGCGCATGAAAAATTTTAAAACCATAAGCATTATTGTTATTATAATCGCCATTCTGGTAGTTATAAAAATAATGTTCTTAACACCAAAAGATGCCGGTAAGCCTCAGGGGCCTGCAGGCGGAGGAAAAGCACCCGCCACTGTTGTCACCGTTTTTGTGGCAGGCACTGAAGTACTGAACAATAAAGTATTTGCAAGCGGCACTGTTCTAGCGAACGAAGAAGTGATACTTATCCCGGAAATGAGCGGCAAAATAACTGGATTGAACATCAACGAAGGATCGGCCGTAAGCAAAGGTGATCTGCTGGTAAAGATAAATGATTCAGATCTTCAGGCCCAGTTAAAAAAATTACAGTTGCAGATCAAATTAGCCGAAGAAAAAGAGAATCGCCAGAAACAATTACTGGCCATAAACGGGATCAGTCAGGAAGAATACGATGTTACACTTAATCAATTAAACTCCGTTAAAGCCGATGTTGAATTTTCAAAAGCACAAATTGCTAAAACCGAAATTCGTGCTCCATTTAATGGCATCATTGGTTTAAAATACATCAGCGAAGGAAGCTATGTTTCACCAGGCATGCGCATTGCCTCGATCCAGCAGATCGATCCGGTAAAAATTGATTTTTCCATTCCTGAACAATATGCAAGCATGATCCATAAAAATGATGCATTGAAATTCTCATTGAACGGGATCAGCGAAAGTTTTTCGGCAAAAATTTATGCCATTGAACCAAAGATCGATCTTGCAACCCGATCCATTCAGATCCGCGCCATCTGTGCGAATCCCAAAGGGATCATTTTCCCGGGCGCATTTGCGAAAGTAGATCTGCCGCTTAAAGAAATTCCAGATGCCATCATGATCCCTACCGAAGCCATCATTCCGGTACTAAAAGGCAAGAAAGTTTTTGTTTGCAAAAATGGTGCAGCTCAACCGATAATTGTTGAAACCGGAATTCGCACCGCTACTCAAATTCAGATCGTAAGCGGCATCGCGCCCGGCGATTCAGTTATTACAACAGGCATCATGCAATTGAAACCGGATGCTTCTGTTAAAGTTTTAAAAAGCAATATTAAGAAATGAGTCTTTCGACAACGAGCATAAAACGTCCTGTACTGGCAATGGTAATGTCGATCATTATCATTTTGTTCGGCTTGATCGGCTACTCCTTTCTGGGGGTTCGTGAATATCCTTCGATTGATCCGCCTATCATTACCGTTAAAACAAGTTATGCAGGGGCCAACGCGGATGTTGTTGAAGCGCAAATTACCGAACCTCTCGAAAAAGCACTCAACAGTATTGAAGGCGTTCGTACCATTTCATCTTCAAGCAACCAGGGCAACAGTCAGATCACCGTTGAATTTAATCTGGATGCCAATTTAGAAGCCGCCGCCAACGATGTGCGTGATAAAGTTGGACAGGCTGTGCGCCAGCTACCGCAAGATATTGACGGATTGCCGGTAGTAACCAAATCGGATGCCAATTCAGATGCTATCCTATCTCTTACCATAAAGTCAGATACAAAAAGTCAATTGCAGGTAAGTGATTATGCAGAGAATGTTATCGCCGAGCGTTTGCAAACCATTCCGGGTGTAAGTAATATTCAGATATGGGGACAAAAACGATATGCCATGCGCATCTGGATGGATCCTGTTAAACTTTCTTCATATGCCTTAACACCATTGGACATCAAACAGGCACTGGATAAGGAAAATGTGGAATTACCTGCAGGAAAAATTTCAGGTAACACAACTGAACTTACTGTTAAAACAATGGGACGCTTCACCAATGAAGAAAGTTTCAATAATTTAATATTAAAGACTGATGGTGACAAGGTGATCAAACTAAAAGATATTGGCTTCGCTCAACTAGGACCTGAGAATGAAGAAACCATTCTGAAGCTATCAGGTGTGCCCATGATCGGCTTAGGACTTATACCACAGCCCGGAGCCAATTACCTGGACATTGCAGACGAATTTTATAAACGTGTTGATCTGTTAAAGAAAGATCTGCCTAAAGATTATAAACTGGATTTCGCTTTGGATAATACAAAATTTGTTCGTCAGTCGGTTAGCGAAGTAAAAGAAACATTACTGATAGCGATCATTTTAGTGATCTTAATTATTTATTTATTCTTCCGTGACTGGTTAATTGCTTTCAGGCCGCTGATCGATATTCCTGTTTCGTTGATCGGTGCCTTCTTTATCATGTACATGTTCGGTTTTTCGATAAATGTGTTAACGCTTCTTGCAATTGTACTCGCCACCGGTCTGGTTGTGGATGACGGGATCGTTGTGACCGAGAATATCTATAAAAAGATAGAAGGAGGTATGAAACCTTACGAAGCTGCAATCAAAGGATCGAACGAGATCTTCTTTGCGGTTATCTCTACTTCCGTTACACTTGCCGCCGTATTTTTACCTGTTATATTTTTACAAGGTTTCGTTGGAAGATTATTCAGAGAGTTTGGTATTGTTATTGCCGGAGCTGTTCTGATATCAGCATTTGTGTCGCTTACCTTAACACCAATGCTCAATGCTTATTTAGTTGGAAAGAATTACAAAAAGAAAAGCAAATTTTACACCGCCACTGAACCATTCTTTGAAAATTTGATCTCAGGTTACGGAAATTCATTAAGCAATTTTTTAAAAGTAAGATGGTGGAGTTTTGTGATCATTTTAGCTGCTACACTCATGATATTCGGTATCGGAAAATTATTGCCTTCCGAATTATCACCTTTAGAAGACAGAAGCTGGCTGCGACTATCGATTTCGGCGCCAGAAGGTTCATCTTATGATTATACCGACAAATTTATGGATAAGATCTCTGAATTTGTTACGGACTCAGTTCCGGAACACAATTTCTGTTTAACGGTTACTTCCCCTGGATTTGCGGGCTCAGGCTCGGTGAACACAGGCTTTGTGCGACTCGGATTAAAGGAACCAGAAAAAAGAAAACGTTCTCAGCAGGATGTGGCCAACTATGTTACAAAGATCACTAAACAATTTCCGGACGCGAAAACATTTGTGATCCAGCAGCAAACCATTTCTTCAGGGGGTAATCTAGGCGGACTGCCGGTACAATTTGTACTTCAGGCCCCAAATTTTGAAAAGCTGAAATTATTTTTACCGAAATTTCTTGAAGAAGCGAATAAGAATCCTGTGTTTCAAACCGTGGACTGCAATCTGAAATTCAATAAACCCGAATTAAATCTGACCATTGACAGAGACAAGGCAAAAAATTTAAATGTCTCTGTATTGGATATTGCACAAACATTGCAGTTGGCTTTAAGCGGACAGCGTTTCAATTATTTCACCATGAATGGCAAACAATACCAGGTGGTTGGTCAGTTCGCGCGCGAGAACAGAGATGAGCCTCTGGATCTGCGATCGCTTTATGTTAGAAACAGCAAGGGTTCTTTAATACAACTCGACAATCTGGTTAAGTTTGAAGAACAGAGCAATCCACCGCAATTATATCATTACAATCGCTATCAGTCGGCAACGGTTTCGGCAGGATTGGCACCCGGAAAAACAATAGGCGATGGAATTAACGAGATGAAAAATATCTCTGCAAAAGTATTGGATGAATCCTTTTCAACTGCCTTAACCGGTGCTTCAAGAGATTTTTCCGAAAGTTCATCCAACACCCTATTCGCTTTTGGTTTGGCTTTACTATTAGTGTATTTGATCTTAGCAGCACAATTCGAAAGTTTTGTGGATCCATTTATTATCATGTTAACGGTTCCTTTAGCTTTAGCAGGAGCGATCTTATCGTTGTGGTATTTTAATCAGACCCTGAATATCTTTTCACAAATCGGAATCATCATGCTAATCGGTTTGGTCACCAAGAACGGGATCCTGATTGTTGAGTTTGCGAATCAACTTAAAGAACAGGGCCGGTCGGTAAAGGAAGCAATTAAAGAAGCATCTGAGGCGCGTTTACGCCCAATCTTAATGACCAGCTTAGCCACTTCACTTGGTGCACTGCCAATAGCAATGGCTCTGGGTGCAGGAGCCAAAAGCAGGATGGGAATGGGAATTGTTGTGATAGGTGGGTTATTATTTTCGCTGATACTCACGCTTTATGTAATTCCTGCCATTTATTCGTACTTATCAAAAGAGCACAAAACAAAATCGCATGAGGAAATTTAGTTTCATACTTATAGTTTTTGTTCCGGCTTTTGTATTAAAAGCTCAGGAAGTTCTGTCTTTGCAACAGGTTGTTGAAACCGCCCTAAAGAATAATTATTCCATTACGATCGCTAAAACACAAAGTGACATCGCGAAAAAAAATAATACTTTAGGTAACGCAGGTTTTTCTCC
>JANYIQ010000238.1 GCA_025362575.1 Bacteroidia bacterium
ACAAACACGTGAGCATATCCTTTTAGCTCGCCAGGTAGGTGTGCCTAAAATTGTTGTATTCATGAACAAAGTTGACATGGTTGATGACTTAGAGTTATTAGACTTAGTTGAAATGGAAATTCGTGAGTTATTGACTTTCTATAAATTTGATGGGGATACAACTCCTATCATTCGTGGATCTGCTTTAGGCGGATTAAATAACGATCCAAAATGGGTTGATAAAATTATGGAATTAATGGATGCAGTTGATGCGTTTATTCCAATTCCTCCACGTGAAAAAGATAAGCCGTTTTTGATGCCGGTTGAAGACGTGTTCACCATCACTGGTCGTGGTACTGTTGCTACAGGCCGTATCGAAACAGGTGTAATTAACTCTAACGATGCAGTTGACATCATTGGTATGGGTGCTGAGAAATTAGCTTCTACCGTTACAGGTGTTGAGATGTTCCGTAAGATCCTTGATTACGGTGAAGCTGGAGATAACGTAGGTTTATTATTACGTGGTATCGAGAAAAAAGATATCCGTCGTGGTATGGTTATCTGTAAGCCGGGTGCTGTAAAACCGCATGCTAAATTCAAAGCTGAGGTTTATATCTTGAAAAAAGAAGAAGGTGGACGTCACACTCCATTCCATAACAAATACCGTCCTCAATTTTATTTCCGTACTACTGACGTTACAGGAGAAGTGGAATTAGATGCAGGCCGTGAAATGGTTATGCCTGGAGATAACGTAACTATTACTGTTAACTTGATCAACCCAATTGCAATGGACAAAGGTTTACGTTTCGCGATTCGTGAAGGTGGCCGTACAGTTGGTGCAGGTCAGGTGACTGAAATTTTAGCTTAATTGCCATAGGTTAATATGAGGGCAAAATGGCGGCTTTTTTAAGCTTGCCATTTTGCCATTTATAAGAGAGCCTTATTTTGGATAGAAAAAAAGGACCTTGAGCAAAAATACGGGCGTAGTTCAATGGTAGAATGTCGGTCTCCAAAACCGCTGATGGGGGTTCGAGCCCCTCCGCCCGTGCACAGTAAGTTGAAAAGTTCAAAGTTGGAAAGTTGAAAAACTTCAAACTTTAAACTTCAAACTTTAAACTAAAAAAAAGTATGAGTAAGATTAAAACATATTTCGAAGAAACTACCAACGAGTTGGTAAGCAAAGTAAGCTGGCCTACATGGCAGGAACTTCAAGGCAGTGCACTTGTTGTAATGACAGCTTCTATCATTATTGCATTAGTTGTTTTCGCTATGGATACAGCCTTTGCTAAATTGATGGAATTAGCTTATCAAATGGTAAATAATTTTTAAAAAATTAAAGATGGTAAGTGAGGTTAAAAAAAAGCAGGAAGTTTCAGCCGCCAATAAAAAGTGGTATGTAGTGCGCGCTATCAGCGGGCAGGAAAAAAAGGTGAAACAGTACATCGAAATGGAAATTAATCGCTTAAAACTGACTGATTTCGTTTCTCAGGTATTAATTCCTACCGAAAAAATTATTCAGATACGCAACGGAAAAAAAATTGCTAAGGAGCGTTCTTTTTATCCGGGATATATTTTAATGGAAGCTGCTTTGGCAGGTGAGATCACTCACATCATTAAAAACATTACCGGCGTTATCGGATTCTTAGGTGAAACTAAAGGCGGGGAACCGGTTCCAATGCGTGTAGCAGAAGTGAACCGTATCTTAGGTAAAGTTGATGAGTTAACCGAAGCTGAAGGTACCGTAACAACAAATTATGTTGTAGGTGAATCAGTAAAAGTAATTAACGGACCATTCAACGGATTCAACGGAATCATTGAAGAAGTTAACGAAGAGAAAAAGAAAATTAAAGTAACTGTGAAAATTTTCGGACGTAAAACTCCGGTTGAATTGAATTACGGCGAAGTAGAAAGAGAATAAAAACATTGAAGGTTGAAGGTTTTGGGATGAGACGCTTTGCTGCTTCCAACTCAAAGTATCCTGATAATAATCGGGACCCGGCTCAAAACACAGACCAACAATAACCGTAATGAGGAAGATGAGTGAGAATTCGACTTCATTACATTAACAAATAAAAAAAACGATAGAAAATGGCAAAAGAATTATCAGCAATTGTGAAATTGCAAATTAAAGGCGGAGCTGCCAATCCATCGCCTCCAATCGGTCCTGCTTTAGGTGCCAAAGGAGTTAACATTATGGAGTTCTGTAAGCAATTTAACTCCAGAACTCAGGAGCAACAAGGTAAAGTATTACCGGTGTTGATCAATGTTTACTCTGACAAAACGTTCGATTTCATTATCAAACGTCCACCAGTGGCTGCTCAAATATTTGAGTTAACCAAAATTAAAGCAGGTTCGGCACAAAGCAATCGTAAGAAAGTTGGTGCCTTAACTTGGGATCAGGTTCGTAAAATTGCAGAAGATAAAATTGTAGACATGAACTGTTTTACAATTGAGTCAGCGATGAACATGGTTGTAGGAACTGCAAGGAGTATGGGTGTAACAGTAACCGGAAACAAACCGTACTAATTAAATTATTATTAATCTAAAACATAGCTTAAAAAAATGGCAACGTTAACTAAAAAAAGAAAAGCAGCTTTGGCCAAATACGACCAGAACATTGCTTACTCCGTTGCGGACGCGTCAAAGGTGGTGAAAGAAATTTCATCACTTAAATTTGATGCCTCTGTGGATCTTGCGATCCGTTTAGGAGTTGACCCTAGAAAAGCTAATCAAATGGTACGCGGTATCGTTACCTTACCTCACGGTACTGGTAAAACTGTTCGCGTTTTAGCAATTGTTACTCCTGACAAGGAAGCAGAAGCTAAAGCAGCAGGAGCCGATTACGTTGGATTAGACGAGTATATTGAAAAAATAAAAGGTGGTTGGACAGATGTAGATGTAATTATCACTATGCCTTCTGTTATGGGTAAAGTTGGTGCTTTAGGACGTGTATTAGGCCCTCGTGGTTTAATGCCAAACCCTAAGACCGGAACTGTAACAATGGATATTGGTAAAGCTGTAACCGAATCAAAAGGTGGTAAAATTGACTTTAAAGTTGATAAAGCCGGTATCATTCACACCAGTATTGGAAAAGCATCTTTTGATGCTGCTAAAATTACTGAGAATGCTAACGAGGTTTTACAGGCAATCGTTAAATTAAAACCATCATCGGCTAAAGGCACTTACGTGAAATCGGTAACCATGAGTAGTACCATGAGTCCTGGTATTATTATTGACAATAAATTGTTCAACTAAAATAAACTGCTAAAATGAATAAAGTAGAAAAAACAAAAGTAATAGAGGAGTTGACAGCGCAATTAAATGCCAACAACAAGATCTATTTAGCAGATTGTTCTTCGTTAACAGTTGAAAGAGTAAATGCTTTTCGTAAAGCTTGTTTTGACAAAAAAATAAAAGTTACCGTTGTTAAAAACAGCTTACTTAAAAAAGCATTAGAGCGTGCAAATGATAGTAAAATGACAGGATTAATTCCTGCATTAAAAGGCGAAACCGCTTTGATCTTTACTGATGTTGCAAATGCTCCTGCAAAAGTTATTAAGGAGTTCAGAAAAAAACTAACTAAGCCTGCTTTAAAAGCAGCTTATCTTGAAGAGAACGTATATATCGGCGATAATCAATTAGACATGTTGGCTTCATTGAAGTCGAAGAACGAATTGATCGGCGATATCGTTATGTTACTTCAGTCTCCTATTCAACGTGTTCTTGGTGGCCTTGAAAATAAATTCAAAGGCAGCGAAGAAGAAGCAGCTTAATTAACTTAACAAACAATCACCCGGCCTGCGGGTAAAACAGGAAAAAATAAACAATTAATTAATTAAAAATTAAAATACAAAATAAAATGGCAGACGTAAAATCAATTGCTGACACACTAGTTAGTTTAACAGTGAAAGAAGTACAAGAATTAGCTCAAATCTTAAAAGATGAGCACGGTATCGAACCAGCAGCTGCTGCAGTAGTAGTAGCAGGCGGTGGTGCAGGTGGAGATGCTCCGGCTGCAAAAACTACTTTCGACGTAATGTTGTTAGAAGCAGGTGCTGCTAAACTTGGAGTAGTAAAAGTTGTTAAAGATTTAACAGGACTTGGCTTAAAAGAAGCAAAAGACTTAGTTGACGGAGCTCCTAAAGCAGTAAAAGAAGGTATTGCTAAAGAAGAAGCTGAATCTATTAAGAAAGCTTTAGAAGAAGCAGGTGCTAAAGTTGAAATTAAGTAATTAATTTCTTTATAAAACTGGGAAAAGGCCCCTCAAAAGGCCCTTTCCCATTTGTTGTTTAGCAACAAACTTTAGTTCAATAAATCTTTTACTAACTAAAATTAATTACATTGGCTGCAACAGTAAAAAACAAAACGAGAATTAATTTCTCATCCAATAAGTTCCCAGTAGAGTACCCGGACTTTTTGGATATCCAGGTAAAGTCGTTCCAAGATTTTTTCCAGCTTGAAACTACACCTGAAAATCGTAAAAAAGAAGGTTTATTCAAGGTGTTTGCCGAGAATTTCCCTATTTCCGATGCTCGAAACAATTTCGTATTAGAGTTTAAAGATTATTATATCGATCCGCCTCGCTACGGTCTAGATGAGTGTATTGAGCGTGGTTTAACATACAGCGTACCTTTAAAAGCAAAGTTATATCTGTATTGTACCGATCCTGAACATGAAGATTTTGAACCCATTATGCAAGACGTATACTTGGGTACAATTCCATATATGACTCCAAAAGGATCATTCGTGATCAATGGATCTGAAAGGGTAATTGTATCTCAGTTGCACCGCTCGCCCGGAGTATTCTTCGGACAAAGCCGTCACGCCAATGGAACTAAATTATATAGCGCCCGTGTAATCCCTTTTAAAGGATCATGGATTGAATTTGCTACCGACATCAACAATGTAATGTACGCTTACATCGATCGTAAGAAAAAATTACCGGTAACAACTTTATTGCGTGCAATTGGTTTTGAAAGTGATAAACAAATTTTAGAAATATTTGGTTTAGCCGATGAGGTTAAAGTTACCAAAGCAGGTTTAAAACGTGAAGTTGGTCGTAGATTAGCTGCTCGTGTTTTAAAAACATGGATAGAAGATTTCGTAGATGAGGATACCGGAGAAGTTGTTTCTATCGAACGTAACGAAGTTATCTTGGATCGCGAAACTATTTTAGAAGATGCGCACATTGATCTTATTGCTGATGCCGGAGTTAAATCCATCATCTTGCACAAAGAAGACGTGAACACTGCTGATTTCGCAATTATCTACAATACATTACAAAAAGATTCAACCAACTCTGAAAAAGAAGCGATTGAATACATTTACCGTTTATTACGTAACGCTGAACCACCTGATGAAGAGACAGCGCGTGGCGTAATTGACAAATTATTCTTCTCCGATAAACGTTATGATCTTGGAGAAGTAGGTCGTTTCCGTATCAACAAAAAGTTAGGCATCGATATTCCAATGAATATTCGCGTGTTAACTAAAGAAGATATGATCCTTATCATTAAATATCTTATCGAGTTAATTAACTCGAAAGCAGATGTGGATGATATTGACCACTTGAGTAACAGACGTGTTAGAACTGTTGGAGAACAATTATATAGTCAGTTCTCTGTAGGTCTTGCACGTATGGCAAGAACCATCAAAGAAAGAATGAACGTTCGTGATAACGAAGATTTCAAGCCGGTTGATTTGATCAACGCACGTACGTTATCTTCTGTGATCAACTCTTTCTTCGGAACAAACCAGTTGTCTCAGTTCATGGATCAAACAAATCCACTGGCAGAGATTACACACAAAAGAAGAATGTCTGCGCTTGGGCCAGGCGGCCTTTCCAGAGAGCGTGCTGGTTTTGAGGTTCGTGATGTTCACTATACTCACTACGGTCGTCTTTGTACTATTGAGACTCCA
>JANYIQ010000262.1 GCA_025362575.1 Bacteroidia bacterium
TCTTTATCTCTGAACACACCTGTGTTATCGATCAGTAACGCATCATTAATTCCAAATTTTGTGTAATCCACATCTTCAGGGTTGTTCGCATGGATCATGTGAACGGTGTGACCGTTAATTATTAAAGCTTTGTTTACCAGATCTTCAATTACAGTTCCCGGAAAAGTTCCATGAACTGAATCGTTACGTAAAAGATCAGCACGTTTAATGATCTCATCATCGCTGTTACCACGGGTAACAATAGCTTTTAAGCGCAGCTGTTCTCCTTTACCTGCCTGAGAAATGATCTCGCGTGCAGCTAAACGGCCTATGCGTCCGAAACCGAACAATACTACGTCTTTCGGAACTATTGTATGTTTTTTTCCGATAAAGTCCTTTAACTTATTGTTGATAAAATCGGTTGTTGATTTGTATTTGCTTTGTTCCTGATGCCATTCAAATGCAAGCTGACCAATATCGATCTTTGAAGGGCAGATGTCGGCTTTATAAATTTCGTTTGCCAATGCAACTGTATCTTTAACCGTGATCGGTTTTTTTACAATATCCTTAGCGTAATGGTGTAAATTAATGATCTCACTTGCACTTCTGTCAACTAACTGATTTCTGAAGAGAACTAATTCAATCGATTTTTCGAACCATAGCTTTCCTATGGCACTGATAAGGTCAATTGCTGCTTTCTCGTGCTGGATCCAGTCGTTCAACTGAGATTCGTATCCTGTGTTTTTTTCAAGTGTTTCCATTATTTTTTATATTGAGAATTGTAGGTATAAGTTACTGTAGCAAATTTAAAAAAATGATGTTGTGTTTATTTTATTTGTTGATAAGACAGCAATATGGTTAATTAAATTCCTGAAAACACAAAACCCCTCGTTTGGAGGGGTTTTGCGGTGATGTTAAAAGCGCTCTAATTTTGAAAAGAAGAAGTCCGCTTCAATTTGTGCGTTCTCATCGCTGTCAGAACCATGAACCGCATTGGCCGCGATCGATTTTGCGAATAGTTTGCGAATGGTGCCTTCTTCAGCTTTGCTTGGATCGGTTGCACCTATTAATTTGCGGTAATCCGCAACAGCGTTGCTTTTTGATAACACCGCAGCAACAATTGGTCCGCTGCTCATATATTCAACTAACTCTCCGTAAAAAGGACGGTCTTTATGAATGATGTAAAACTGACCGGCTTGTTCTTTGCTTAGTCGCATGTACTTCATAGCCTCTATCTTGAAACCTGCCTGGTTAATTTTAGCTAAAATTGGTCCGATATTATTGGCTTCCACCGCATCCGGCTTAACCATTGTAAAAGTGATGTTTGTCGTCATTTTATTTTTTTTAATTAAGGTTGCAAAGATACTTATTAAGCTTTTCCTGTGCAAATTTGTGAGTCTCGATTTTCAGGAGAGAAGCGAACAGAAACTTCGGCCGAACAAATCCCGATAGCGAAGCAAATCAGGATCAGGTGTGTGAGAAGCTGTAAAAACAAGGATTTATTTCCTTATCCATGCTATTAATAGTAACTTTGTTCAAGAAAAAAACAGTAATGAGAAGAGACAGTTTTGTAAAATTTAAAGCCCTCCTGAAAAGATCAGAAAACATTGTAATTGTTACGCACTGGAGTCCGGATGGTGATGCCATGGGTTCAAGTTTAGCTTTATACAATTATTTACTGAAATTGAAAAAGAAAGCCACTGTTATTGTACCGAACGAATATCCTGAATTTTTATTCTGGTTGCCCGGAAACAATAAAGTTTTGAATTTTCAAACAGATGCAAAAAAAGTAGCTAAAGTAATAGATAAGGCCGATGTAATTTTCACGCTTGATTTCAATTCATTTAAGCGTATTGAGAAATTAGGAGACCTTGTAAGTGCGAGTAAAGCACCTAAAGTTCTGGTCGATCATCATCAGCAGCCTGATAATTATGCAGAGTTTGTTTTTCATGATGTGAAAGCATGCAGTACCTGCGAATTGATCTATGATTTTATAATAGGTCTAGGTGATAAAAAACTGATCGATAAAAAAATAGCTTCTTGTTTATATACCGGATTAATGACAGATACCGGTTCTTTCCGCTTCCCAAGTGTTACGGCTAGCACGCATAAGATCATTGGCGATCTGATGGATAAAGGTGCAGTGCCAAGTGAGATTCATAGTGCGATATACGATACCTACAGTGATGACCGCATGAAATTGCTGGGATACGCACTAACAGAAAAAATGGTTGTGTTGCCTGGAAAAAAATTAGCCTATATGAGTTTGAGCGCTGGGGAACTGAAGCAATTCAATTATCAGAAAGGAGATACCGAAGGTCTGGTAAATTATCCGCTTTCGATCAAAGGAATAAGATTTTCTGCTCTGTTCAATGAAGCTGACGGAAAAGTGAAGATATCATTCCGAAGCAAAGGAAAGTATGATGTGAATAAATTTGCCCGTGCCCATTTTAACGGTGGCGGACATATTAACGCAGCCGGCGGACGAGGGGATGGTGATCTGAATGAAACCATCAATAAATTTCTTGAACTTGTTAATGATCCGAAATTCAAAGTATAAAAATTCTGATGTTCAACTGGCTCAGTAATAAAATAATTGAAAGTAAAGTAAACAGTTCCGTAAAAGGGCCTAAAAAAGAATTTCTGGAATGGAATGATGTGAGGTCAATTTGTATCTTGATCAGCAAAGATGAATTTTACAAAGCAAAAAGTCTGAATGAATTTATCAAATCATCAGGTAAGGAAGTGATCACTGTTCTGTTCATTCCTGACAAGGAAGTAAATTCAGATTCGAGCATGATCAGTTTTAATAAGAAACAAACTTCGTTTATTGGTCTGCCAAAACCAGAAATACTTGATAAAGTTACTTCTGGGTCATACGATCTGATGATTGACTGCAACTTTAAAACATACAATTCTATGAAATGGCTGGCAGGAATTACAAAGGCTAAATTTAAAGTAGGTTCAGGCGGATTAACATATCATAATTATTTTGATATTTGTATGGATTTGAAGGATAAGCCGGAATTTGATAATTACCTCGCTCAGGTTATGAATTATTTAAAAATGATAAGAACGGTGAAGTAGAACAATGTTCACTTCACCACAAACAAATAATATATGTCGAAAGTAAATTTAAAAGGAACAGGAGTTGCAATTGTTACACCTTTCAAAAAGAACGGATCAGTTGATCTTGAAGGATTGAAAAAACTGGTGAATCATTTAATTAACGGAAAGGTTGATTATCTTGTAGTTCTTGGTACAACCGGTGAAACAGCAACACTCAGTAAAGATGAGAAGCAGCAGGTAATGGATTGTGTTGTTAAAGAAAACAAAAAAAGATTACCACTGGTTTTAGGAGTTGGAGGGAACAACACCGAAGAGATCGCACATCTGATAAAAAAAGTTGATACAAGGGCATTCGATGCCATTTTATCCGTATCTCCTTATTATAACAAGCCGTCTCAGGAAGGAATTTATCAGCATTACAAAGTGCTTTCAAAAGCAAGTAAATTACCGATCATATTATACAATGTTCCCGGCCGCACGGCTTCGAACATGACCTGGGACACAACCGTAAGACTTGCAAAGGATTTTAAAAATATCGTGGCCGTAAAAGAAGCTTCAGGAAGCATTGAGCAAATGATGAAGATCATTAAGCACAAGCCGAAAGATTTCATGCTGATCAGCGGCGATGATAATTTGACGCTTCCGATCATTGCTGTTGGAGGTGTTGGCGTTATTTCTGTTGTGGCAAATGCTTATCCTAAAGATTTTTCGGATATGGTTCGTGCTGCCTTGAAACATGATCTGGAAAAAGCAAAGAAACTGCATTACAGTTTGATCGACATTACTGATCAGTTATTTGCAGATGGTAATCCAGGCGGAGTAAAACAGGCATTAAGCACATTAAAAGTTTGCGGTACTACAGTTCGTTTGCCATTGGTAGAACCAAACGATAAAGTAAAACAAAAGTTGAACGAGTTAATGAAAAAATATTAATGGGTAAGACGAAAATATTAGACGCCACTCAGATCAGTCAGAAGCTTAACCGCATGGCTTACGAAGTGTATGAAAAAAATTATAACGAAAAGGAACTATGTCTCGTTGGCATTGATGGTAATGGTTATAAGGTTGCAGAACGCATAGAGGAGATCCTAAAAAAAATAGCACCACTTAAAATAAAACTTTTTAAGATCAAGATCGACAAGGAAAATCCATGGTCACATGCGCCTGTGTGCAGTTTTAACGAAAAAGATTATGCCGGTAAATCAGTTGTTTTGATTGATGATGTTTTGAATAGCGGTAAAACAGTAATGTATGCTGTTAAATTATTCTTGGATAAACCCATTAAAAGACTAAGTGTTTTGGCTCTGGTAGATAGAAGTCATACCCGGTACCCGATCAAGGCTGACTTTGTTGGTTTATCATTATCAACTACTTTGCAGGAACATATTGAAGCCGATTTTTCCAAAAAGGGAAAAGAAACTGTTTTTTTAACGTAGTAAAATTGTTTTGAGCGAAAAGAAATTTCAAATAAAAGCTTCCACCCGCACTGTTAAGGATCTAAAACTTAGCGCTATTTTAGAAATTACAAAAGCCATTAACAACAGTCTTTCAACAGCACAGCTTCTCGATCTGTATCAGGATGTTTTAGAGAACCGATTAAAGGTTGGTAAACTTGTGCTTTTTAGTCACGATCAGGAATGGACCTGCATCCTCAAATACGGAGTTAACGAGTCGTTCAATCATTTTGAGTTTGAAGAAGAACTGCTGAACATCACCGAGATTGAAACCATGAGTTTCAGTCGCGGTAATCTTAGTAAGAGTTTCGAAATTGTGATCCCTGTCTATCACAAAAAAACACCTTTAGCCTATGTTCTATTGGGAGATGTGAATGAGCAGAAGATAGAATTAAGTGCGGCCATCAAACATCTGCCTTTTATACAAACGCTTACGAACATCATTGTGGTGGCCATTGAAAACAAAAAGTTATACCGTCAGGCCATTCAGCGAGCGCAAATTCAGAAAGAGCTGGAGCTTGCAAAAACCATGCAGGAGATGCTGTTTCCGAAGGATCTTCCGGATACCGAAGAATTAAAAGTTGCGGCAACCTACATTCCTCATCAGCAAGTGAGCGGCGATTATTATGATTTCATCCGTTTAAATAATCACGAATTCATTTTTTGCGTTGCCGATGTTTCCGGAAAAGGAATTGCAGCGGCTTTATTGATGAGTAACATGCAGGCTACATTGCACAGTCTTGTTAATTACACTCACAATCTGAAAGATATTTTAATTGAACTGAACAAAAGAGTTTGGGGAAACGCGAACGGCGAAAAATTTGTCTCCATTTTTCTGGGAAAGATCAATACAAAAAGCAAGCAATTAACATATATTAATGCCGGACATAATCCACCTATTTTGTGTTCAGACCGAAGAGTTTCGATTCTAAGCAGAGGTTGCACCTTATTGGGTATTAGCGACACTTTGCCGGCAATTGACCTTGGTATACTGGATTTTAATTCTGAGTTCACTTTGTTTTGTTATACCGATGGGTTAACTGATACTTTGAATTCTTCGGGAGATTATGTGAGTGAACAAACCATTATTGAACTTATTTCGAAGAACTGCAATGCAGAGCCAAAGTTCATTAATGAATCAATAATGTATTATGCAGAAGAGTTCAAGGGTGAGAATTTATTTGTAGATGACATCGCACTCTTAACAATAAGGTGCAGTTAAGAGAACTAGACTTTCTTTTCTTCGGTAGAATTCTTGTGATAGAGATCTATGCAAACCAGAACGGCTAAAAAGCCCCAGAAGGGCACAGAAGCCTTATCGGTATCCAAAAAGTTATTGATGAAGCCGTGAACAAAGTAGGTGAACAGGCCTAAAATTATACCATGTGTAAGTATTCTCAGGTCGCGGTCTTTAACTGTGTAGCACAATCTATATCCTAAGAACAGAGTTGAAAATAAAAGAGTGATCACAATTCCTAAACCAATAAAGCCCTGTTCACTTAAAGGACCAAGATATTCGCTATGAGCGTTTCCATTGGTTCCGAAATTGGTACTGATAATTGTTTTCTCACTGCTTTTCTGATATGGTGCATAATTGAACATATATGTTCCGGGCCCCCATCCAAAGTAAGGTTTTTCCTTAAAC
>JANYIQ010000271.1 GCA_025362575.1 Bacteroidia bacterium
CCACCAAATGGGGGATGTCAAAAATTAATTTTGATTCCCCCATTTTTATTTTGGCTACATCCCGCATCAGCTGGGCAATGTAGAGGAACACCGAATTTATTTTTGTAGTTCGACTTTCACCAGTTTTCTTATTGTAGGTAAATCCTTCCGGAAAAATAAGATTTTGAAAAATTTGTTTGTCCTTATATGGCAGCAAATGCCACACTGTCGGGAGTTTGCCACAAAAGTCCAATGCTTTATTTACCCATTCTTCAAGGTTCGACACCCGCTTATTGGTTTTGAGCATACTTCGTTCCAACTCCACTATTTCTAACTTATATTTTGGAATGTACTTGTTATAAAGATCGAGATTAATTTCCTCTAAAATCAGGCGCTCCTCTAAGCGCTCCATCTTCTTATTTATTTCAATTTTTGGCGCTTTAAAGTCTCTTTGTCGCCTTCTTTTTCCTTGTGACCCTTGTTGTAGCCCACAATAACTTGTTTCGTTACAAGCGACCTAACACCTTGATTTTCTGCCAAGGTTAAAAAGTATAAACCTGATTCAAAAACATCGTGAAGGTCTTTTGCCCTTTTGTTATTGCAGCAACCTTTCGTATTGCATTTATAATATGGAAGATTCTTGGTTTTTACAATATAACCACGCATAGCAACCCCGCAGTGACCACACTTTAAAAACCTCTTTAAAGGAATTGGTTCATTTTCTTCATGGCACGAATAGCCTTGCGTATTTTCACTCAATAAATCATTCACTTTCAGGAATACTTCTTTTGGTATCATGATCTCATGCTTACCTTCGATTAGTTTTCCGCCCAAAGAATTGTGCGCCATCAAACCGCAATAAAATGGATTTCTAAAATAACCTGATAATCTTTTTTCATCAAGAATTAATCCTCTTTCAGCCAGACGCTCCGAAATTTCTGTATGTGTGATGCGTTCATTTAGTTTCCAGTAAAATGCTTTTTGTAAAAGTTTTCCTTTTTCATTCAAAACGATTTGTCTTTTTCCATTTACTTTTATTTCATCATAACCATAAGGTGCTTTATGACACCACTCACCCCGGTTCAAAGCTTCTTTTACACCGGCCATACATTTTTCACGTCTCAATTGATTATCATACTGTGAAAATATTATTTGTATGTTCTGTTGAAAGTCTCCACTTGAGGTTGAAGCGTCCCCGGGCTGAGTTACAGCAACCAAATAAATCCCTTCTTGCCTAAGTTGATCTTTGATGTAAATGGCATTGGCTCCTGAACGGGAGAATCTATCTACACTGTAAACAATAATATAAGTAATTTTTTCTCTGCACTTCTTAACGAATGAAAGCATCTTGTTGAATTCTTTACGCTCATCTGTCTTTGCACTTTCATAAGTTCCACCAAACTGTCCCAAAATAGAATAGTTACTTTTGGCTGCATATTCTTCACAGGCTTTTCGCTGAGTTTCTAAACTGTATCCCTGCTCTTGTTCTTTACTGGATACCCGTGTATAAATAACACAATTATTAGTGCGCTTTAATGCTGTAGTATTGCCTTTTGCAAACTGGTCAAATAATAATGAATTTTTCATGCCGCTTTTTTAATTTGTTCTTCTCCGTATAAAGGAATGACTTTCGCCCCTATGTTGTTTTCTTCTTTTGTTTGTTTCTCTATCAATGTATTTAACAGCATTGCAAATGTTTTAATAAATTGAGTTACTTCTTCTGCCTGCCCTTGAGTTAAATGTTCCATTCCTTTTGTCAATCTAACTTCTTCGGCGGTTACATCATTGGTTCTTGTCCAATCTATTGTTTCATCTATTTCAGTTTTTTTAAATTCTAGTATTTTGGTTTCAATCTTTTCCATCTCTTTTTTCCTTTCTTTTAAAATTTTTGCTTCTTATGAAAGGGTAACATTTTAGATGGTCTAAAATCTAAAATAGTCAATTTTCCTAACATAACCAAGTCTTTTTATTCACTGCTCAAATACCGCCAACATTGGCAAATCCGACCTTTCTATTTTTCATTTTCGCTTTCAAATAGTAGTTCATTAAATTGTTTTTTGGGAATAAATTGTGATAGTTCAAAGCGAATTGCAATCAACTGTATTTTATCATCTTGAGCCAATCTGAATTTAATTTTTTCAATCTTATGCGTTTTTATACAAACTTTTTTTAGTTTTTCTTTTAAATTCACCATTATATTTCTGTACGGAAATTCTTCGGGCAAAAGGACATAATAAGATGATCGAAGTATTGTAGTGAAAGCATTGCACACTTCCATTAGATCGGCAACTGTTGTGAATTTCATCTCCGAAAATAATAACAAACATTCTACAAGACACCGAAAACGTAAACCAATCCAATAGGTAGGTATATCTTGTTCGTTAATGATACAGTTATTTAAAGTTGAAGTATTGGTTGTATCATTAACTTTTTCGGTTATTCCTTCAATAAATTGGCTGTGAATATACACGTACTTTTCTTCAACCTGTTTTTTTTCATCAAGTTTGGTTAACGAAAAGCCGTCAATTGACGGGTTTTTATTTTTGAGCGATCCGTCAATATTTGACTTTCTCATTTCAGATCCGTCAATTGACGTTTCGTGAATCGGATTCTTATTATTTTTAAGATCAGTTATCTCTAAACCTTCATTTCTCAACGCTAAGGGAGGAATTATTTTGATCACATTCTGTTTACGATCCATATAGGCCATCTGCCTGCATGAACGTGAACAGTAAACCGAATCAATTCGTTTAGCCACGAAAGTCTCCTTACAGTATTGACATGTTTTTTCCATTAGTGTCCTCTCCAATCTAATTGTTCGTTCTCTGCCCAGCGGTATTCTTTATATTCATCCAACAAATTTTTAATGTTATCCAACACGCTTTGATGTCTTAATGAATCTTTGTGGTGAAAGAGGGCGATTACTATCGTACTACGGTTTTCAATAACCTGGATAACTTCATGTTTGAAGCCTTCTTTAATTATTATTCCTAAAATATCCATTATGAGATCTATCGGAACTTTGATGTTTTCTTCTGATATGTTTTTGTTTTTCATTCCTATTATTTTAAAGTTTTACCTGTGCATAATTAGAATACTTCTGAGTTGGTGAGGTTTTTCGCTTAACCTGAAAAAGTTCAAGATCACTTGACCCTTCATCATCGGTTTCCTGTGCTAATTGTTTAGATTTCCGGTTACGCGCTGCTAAGTTAATTTCTAACTCTTCGATCCGTGCCCCTTGCTGCTTGATCATTTCTAGTTGCATTTCCATTTTTTCCTGTAAAGGTTTTATGAAAAGCATGTACTCTGCCCCCATTGTACCTAATCCTGTAAGCAAATGCATTACCCATTCAGGAATATTCATTGCACCGGGATTCGGTGTAGTTTGATTTTTTGCTTGGGTATTTTCTTTCTTTTCTTCCATTGTTTCATGTATTAGTTGTTTCGGTATTTGTCTTATGTTGCTTCATTTTTTTTATCTCATCCCGCTTTTTCTGACTCTCCTGTTGTTTTTGTTTATACTCTTCAAATCTTTTTTCTTCTTCCTTTTTAGCCAGTTCTATTAGTGGTCCGGTAATCGCACAAATTTCATTTGTAATAATTTCCATTTCTCTCATATACCAATAAATGCCTTCTATAATCTTTTTGTTTTCATCATCATAACTTAGCTGCATAAGTAAATGGTTGTTTTGATCGATACCGAGGTAGGTATGATGAATGTTGTTTTCTCTGATCTCTTTTAATACTCCAGTTGTTGAACCGGTGATGATGCTGATGATTGTTGTTTCCATGGTTTCTTTTTTTTGTTTTTTAATTGTTGTTTGACGCTTTGTCGTTTTTGTTTTTTGGTTTAACAACACGAAGGTGCAGCAGATTTTAGGTGTAGGGCCAGTCTATGGGTCTACCCAAAATTTCTTTTGGATGAATTGAAAAACAAAAAAGCCTGATTTACAGGCTATTAATTTTTGATAGGGAATAGTTAGAATTGGCAAAAATCACATTGAAACGTCAATTTGTTGAATTGGGGATGATTTGAATAATGACGGATAAAGGAAGTTGATGACGGCTTTTTTTGGAACTATCTATCAGAATTGACGGATAAAACCAGAAAACTTTACAGGTAATTCTTCCGTTTGGCCGGCAATAGCCCTTTTATTGTCGCTTCTAATTCTTTATTGATCAGTTCCAAGGCCTTTTGGAGATCTAATTTCTCGAAATAGGACTTGATGTACTTTAAATCCTTGATCAATTGCTCATCTTTATTATAATTTGGAATGAGTTTATATTTTTTATAGATACTTGAAGCTTGTAGCGAAGTGAATTTCTTTCCTAAAAGTAAATGTGCGAATAAAGTAACATCACTTACAGAATTACTCGATCGGTGTTCGATGCCAAAACCGGATTTAAGTAAATAATAAATAGCCAGCAATTGCCTTGCCTCGGTCATTTCTTTATCATCTTCGTCTTTTGAAGATTTTTCTTCGGAGTTTGTTTCAAACTGAGGTTCTCTTTCCAAATATAAATAATGGAGTTCGCCATTAAGCAAATTATTCATCGCCTGCGTAAGCTGTTTTATATCCAATTCGGCAAGATCGTTTTCCTGATCTTCTAAGTTGTTAAATTCTTCTTCGGTATAATAGTCCTTTTGACTAAGGATAATACCAAAATCAAAAAGCTCGTAAAATTTTTTACTTGTAAAAGGTTTAAAAGCTTTGCTGTATTTTTTTAATAGCGCATTTTCGCGCTCTGCATACTTTGTATAAACGGATTCATCCTTTGTTTTAAAATACTCACGAATTTCCTGAAACATTAAGATCAAATGTTCTGCTATTTCAATTTTTTGCTCTTCTTCGTAATGTGAAAGCACTTCTTGGACTTCCTTGCCTATCACTTGAGACAAATAAATTCCTTTAGCGAGCTTACGCCTGGAAGACTCCGGTTTATTTTCTTTTTTTGCCACTGATCCCAGTAAATTTATGGAAATAATTTAATTAAGGAACGAAATAACTGGAATTCTTGGAAAGGCGGGTACTAAGCCGAAATAGGAATAAGTCCGCCACAAAAG
>JANYIQ010000277.1 GCA_025362575.1 Bacteroidia bacterium
TCAAAATTTTGCAAAGGCATTTGATGTGAAATTTGCCACCAAAGAAGGCGGACAGGAATTTGTGTGGGCTACTTCATGGGGTGTTTTTACACTTATGTTCTTCGCTTTTAATTTATCTGCAATTGCTGTCGCAACTTCCGAAACTTTTTTAAGTCCTTCGTCGCCTTTGTAAATTGGCACGATCACCACCTGAATAGGCGCTAATTTTGGAGGAAGCACTAAACCGTTATCATCACTATGGCTCATGATCAAAGCTCCAACCAAACGTGTAGAAACACCCCATGAAGTAGCCCACACAAATTCCTGTCCGCCTTCTTTGGTGGCAAATTTCACATCAAATGCCTTTGCAAAATTTTGACCCAAAAAGTGGGAAGTACCTGCCTGCAAGGCTTTACCATCCTGCATCAAAGCTTCGATGCAATAGGTTTCGATGGCACCTGCAAAACGTTCGTTAGCTGTTTTTACACCTTTAATAACAGGAACCGCCATGAAATTCTCAACAAAATCAGCATACACATCCAGCATTTTTTTTGTTTCAGTAAGGGCTTCTTCGGCTGTAGCATGGGCGGTATGACCTTCCTGCCAAAGAAATTCTGCAGTTCTTAAAAAAAAACGGGTACGCATTTCCCAGCGCACAACGTTTGCCCATTGGTTAACCAGAATAGGCAGATCGCGGTAACTCTGGATCCAGCCTCTGTAAGTATTCCATATAATGGTTTCGGAAGTAGGGCGTATAATTAATTCTTCTTCAAGTTTAGCGTCTTCATCAACAATGATATTGCCTTTTCCGTCGTTCTTTAAACGATAGTGAGTAACAACTGCACATTCTTTTGCAAAGCCATCAACGTGCGACGCTTCTTTACTGAAAAATGATTTTGGTATGAATAAAGGAAAATAGGCGTTTACGTGTCCGGTATCCTTAAACATTTTATCTAAAGCGGCCTGCATTTTTTCCCATATACCGTAACCATAAGGTTTGATAACCATACAACCTCTTACGGCACTATGATCTGCTAAATCGGCCTTAACTACTAAATCATTATACCATTTGCTATAATCTTCCGCACGTGATGTAAGTTCTTTGCTCATAATACCTGTTAAAAATGTTAAATATGCTGTTCCTAAAACTGTTTAAAAATTCTATTTACTAAAATATGCTAATAATGTAGAATTTGGCATATGTTTTGTAAATTTACATAATAATTCACCCCGCAAATTTAATTTATTTAAACCTATTATCTAAACCTATCATCATGAAAAAGGTTATTTTAATTGCGGGAATTGCTTCACTTGTTTTAGGGGCATGTTCCACTTCAAAATTAGCTACAACCAACGACGACGTTTACGCCAATCCTGCAGAGGAGAAGCGAGAAAACGAGCGTCTGGCAGCTGAAAAGAAAAAAGCTAAGGAAGAAGCTGACCGCAAAAAAGCAGAGGAAGTTGCCGCTCAAAAGGCAAAAGATGATGCTGATCCCAAATATAAGAGCCCTGATTACAATAAAGACGACTATTACGATTACGAATATGCTGCTCGTTTGAAAAGATTTGGCGGTTATAATGGTGGTATCGGTTATTATGATAATTGGTATACCAATTCATATTATTACAACAATAATCCAAACATGTATGGTGTGAGTATTTACAGCAGTTATAACTACTGGGGTAACTCAAACTATTCTTATGGAGGATATCATCCATACAATAATTATTCTTCAGGATACATGAACGGTTACTATAATGGTTATAACAACGGTTATATGAATGGCATGTATGGTTATAATCCTTATGGAGGTTATGGCTACAATCCTTACGGCGGTTATGGTTACAATCCTTATGGAGGATATAATCCTTACGCTTATGGTGGTTATGGCTACAATCCTTATTATGGATATGGTAATGGATGGGGATATTTCAATCAGTTTGATGTGAATAGCGGATACAAAAAAGCAACTTACGGCCCTCGCGGAAGTGCTGATGGCGGTAACGGTTTGCGTATGAGTAATCCGGGAAAAAGTGCAGATAGTTATGCTGCCAAATATATCCAGGAAGTAAATTCGGCCCAGGAAGTGGCTCCTAAATTCAATGAGGTTCGTCATGTGAATAATTCAAAATCGAATATTTCTGCATACGATAATAATTCCGGGATCAGTGCACCAAACACCGGGCGACCGATCAACGGAAATGATGCTTCGGATAATAATTCTCCTGTGATAGGAAGACCAAATACAAATAATTCATCCGATAATGACGGTTTCAATACTTATCATCATCCAAAAGCAACAGAATTGAATCCGAATATCAATAACAATCAAAATAATCAGCCGGTCAAGAATACGCCGAAAAATAATGATGTATTGGATAGTAAACCGTTTGAAATTATACCACGCCAGAATCCAAATCCTAAAAAGGATCTTTATGAAATGGATAATGCTCCTAAATTCAATAACTCGCAAGATAAATCTTTCCAACAATCAAATCCACAGCCTGTAAATTCGTCCCCGCGAAATAATGGTAATTCAGGTGGTAATGGTGGCGGTCGTCCAAGATAATTTATAAAACAGGATAAAGATCTTAATTATGAAGATTAAATTTCTAATAGCGTTGCTATTTCTAAGTGTAGAATACTTCGCGCAAAATGATCAGGATGCTTTGCGTTACTCGCAAACCGGGGTAGGTGGTAACACTAGATTTGTTACCATGGGCGGCGCTTTCGGGGCATTGGGTGCTAATGTAAGCTGTTTAAGTTATAACCCTGCCGGTATCGCTTTATACCGTAAAGGTGAGATGAATTTTTCTCCGGGCATTCGTTTCTCGAACGTTAATAGTTCTTATAATTCAATGAACGAAAATGCATTTAAACCTGCTTTGATCTTTAATGGATTCGGAATTGTTGGCGCATGGAAGAACGACAGAGATCCTGAAGGCAGGCACGCTCTTGGGATTTCATTGAATCAAATGCAGAATTTCAATACCAATATTTCAGTAAAAGGTTATGCTAATGGTAAATCCATTATGCAGGATATTTTAAATGATGCCGGAAACGCAAGTCCAAGCAGTCTTGGTTATTTCAGCAGCCTTGCTTTTAAAACATATTTATTGGATACTCTAAATGGTAAATATTATGGATTCATTGATCCTAAGAAGAACATGCTTCAAACCAAGAATATTGTTACTACAGGCAAAATGAACGAACTTGCTTTTGGATACGCATATTCATTTCAGGATAAATTGTATTTTGGAGCGAGTCTTGGCGTGCCTGTTGTAAGTTTCAATTACGCGGGTTCATATACTGAATCAGATGATAAAGATTCATTACGCATCACTAAATTAACCAATAGCTATTCGTATTCTGTACAAACGTATTATGCAGGTGCCAATTCAACACAGCTTTTAGGCGGATTTAAATCCATGACCTATACCGAAAAATATAAAACAAGCGGAAGCGGTTATAATTTAAAATTAGGAATGATCTACAGAGTGAATGAGTTTTTGCGACTCGGCGCCAATTATCAATCGCCATCGGTTTTAAACTTAACCGATACTTACAGTTATGAAATGGCGACCACATTTGATAGTGGAACAAAAATAACCGGATCTTTCCCTGAGAACGGCGGTATTTTCAAATACAAGATCATCACGCCCATGCGTTACGGTGCAAGCTTAGGTTTTATTTATAAGAAATATTTTAGTCTTGGTATTGATTATGAAAGTGTCAATTACGGACAGGCAATTATTTCAGCCGATCAGTCTACAGATTTTTCAGGAGTTAATAAAACCATTTCCTCAAAATATTCACGCACATCCAATTTACGCGCAGGCTTAGAAATTAATACAAGTCCGGTTACCATCCGTTTAGGATATGCTTCTTATGGAAGTCCTTTTGGCCCTGCATTTTCAGGTCAGTTCGTGAAAAGCAGTTATAGTGTTGGTATTGGTTTCAGAAATCAGAACTGGACATTCGATCTTGGTTTAGTGAAACAAATGTCAAGCGAAGATTATTATATGTATAATCCAAAGTTTGCTGATAAATCTGTGCTTTCTGTATCTAACACTAATTTTGTTGGTTCGGTTGGATTGAAGTTTTAGGAAGATCAACGCAGAGTTTTAAAGAGTTTCACTGAGTTTCTTAATAGAATGATCTCTGTGTTACTCTGTATCTCAGTCACGACGCGTCGTGATCTGTGTTGAAAAAGTCTTAAATTTCCTTACTTTTATACCATGGTATTCGATATTCACATTTTTGTTTGCACCAACCAACGCACCGGCACCGAACGATTAAGCTGCGGCGAAGCACATGGTTTGGATCTGGTAACTGAATTTAAAAAACAAACTAAAGATCTTAAAATAGGGTTGAACATTCGCGCACAAAAGGCAGGCTGTTTAGGTATTTGCGATTTCGGACCAACCGTAGCCATTTATCCTGAAGGTACATTTTATGTTGGCGTGAAGAAAGAAGATGTAACAGAGATCATACAATCGCATGTCATCAATAAAAAACCGGTAGAACGTTTGCTTTTAAAAAAGAATGATTGAACTACCCGATAATTTTTCTGCTTTAACGAAACCCGATCTGTTCGAGGCTTTCAAAATTCAATTGAAAAAAGATTTTGAGAATAGCGGATTGAACAGCGATTTTGTTTCTAAGGTGATGCCCGATTATGGTTTGATATTACAAATGGTGGCCATAGAAGTAAATGCGGTCATTAAGCAATCCTCAACTAAATTGAACGAATTGCTTTATAGGATTGATATCAGCGAATTGCAAATTAAAAAACTTAGTAAATTAAATCCTGAGGCTGATTTTATAGACATTGTTGCTGAGCTGATCATTAAACGCGAATTGCAAAAAGTAGTGATCCGGCAAATGTTTAAAGAATAGTTCGGAGTATAGAGTTCGGAGAAATGCTCCGAAGAAAGATCGTTTCAAAAAACATCGAGTGCTTTAGTGAAATTTGGTGTTTTTTGGTGTATTGGTGGCAAGAAAAAATAGAGATTATGTCAAGTAAAATAAACATAAGAGTTGGAACAAAAGAAGACATAGCCGGTATTCTTGATCTGATCAAAGAGTTGGCCGCCTACGAAAAAGCACCCAATGAAGTGGAAGTAACCTTAACTGAAATGCATAACTGGGGATTCGGGGCAGACAAGATCTTTGATTTTTTTGTTGCAGAAGACCATGAAGCAGAGCAGAGCACGCTTCATGGTAAAATTGTTGGATTAGCCTTGTACTATTACAAATATTCTACCTGGAAAGGAAAATGTTTGTTTTTAGAAGATATTATTGTTACCGAAAGTCAGCGGGGCAGAGGAATAGGTAAATTATTATTTGATGAGATCGTAAAAATAGCCAAGCAACAAAAGGTTCGTCGCCTCGAATGGCAGGTTTTAGAATGGAATGAACCCGCTATTAAGTTCTACGAAAAGTATAATTCGAATTTAGATGGAGAATGGATCAATTGTAAATTAACGGATCATCAGTTGAGGATGCTTTGATTTTTTATAACAGAAGCCTCTGTGAAACTCCGTGCCCTCTGTGCCTCCGTGGTTAAAAATTTACTCATTCGTTTTTACCAAACACTTGGGCACAAACCATTTTCCTGAGTAGTTTCTTAGGTCTATTATTTGATCATTACAATTCAAATAATCTCCATTAGTATTTCGTTTAAAATAAAAAGCATCGCCGCTTTTGATAGTGCTAATTACTTTTAATTTCAGATCTTCAAGGCTTATTTTTTTATTTTCTTTTCCAATGCCAAAGCCGACCTCATTGTTTTTAAGATCCATTAATGTTCCCAGACTATCAGGTTGTTCACCCTGTTCGTTCTGATCATTTAAGAATTGTTTATAGTTTCCTTTTTCATGGGCAATGCCGAGCTTACGAAGTTTTCTTGGTTTAATTTTCTGACTTAAAGCCGCCATAAAAAACACATGCCTAAAAGCATCTAATTTTCCACCACTTTCATAAGTATCTAAAACCTGTTTTGTTTTTACGTTAGAATAATGCGGCCAGCATTTTTTAGTGATCTTTTTTACTTTGATGGCTGCAAAGGGATGAAAGAGGGCCCATCTTTTCTCGTAGCGCGAAATACCTTTCAGGCTTTGTGCAAACATTAAGTTTACATTAAGAATTAAAAATAGGACGAATATTTTTTTCACTAAATGTAAATTAAAGATCATTAAATCCAATTAACACGCTTCTGTTAATAAGAGTTGTGCCAGACAGCGGTTTAACAAAAATAATACCTTTAATTTTGATGCATGGCATTTACCGGAGATATATTTAAGAAAGTTTTTGCTAAAGAACTTGGCACAAGTTTAGTAGTTAGCATTAACGATCTGCGTGACAAAGAATTTAGCGGTATAAAATTGAGTCCTGAAGAGCGTTTTGCCCTTTCAAATTTCGATAAATACCGCATCAACATACTGAATTCACAGGAAAAC
>JANYIQ010000131.1 GCA_025362575.1 Bacteroidia bacterium
TCTTTTCTATATTCTTATGTTCTATTATGTATCCTCCGTGTTTCTCCGTGAACTCCGTGCCTCCGTGGTTAGCCTTTTCACCGTTTGTTCTTTTCTATATTCTTCTGTTCTATTATGTATCCTCTGTGTTTCTCCTTGAACTCCGTGCCTCCGTGGTTAGCCTTTTCACCGTTTGTTCTTTTCTATATCCTCCGTGTTTCTCCGTGAACTCTATGCCTCCGTGGTTAGCCTTTCCCATCAACAAACTACTCGCCACCGCACAATTCAAACAAGCCTTATGCTTACAATAATTATCGTAAAGGTTTATCAAACCCTGACTTTCTCCCGAAGTTTTAAATTTTAATCCCGTTTCGGTAAAGAGTTTTGTTTTAGAGTTTTCTTCAAAGGGTAAATTATCGTAAGCATTTACGGCGGCATCAATGTAGTTGTCGTTGCCGTTTTGCTTTCCGAAAAAGAAAAGGTAAGCCGAAATGGTGTTGATACTAATGTTCTGAATGGAACTTTCGCCAATACCATTTATTATCGGAACTTCAGGGCCATCCAAACGGTAATGTGTTTGCCAATAACCCTGATGGTCGTGACTTACAGCCTTACTCAATTCCTTAGGGTCAGCAAATGCAATGGGATTTAAAAAGAGATCGGAAGTATGATGAATGATCAATGCAAATTGAGAAATGCGAAGCGTTGGGAAATTGGCCGGGCGCAATCGCATAAATTTCCATAACTTAATATTCATTGGAATGATGCCGTATTTATTCTTTAAGAACTCAAATTCGTTCTGCAATTTTTGCGGGTATTTATCTTTGAATTGCTGGTTTAAAAATCCGGCCGCACCGAACAGTAATGCTTCCAATTGAAATAAATTGCTTTTATGCTTTAATAAAATGTGAAGCGGTAAGTTTTTGGCCAATAATTCAAAGGGTTCGGCATTGACCTTGAAACCAAAATTTCGTGCGAGCAAAACATAGAATGTTTGCACGTAATCGTTCTGACTCACATTGAACAATTGCCTCACATAATCTGTTTTTACCTCCAAGCGCTCAATGAGCATGCGCTGCAACCAGTTCTGTAATTTGATGCTATCAATGTTTGGGATCTGCGTTGAACAGGCGATCGAGGCTTTCGAAGTTATCAGCGATTTATATTTTTCGATCACGCCTTCTTCAATATAATTTTTGAGTTCTAAGACTTCCACATTAAAAGCTTTGTTCTGTTCAATGGACGCATCGTATTTATAAACCACGTGCAAGATCAAATTATTGTAGGAAGTATCGTTCTGGTGACCATGCCTTAACCAGTCTGAAGAACGGGTATGGATCTCAACGTTTCCAGCCAAGGTAACTCCATCTACTTCGAGTTTGGCGTTAAAAAAATCAGGACCGGAATCGGTATTAAGATCCCCTGGCTGAATTATTTTCACAAGGTTACCGTTTACGGTTCTAAGGTCACCGGGTTTCAGCAGTTTATACTGCCAAATAAAGAACAACAGTTTTTCTAAAGGGTTCGTGATTTTTTGTTCCGGTTCATTTGCTAAACCTAGAAGTTCCCATTCGCTATCAACATAAAAAGTCGATCCTAATTCTGTTTCACAACTATCCATCATGACACAAAATTATGTTGCCAAAGTAAAATTGCTTGCTACGAATTGTAGCATTTTTTACCTCGTTGAGTTTTTTAACGTTTGTGATAGTTTATTTAAAACCCTACGGGGTGAAAGATTTATGAATAACCTTTTACTTTGTAGGTCACATAACCTATCCACTCGTGAATAAAGAATTGCAAGGTAAATAAAGCATCAGCATTAGGAATTAAGCAGTGATCCCAGTCGAAACGGCGCAGCCCGCTTACCCGGTTGGTGAGGTATGGCGTGACATTGGTATAGCCCGCTTTTTTAAACACCGCCAAAGCCCTGGGCATATGATATGCAGATGTCACCAATAGAACAGAACCCTTGAATTTTAAGCTATCTAAAATACGTTTTGAAAAGACCGCATTTTCAAATGTGTTTTTTGAATCCGATTCAATTATAATGCTACTATCAGGTACTCCGATGGTATTCAAATATTTTTTCACATAAACAGCTTCCCTGTGTTCAGGGAAACGAATACTGCCGGAACCACCACTGAATAAAATTTGTTTCACGCGACCTTTAAAATACAGATCAAGGGTTTGAAATAACCTGTCGGCCGAGTACTGAAAATCGAAACGTTTCTGGCGCTCATCAATTCTGCCAATGCCTCCTAAAACAATGGCTACATCATATTTGGTATCCATCATGTAATAATCGG
>JANYIQ010000034.1 GCA_025362575.1 Bacteroidia bacterium
TTTTTGTACATAAGCATGTCCCTTTTGAAGATGCTCTGGTAGCTGGGAAAAGCTGATCCCTTTAATTTTTTCTAAATAGTTTGTTGAGTTTATCATTGGGTTTATTTTTAAAAGGTTAAGCTGCTAAATCAAATTCTAAAGCGAGGGCTTCCGCTTCAAGTTCTAAAATGCGGATGCGTTCCTGCTCGGCATCGTCCTCGTTTGGCGGTAACACTATTGGTTTTCGAGTGGATATCCGTTCTGAATTTGGTTTTATAAGTGCCAGCTGATTTAATCCCAACGAAACACTCACGCCGAATTTAGTTTGCAAAATAGTAGCAAAGGCTTCTATATTTTCTTTTGGTAAATAAGCAGCCATTTTATCGGCAGACTTCTCAAACATGTTTTTAGTCACCAAAGCCAATAAATCTTTATCCAAATAAATATCACCTGCTTTGGATCGCGCCAATGGAACGATTATTCTGTAAGCATCACCAGCGTTAAAAAAAGCGATGCCGTTTGAAGCATACATCGCATGACCGTTAGTCAGCGATTGTAAAAGAGGGAGAGCCTTGATAATAGGAACAGTTACTTTTTGTTGCCCCCTGTCTTTTGGTTGCCACTCTTCCGGCATTAAAATTCCCTTCTTAGTTTGCCCTTCTTTAGTCGTATAACTTACCAGCTTCCCGCTTTCCGTTCCAAATGCTTGCAAAAGGTTTCCTGTAATAATATAGCGAAGACCGCGATCTTTTGTTTTCTGCTTTATTTCTGTTTCCCATTCGTTTAATAATACATCTTGTTCAGGTGTTTCAGTATCCATGCTTGCCGCCATTATTTTTGAAATACCCTCGTTAAAACTGGCAGGCATTGCGATATATTTATTGCTGTTGGCAATTACCAACCTCACTTTAATAGAGCTTGGCGCGTAAGGGTTTTTCTTTTTCTTATCAATCATTATTCCCAAACTCACCGCTAACACATTTTCATTTCCACTATCATAACTCACCACAGGATAATTAAGCATCCTTCCGATAGTAAAAAAATTTAAAATTCGCTGTAAATATTCCTGTTTGTATTTGTACGTTTTCTGGATTTGCTCTGCATCTAATTTTCTGGCAGCGTTTAATTCATCTTCACGTTGTTTGATCGCCATTTGATACGCGCCCTCTCCTTGAGTATCCAAAATCTTTTGAACTTTCTTTTCGTTAGGCACATTTTTAATTAAACCTTCGTACTTTTCATTGGATGCTTTTAACTCTGATTGTATGCGTTCCGCCATTGCATTGGTAAAGTCATCCAGTAAAACGCGCTTATGTTCTTCAGGATATTTCCCGGCAAGAGTTTCATTCAACATATTTTCAAGCTCAGTTCTTGAAAACGGTTTTTTCAAAATATTCGCCTGTACCTTTTCTAAAATACTGTCATCACCAAATGCACTTTCACCACCTTTACCCATTTTTATAATAGAGGTTTCAGTAGTTTCAGTTTCTAAATTGAGTGCTTCTACTTCCAAATCATAGTCACCGATTTGTTTTAGGTATTCTACATAATCATTGTAGCGTTCTGTTATTTCAGAATAAAACTCCGCTTGCATCTGCGTAGATAATACCGCTACACGCCCAGATACTTTATGCGCGGCATCTTCGACTTCTTCTTCGCTTCCTTTTGTATCTTTTAAGTGCAAAGGATCTGCAAGCAATTCATTGATCTCTTTGTTTTCCATGAGATACTCTTTTACTACTTTGTCCCCGTATTTATTTAAAAAATCCGGTACATCTAAAATTTTCGTGCTTTGTTTTTGGTTTGAAGTAGTATTGGCATCCAATGATTTTAATTTTTTCTGCAACATCATCATTAGCCGCTTTTCTGCGGAGATTGCAGAAGTGATATAATCGTAAATCGGTTTTAAAATTTGCCCGGTGCGATCAACTCTCCCGCGTTTTTGCACTTCAATATTAATATCAAGTTCCGCCTGTAATACGATCATTACCCTTTGCTTTACTTCGCTCGCAGGAACTTTAGAAGTTACAATGGCGTGTGCTGATTCGCCTGTGCTACCGGACTGATTAATCATTAAAACGTCCATTTCATTGTTGTTGAACATTCTAAAGGCATCGTTTGTAGCAATTTTTTTTCGTGCGGTAATTAATCCTTTATTCCCTTGTGCATTTGGTTGAATGGCGTATTTTCTTCCTGTTACTTCCGCAACCTTGTAACCAGCTTTTTCAATTTTTTGAATTATCATATCAATCGGGCTGATTGATATTCCTGTACTTGTATTATTTATTTCATCGAGAATACGAGCATATTCCTGTCTTGCGTCTTCGCTTAGTTCCGATAGTTCAAAGTTTTTATAAACGGATTCTCCATTCACATCTTTCTCCGTATAACGCATCACGCCATTTAATCCGCGTTTCAACACTTCTGAAAAATCCATATTGATTAAATCTCCGTCACCTACCGATAAACCTTTTTCGTTTTCCATTTGCTCAATAAAACTTCCCATTGTTGAAGCAAAAGCAATCACAGGTTTTTTTCCTTCTTTCAATCTTTCAATTGCTCTGTCTGCAACCGCATCCGATTTAATACTAAACAGCATTTGGTTGATTACATTAAACACTTTGGAGAAATAAGGCAGGTTATCTACTCCGGCTTGTGAAGTTCCTTCACGCAATTCTATTTCTTTACCTTCAGCAACTGCAATTTTATCCAACTCGTTAACTACTTTATCAATGTGATTAGATTGAAAAGCAATGATCTCCCGAAGTACTTTTGTAATACTGTCAGCTATTCTGCAATGCTCTACTTCTAATTTATCTAATGTGATATAATTAACTTCGAGTCCTTCGGAACTTCTTTCCCTTCTTATCATTTGCCCTTCGGCAACCAATTGGCTGGATAACACTTCCTGTAAGGCTACGCCGCCTTTTGTAATTGCCTCCACTAATTCATCACGCGTTAGGTTTGCTTCACTTATGGAAGTTTTCATAGCGTAGATCGGCATATTGTCTGGACGTTTGGCGAAAGTTGCAGAAAGAAAAACAACACCTTTTGTTTCGCTTACAACCCTCTGCATGAATTCACCTGTATTACTTGAGCCGCTTGAATTATGCGCCTCATCCATTATCAGCAAATTATCTTTAGCGATGTGCATTAAGAAATTTGGTTTCTCTGGTTTCCTTTCAGGAGAATTAAATTGAGAATATGTACCAACTACAAAGTCATACCATGCAGGGACTTTCTCGTCTTGAAAAATTGTTGTTTGTTCACTTGGCGCAAGGGCTTGGTAAATTACATTTCCATCTTCGTCTTTAATATCGGATTTTGCTTCCCTGCCATTTACGATGAATGGTTTTAAGTGTGCAGAACCAATGGCTGAGAGATCGCGGTAGATAGATGAGAATAAACTTGCTTTCTCAGTAATGAAAATAGGTTTCATTCCCTGTCTCACACCATATCGAATCATAGCGGCGGCAATACGTCCTTTGCCTATACCTGTTTGATCGCCGATAATCATTCCTTGACCTCTGGCCTCGATATTATAAATTGCCATAGCCACGCCGTCAATTTGTTCGGCGGAAAGGGCATTGCATAAATCCTTTTGAGAACCATATCCTAAACGGTGTCGTACAAAATTGTCCATGCTTCCACCAACTTCTGCTTTAACGCGCGCTAATGCTGCATGTGTTTCAAAGCCCATTGAATCGGGAACCTGTGTATTTAAAACTACACAAGCATTTGAAGCAGGTGTATAAGACATCCCTAATTCATCTGATCCATCTTGGGAAAATAAATTTTCCATATCAAGAGCTTCTTTTTCCAAATCGTTTATATCAATCATATTTTCAGTTTCATTAAAATTTTCGTTTTGTAAATTAGCTTCGCCTATTATCCTTTCATACAAGGCAGCGAAAGAGTGTATAACATTATCGCGCTCGCTATTATAAACAGGCGCAACACCTTCCGGTTTCTGTTTCCTTCCGTCAATTAAAATTAATCTAACCAGGAAACCTGTGCCTTGTCTTGTGTATAATTTATGTCCGTCAATAAGTATTACGTCAGTAACATTGTAATGCCTATATAAAAAATTAAAAAAAATACGGTTCTTTCCTTTTTCTATTCTTCCGAGTTTATCCCAGCGTGTATGGCCTCCAATGATTATTGCAGCTTTGCCGTCATCTTTCATTGCTTCTAAAGCCCGTAAAGCCATAAGGTGATCTAATACCTTGATAGGAAAACTGTGGAAATCCACAGGTTTATCCAAAACCCCGAAAGGCGGATTAGTTAGGACGGCATCATAAGTTCCTTCTCCATCCGCGTAATTAAATGGATCGGTTGCATCAAAGTCCGAAACCTTAGCGAAGTGCTGAGTTTGTAAATTGCGGTTACGTGTGTAATCTATTTCATTTACATAAACTGTTTCAGGTTTAGCGGCAATAGTGAGTAAGCCGTTTCCTGCACTTGGTTCTAAAGCGATACCGCCTTTTTTCTTTAAATCAGGAAGCCCGCAAAACACACCCATCAAATAAGCGATAGGTGCGGGTGTGGAATATTGTTGTAATAAAATACTTTGGCTGGTACGGTGTGATAAAATAACCTGATTGTTGTAAAGCGATACAATTCGCTCGTACTTTTCAAGAGTTGTTCCTTCGCCAAGAGCGATTTCACGCGCTACATTTACAATAGCTAACTCAATCAATTCTTTTATTTCGGTCAGGTCTTTTATCTTTAAAGAATAAGCTAAAGCTT
Organism: Bacteroidia bacterium; assembly: GCA_025362575.1. GTDB lineage: Bacteria > Bacteroidota > Bacteroidia > B-17B0 > Aurantibacillaceae > JAHEYG01. Next base: position 4,729 of record JANYIQ010000034.1, read on the forward strand.
CTGTACTTCTTTTGTTATGCTTATATCCTACGCGTAAATCTTTTTCCATGAACGAAACAAACTCCTTTTGGTTTTCGGTCAGTAGTTTTTTGTTTTCTATTCCTAAAAGTCCTTCATCTGAAAATGAGTAGTAATTATCTTTTGTAACTATGACATGGTCAAGCACACTAATGTCCATGATGCTTGCAGCATCCTTTATTTTTCTCGTTAAAACTTTATCAGCATCGCTTGGTTTGTTATTTCCGCTTGGATGGTTGTGTGAAAGAATAATGCTAACTGCCGCGCATTTAAGCCCTACTGATAAAATCAAGCGTACATCTGCAACGGTTGAATTGATACCGCCGCGTGTATGCCTGTAATAGCCTACAATGATATTGGATTGATTTAAGTATAACACCAAAAAATGCTCTTGCAATAGAATATCTCCGCGCTGAAAAGTTCTGCGAATAAAATCCGCAACGTCAAGTGATGAACTAACTTTGCCGAAGTATTTTTTACGTGAACTTCGGTTATACCTGATTTTAATTTCAGGAACATCTATTGCCGGAATATTTCCTAAAACAATTTCTTCTGGGTTATGATATTTTTTAATGCTCATTATAGCACAGGGATTTGGATGGTCATAGTTGCAGAACGTAATTGAACATTCGCAGAATTAACACCAGTTACTTTTCTTACCGCCAGCGTGTAAACTTTTCCGGCATTCAATAAATAAATCGGACTGTTTACAATTGCCCAGCCCGCATTGGAAAATGAAAAATTAGTTGAGGGTACTTGCACGTTTGCATAAACATCCCAGATACATACTTCGCCTGTGCTACCACCCTCTGCAATAACATTGGCGCAAACCTGTATTTTTACTTTGCTACCGCGATTCGGAAATAAAAAGCCGTTACTTGGAATAACCACTTGGTAAGTGCTGACTAAAAACGTAGTTGTTTTATTTGCTAAAGGCGAAGTAAACACCAGCGGTATGCTGGTGTTACAAAATACTTCGCTTCCAACAAGGGCTTTGGGCGTAACGATAAGCGCATCTGAAACACCTGCATTGATGTCAGTACCTTTAGCGTTACGGAAATTAAATATCCGCCCTGTCAGAATATCCAAAAATAATCCCATTGTTTTTCTTCTTTTATTTTATGCGTAAGCCAATGCTAAACGGTTGTTCCACACATTTGTAAAATTTTTATTTCCGTTTGCCCATTTGTAACTCAAAACCTCCGACGTGTTGGTGATTTTTTGAATAGCCCAAGAAGCGGCGGCTGGATCAGCAGCAGGTAGAGCATACCCTTTATAGATCACAAGTGGATTACTCTCGTCAATGAGAGTAGGCTCGATGAAAAATTTGCTATCGAGTGAAGTCACAGAGTTTTTAATTTGCCCGGTAGTATCACTTATCACGTTTAACTTTGCGATCTCCTCTAACTGATGTGCTTCCGTTGCAGATCCCGCAGTTAATGCAGATGCGAGCATATCGTTGATAGCATCCCTGAGTGCGCCCGGATCGGCGGCCACAGGAACAGTTACATCCGCGAAATTGATGAACACATTGTTTAACGCTCCTTTACCAATATCAATTCTAATGACGTTGGTTTTAATAACGGCGATTTCCAGAATTTGACTTTTCATAATGATCCGCGTGTCTGTGCCATCCACAATTTTTAAACTCGCGCCATTGTTAGTTATTTGAACACTCATATTTTTTGTTTTTTAGGTTTATAATTTTTTATTAGAAACT
>JANYIQ010000105.1 GCA_025362575.1 Bacteroidia bacterium
TCACATTGCTGCTACTTTTTTTGCTACCCACAATTCGACAATTTTAAAGCAAGTCGAAAAAATCGGCTTTCATGAAATAGGGATCCACCCTAATTTTAATTTTTTGTTAAATGGCCAGGGAGGCAATTATCAAAAGGTAATCGATGATCTTATTACTCTTTACCCCACTGCAGTGGGTATACGCTCCCACTCTTTAGCGCATTCTTGCCCCATGCTAATTTATTGTCTGGAAAAAGGTTTTAAATACGATTCCAACATTTACATTCCATTTGCAAAAAACATTAAAGCCTTTGATTATTTTGGATTGACACGGATCCCTTATAACTGGGAAGATGACGGGCAGTGGGTTGCAGGAAAATCTTTCGACGATTGCGGACTTGACCTCACGGCTGAGTTGAATATTTTTAGTTTCCATCCCATTCACATTTACCTGAACACACCTGATCAGGCCATGTACGAAAGCGTAAAGCATTTTTATCAGGTACCTGAAGAGCTTTTAAAAAACAGGAATACAAGCATTCCGGGAACACGGGATCTATTCTTATTTCTATTAGATTATTGTACAAAAAATAACATTCATACATCTACTCTAAAACAGTATAACAATTTTTTGCGAGAAAACCCCATTAACCTCATGAATGAACCGCAAAAATATATTCACTAGTGGATCAAAGTAAATTCATTCAGAAAAATTTAAAATTCACGGGAAAAATTATTTCTACCCTTGATATTTCTCTTGATGGACTTACAACTCTAACGGAATGTGCCAGCGGAGCCTATGCTTATACTCCCGTAACTGCCTTACTTTGCGGGGCAAAAGTAATTGCCTTTGGAAAAGATACCCGCTATGGTTCCTTTGAAGAAAATAAGAAAAATATTCTCGAGATCATTTCAAATATTGATCCGGCTTTGGTCAAAAACATTCAGTTTACAAATTCAAAAAATGATATTGATGCCGCTGCCATTGATATCTGCACCAATAGCGGTATGTTAAGGCCAATAGGTTCTGAACTCATAAAGTGTTTTAAGAAAACCTGCGTACTACCGTTGATGTGGGGAACATGGGAATTCAGGAAAAGTGATCTTGATATTTCAGCCTGTCAGCAGTACAACATTCCTGTTATAGGAACCAATGAATATTACAAGCCGACAGATTTTACAATAATAGAAGCGCTCCTTGGCCTCAAAATTTTATTCGACATGAATGTGGCTGTTGGCAGTTGCAGAATTGTTCTGATTGGCGGGAAAATTCCAGCTGATCAGATCGCTCATCTATATGAAAGAATTGGAATTGATTTTATCTGGTTCTCACCTACCGGAAAAGAAAGGCCAAAAAATTGCCATCCCTATTCCGAACTTAAAAAAATAAAGGACTTAGAATATGTAGATGCATTTATTTGCGCTGAACACAGCGACCCTATTCTGATTGCCGGTAAAGATGGTTTAATTACATTCAAAGAAATTCACGCAGCACATCCCCTGGCAATATGGGGACATATTGTAGGGAACGTTGATACAGAGGAGCTAAAAACGTCCGGACTATCTTATTATCCGGAAACAATTTTAGGGTTTGGATATCAAACTTATGGAACTGAAAATTTAGGATTCGAACCCGTCATCCAGTTAAACGCCTGCGGTTTAAAAGTCGGAGAAATTGCAGCTAAAGAAAGACTGGAAGGAAGAACCATTGAACAAACAATTAAAAAAACAGTAGACCATGGAATTGGACAAGATTTTGAAGGAGGATTCCTTCAGTTCAAACCCAAAAAGAACTGAGTTGATCAAAGATCTTTTTGATCTGCAATATGCTTTGCGGGACATTACATTTCGTGATTTCAAACGCACCAATCCTTTTCAGGAGGATCTTACCGACTGGAAAGAACGCGGTGAGTTTCTGTTTGGTAAAGGAAAAAATATAACCGTTTACAATTCAGTTTCATTTGCAGGTGATGTTAAAGTGGGCGAAAATACATGGATCGGTCCTTATGTTGAATTGGACGGAACAGGCGGATTGGAAATAGGAAATTTCTGTTCTATTTCTGCTAACGTGAACATTGCAACACACGATACTGTTAAATGGGCACTTTCGGGCGGAAAACATCCTTACGAATATGCGCCGGTTAAAATTGGAAATAATTGCTTTATTGGAAACGGCGCTATCATCAATAAAGGTGTAACTATCGGCAACAATGTTTTAATTGGTTCCGGAGCAATTGTTACTAAAGACATTCCTGATTTTTCGATCGCGGTGGGAGTTCCGGCAAAAGTAACGGGAAAAGTTATACTTATGGAGAATGACGTTAAATTGGAATTCTTTGATCAGAAATAAAACAGCGTGATCAGGAAAGTTTTTATAGGTACTCAGAACATTGCCTCACAAATCCCGGATTGGAAAAAGGGTTTTAATGCAAATGGAGTGGAAACAATGACCGCTATAAGCGAAGTTAATTCTGTGATCATAAGTGGTGAGGTAGATTACAATTTCTCGACCATGAAAAGATATTGGTTTGGAGGATTGAGACCAAGAAGTCTGCAATTAAAACTACAGGAATATTTTCGTCCTAATAAAAGAGTTTGGAGAAAAGCCATCCGTGAATGCGATGCCTTTATGTTTATTTGGGATTCATTTCAACCGGATAAAAGTGATTATAAAACTCTAAAAGAAAAAGGTAAAAAAATAATTACTTTATTTTGCGGCGATGATATACGATGGTATTATGCCATGAAACAACATTTCAGTTCAGAAGGCCACGCACCATTGGAATATCCTGATTATGATTACTCATTAATGCACTTAGAAAGTAAACTTAACTATTTAAGAATTGCTGAAAAATATTCCGACATTATTGTTTCTGTTCCCGATCAAAGTCAAATGGCATTAAGGCCTTATATGTTTTTTTCGACAATAATCGATATTGAAAGCATTAAAGAAAATACAAATCAGGCACAAGTCCCTTTAATTGTTCATGCCCCATCTAATCGTGAAATCAAGGGCACAAAATATATCTTACAGGCAATAGAAAAATTGCAAGCGAACGGAATCAAGTTTGAATTTAAATTGGTTGAAAATGTATCTCATGCCGAAGCTCTAAAATATTATGAACAAGCAGATATAGTTATTGGTCAGTTAGGCGGCGGTTTAGGTAAGCAGGGCATGGAAGTGTTAGCAAGTGGAGCTGTACTTTTAAATGGTCTGCATAGAATGTGTGTTATAAGCGACCAATACCTGGAAGAAATTCCTGCGATCAACATTGATAAGGGAAATATTTTTACTGTTTTATCAGAAATCATACCAGATCTCAGCAAAAGAAAAGAACTAGCAAAAAAAGGAAGGGCCTTTATCGAAAAATATCACAATCCGGTTACAATGACTAAAAAAATATTAATGGCTCTTGAAAAAGATAGTCTTAAAATGGACTGCGACATTTATCCAACTTTTTTCAGAGAACAGTTCATTCCTGAATCAAAGGAGAGCATTCAAGTATACAACAAATGGACCGATACTGTAAAAGATTGCGTTTGGTATAAAAAGTATGTTAAACCGGGAGAACACGAAGGTTTAAAATTTTAAATGCAAAAAAAGACTGTTCTTCTTTTAAAGTTAAGCAATCTGCGTTCCGCACCAAGGGTTCAAAGAACATTTTGGGCAATAAAAGACAAGTTTGATGTGACTACGGCAGGTTATGACTCTATCAGCGATCAAAATGAAAAATTTATAGACCTAAAAGAATACCGAGATATTAAAGATCCGACAATTGATTTTCATTTGAAATACCCATATATCTTACGAAAAACAGTTTCTGCTTTTGTAAACATTTTTGTTCTTAAAGGATATTCTAAAACATCTTATTTTCAGAATCAATTCTGGAATTTAAAACATAAAGCCATATTAAAACGGCTGGGAAAAGAAAAATACGATATCGTTATCGGACATGGAATAGATACCTGGCCGATCGCATACGAGTTATCAAAAAAAGAAAGTTCTAAATTGGTTTTTAACGCTCATGAATATTACCCGCTTGAATTTGAAGAGAATGCCAGCTGGATTAAATATGAAAAACCATTAAGCGAATTTATCTGTAAAACCTATTTGCCAAAAGCCGATCTGATATTCAGTGTAACTGAAAGTATTACCGAAAAATATAAAAATGAATTTTCCGTCAATCCGGTTACTATTACCAATGCAGCTTCATTTCAAGATATCAAGCCCTACCTGGAGTTTGATTCTATAAAAATAATTCATCATGGCGCCGCTTTACGCGGACGAAAGATTGAAGACATGATAGACTGCGCGAAATTACTTGATGAGCGATTCACTTTTGATTTAATGCTGGTTCCAAATGATGAAGATTATGTCACGGAATTAAAACTAAAAATCAAAGATTATCCTAGAATTAATATCATCGATCCGGTGCCATATCCACAAATTCCTCAATTCATAAGTAAATATCATATAGGTTTATATATTCTCCCTAAAAATAATTTTAACAACGAAATGGCCCTTCCCAATAAATTTTTTGAATTTGTACAGGCCCGATTGATGTTAGCAATTTCACCAAACCATGAGATGGCCAGCATAGTTAATAAATATAAAATAGGAATAGTGGCTCAAGATTATTCTTATAAGTCCTTGGCGAAAAAGGTTAATAGTCTTTTGACAGAAGAAATTAAATCCTATAAATTAAATACTGTTATTTGTGCCCGGGAACTCAATGCAGAGAAAAATGCTGAAATTATTTTAAAAAATCTTGAAAGCTTGTAAATATGTGTGGCATCGCAGGAATATTATCTTTTAGTGGTGAGAAAGTTGACACGGCTTCATTAAGAAAAATGACCGACGCCATTCAGCATCGCGGTCCTGATGGTGAGGGTCATTGGCTTAATTCTGAATCTAACATAGGATTTGGACACCGCCGCCTTTCCATTATCGACTTATCTTCGAATGCCAGCCAGCCAATGCATTATGCAGATGGTCGTTTTACTATAACCTTTAATGGTGAAATTTACAATTACATTGAATTAAAACTTCAACTAATAAAAGAAGGTTACAAATTTCATTCTGAAAGTGACACTGAAGTTCTTCTGGCCTTGTACATGCAGAAAGGTCCCGAATGTTTAAACGAACTTGACGGTATGTTTTCATTTGCGATCTGGGATGAACAGAAACAGGAATTATTCTGTGCCCGCGATCGATTTGGTGAAAAGCCCTTTCATTATTATAAAGATTCTGGAAAATTTATCTTCGCTTCTGAAATAAAACAATTCTGGCCAATAGGAATTAAAAAAATAATTAACCAGAAAAGATTACAGGATTTTATTTCTCTGGGGCATACGGATGATTATCAAAATATGGAAAATTCGTTCTACGATTCCATAAAACGATTGGATGCCGCTTCTTATATAATTATAAGCCATAATGGATCCATCACAAAAAAGAAATACTGGGCAATTGAAAACACCACACCAACCTTTTCAGGAAATCTTGAGGAAGCAAAACGTGAATTCTTGTCATTATTTACTGACTCGATCCGCATAAGATTACGTTCTGATGTACCTGTTGGCTCAAGCCTTTCCGGTGGTTTGGATTCTTCAAGCATTGTAATGTTGATCGACAGATTAAAAGGTAATGAATTAAAACAAAATACATTTTCGGCACGCTTTAAAAATTTCTCTAAAGATGAAGGAAAACACATTGAAGAAGTGGTAAAGGCTTGTAAAAACATAGAAGTGCATTATACCTGGCCTGACGAAGATTATTTTTTGAACGCTTTTGATAGAGTAGTTTATCATCAGGATGAACCTTTTGGCTCAGCAAGCATTGTTGCTCAATGGAGTGTGATGGAACTGGCAAAAAAAAACAATGTTACCGTGTTAATGGACGGACAGGGTGCAGATGAGCAATTGGCCGGCTATTTACCTTACTACACACGTTACCTTGATCAGTTATTCTATAATGACAAGAAAAAATACTTTCAGGAATATCCCGCGTATAATAAAATTCTCGGACAGGCATCGCCACACATACCACTATATAAACGAGAAACTCCCCGAATGAAAGTCGGGCGTTACAAAAGAATTCTTTTAAATCAATCAATGCCCATTGGCTCAGATGATCTTCAGAAAAAATTAATTTCAGACACCACAGGCGAAGGGTTAAAAATACTTTTACGCTACGCAGATCGGAATTCGATGGCACACTCACGCGAGGTTCGCCTGCCTTTTTTAAGTCATAAACTTGTAGAATTTGTATTTAGTCTTCCCGATGAATTCAAATTACACATGGGTTGGACAAAGTACATATTACGAAGATCCATGGAAGAAATACTTCCTCCTTCTATTTGCTGGAGAAAAGACAAAATTGGTTACGAACCGCCCCAAGAGAATTGGCTGAATACACCGGAGATACAGTTGCAAATACAGAAGTCTTCCCAATTCTTTAATATTCCCACTGAAGAAAATAGTAAAGTGAGTTATGTTAATTCGAAAAACTGGCGCTTATTACTTGCGCACAAGTATGCTTAAACCATAATGGCAAACATTGCCTTATTTATATATGGAATTGGAAACATTAAAGGTGGCGGAGGCGCCGAGCGTTTCTTTGCCGATTTTTTTGACGAGTACACCAGCTCTAAAATCTTAAAAAACAAACTGTATTACATCATTGATGAAAACTCTGTTCGAAGTTTGAATGTGTGGAATAGCCGGCATATTATCCTTTGATCAATCGCCTGTAACCGCAGTCGATGTGAAAAAAATGACAGATGCCATTCTGCACAGAGGTCCTGATGGCGAAGGGCAATGGCTAAATTCAAAACAAAATATTGGCTTAGGGCATCGCCGTTTATCCATCATTGATCTTTCCGAAAGTGGCCAACAGCCCATGCATTACGCCAACGGACGATACACCATAACTTTTAATGGAGAAATATACAACTACATTGAATTAAGACTGGAATTAATTAAAGACGGTTTTGTTTTTCATTCAGAATCAGATACCGAAGTTTTACTAGCGCTGTTCCAACAAAAAGGAAAAGATTGTTTAAAATTCTTAGATGGCATGTTTGCATTTGCTATTTGGGACGAAAAAGAACAACAATTATTTTGTGCCCGCGACAGGTTCGGAGAAAAACCCTTCTTCTATTATCTCGATTCTACAAAATTTTTATTTTCGTCGGAGATAAAACAACTACTTACCCAGGTCAAAAAAGAAACTAATCCTCAAACTTTATACTATTATCTTAATTATAGTATGGAAGGAGATCCTTCTGACTTTAAGCAAACTTTTTTTAAGGATATTTACAGGCTAGACCCTTCCACCTGCATGACAGTATTTTCAAACGGAAAACTCAAAAAAGAAAAATACTGGGGTATCGAACTGAAAGAGCCTGTTAAAATTTCTTTATCCGATGCAATAGAAAAATTTAATTTTTTGTTTCAGCAATCCATAAAAAGAAGATTAAGATCGGACGTGCCGGTTGGCTCTTGCTTATCGGGCGGACTCGATTCTTCTTCCATTGTTCTAACTATTGATGATCTTAAATCAAAAGGACATGTTCAAAAAACATTTTCGGCTAGATTTAAAAATTTTGAAAAAGATGAAGGTAATTTCATTGAAGAAGTAGTAAAAAAAGCCAAAAATATTGAACCACATTCTGTATGGCTTAATGAAAATGATTATATGGATAGCCTTGAAGCCATTATTCGGCATCAGGACGAGCCTTTTGGAGGGGCCAGCGTTGTTGCACAATATCATGTAATGAAGCTGGCGAAAACAAATAACATCACTGTCTTAATTGACGGACAAGGTTCAGATGAATACCTTGCCGGTTACACACCCTTTTTTACAACTTATTTAAATCAGCTATACGGAAGCTTTAGCAATGCCTACTCCCTGGAGAAAAAAATGATGTTCGAATATCATGGTTTAAAACATCAACTAAGCTTTAACGGAAAATTTCTTTTAAGGTACCCGAGTTTATTTAATACATTTAGCGGCGCCAAAAAACTGGTGTCGTCAGCTAAAAAAACAACTTTAGATAAACCCAAATCAGTTTTAAGCAGTAATTTCTTAAATTCATTTCAGTTTCATGATAACGTTATTGGCAGAAATGATGATAACCTTAAAATTTCTCTCCGTGAAATTATTACAGGTACAGGATTTAACTCTCTTTTAAGGTATGCCGATCGGAACGCAATGGCACATTCGGTAGAAGTTAGATTGCCTTTTTTATCTCACGAATTGGTTGAATTTGGTTTCAGCTTGCCCGATAACTTTTTGATACACGAAGGTTGGTCAAAGTTCATTTTAAGGAAAAGTCTTGAGCCCCTATTGCCTGAAAAAATTACCTGGAGAAAAGATAAAATAGGGTTTGCAGCTCCGCAGGATAAATGGCTTGAAAATGACATTTCCAAAAAATTAGTCACCGATGCAAAACAGTATTTACTTTCACATGATGTTCTTTCGAAGGAGGGGGGAAAAGACATCGATCCCTGGAAAAGTATAATGACTTATTATCTTCTCAAATAAAACGATGACAAATGTTGCTTTTCTTTTTACCGGAATTGGCGATCTAAGCGGTGGCGGTGGTGCCGAACGTTTTTTTTCAGACTTCTTTGACGAGTACCTAAACTCTAAACCTAAATATAACTTATTTCTGATCTCTGATAAATCTTCTCTACAGAACTTTAACGCCATAGGAAACTTAAAAAGAAAAAAAAACATTCTTTTATCTAGAGTATTTAGCAATAGATTCAAGGATGTTTTAGAGAGTCTCCAAATAATCGGACTGATTATCCGTTACAAAATTAAGTTAATTCAGATTCCTCTTTACAGAGTTCAGTATTATCCAATCCTCAAACGAATTGATGATCTTCCCGCCTTTATAAGACCGAAAATTGTTATCACTATTGTAGATAGCTTTATTCCGTATTACTATTTTGATGATAAAGGTCGCGGTTACAATTATAAAAACGTTTATGGAAGCCTATTCGACTCTATCCAAATAGACTCTGTTATCAGCTGGTACGAACTGTTCAAAGAATTTTCGCAAAAAAATGAACTCATAAAAAGCAAGCCGCAAATATTCGCTATCACTTCACGGTATTGTGGGAAAATATTCAACACTTCCGTTGCTAAAAAAAATCATATAATATTTGCATCACGATTAACCATCGCAAAACGTCCCATCTTATTTGTTGAAGCCATTCGCATTCTTAAAGAAAGAGGCGTCAATTTATCCGACTGGCATTTTTATATTTTTGGGAAAGGCAATCAGGAAGAAGAAGTAAAACTTAAGGCTGAAGCATATCATTTAACCGATGTACTTAGTATTGGTCATCACCCTAATCTTACTGAAATTTTCTCAAAATCAAAATGCTTTGTATCTACGCAGGATTTTGAGAACTTTCCATCATTATCAATGAATGAGGCTATGGCGTCGGGTAATGCCATTATATCACGAAATGTTGGCCAAACCCATTTATTTGTTAAGGATATGGTAAATGGAATACTTTTAAAACAAGACAATGAAAACGGATTAGCCGATGCAATCGAATATTATATAAGCCATCCTGAAATTCATTCCGGTATGGCTCAACAAAGCATTAAATTAACCGAAGAGGTGCACACCTTCAATAACTTTAAAAACCAAACAGAAAGTTTCTGGCAAAAAACCCTACACTCATGAAAGACGTACAATTTTCAGGACAAAAAATCTTAATTCTGGCACCTCACACCGATGATGGTGAATTAGGTTGCGGAGCCACCATATCCAAACTCATCGAAAACAAAAATGAAGTTTATTATGTGGCTTTTTCTGCATGTGAACAATCTGTGCTTAAAGACTTCCCTTCAGACATATTAATAAGGGAAGTAAAAGCAGCTACAAAAATACTTGGCATTGCTGCAGAGAATTTAATTCTTTACGATTTTCAGGTAAGAACTTTCAGTTATCATCGTCAAGAGATACTCGATAAATTAATAGAATTAAAAAATAAAATAAATCCATCCATTATATTTATTCCTTCGGTCAACGATCTGCACCAGGATCATTCTACAATTGCCACTGAAGCATTGAGAGCATTCAAGCAATGTACTATTTTAAGTTACGAAGTTCCATGGAATAATGTATCGTTCAACACCACATGTTTTTTTAAACTCGATCAAAAACATATTGACGCGAAAATAAAAGCCATTCACGAATACAGGTCACAATCACATCGTGCCTATATCAATGGTGATTTTATAAAATCACTCGCTACTGTAAGAGGTGTGCAGGTTGGAGTTCAGTATGCAGAAACCTTTGATGTTGTAAGATTGATTTTATGAACCTTGAACATCTTACCAAGGAAAAAATTCTATTCTACATTGATAAGATGATAAAGATGTCGGCACAACTTGAAGGGGATTACTGGACAGCCGAACATTATTTATCTGAGCTCCCGGAAAAATGGAATTTGAGTTATGTGGCCCTTGAAAATAATGAACTTATTGGCTTTATGATCGTCTCCGATAAAGGAGGAGCTCATCATTTGCACCGCATTGTAATAGATCAAGGTCATCAGAAAAAAGGCGCTGGAAAAGAGCTTCTATTTAAACTGATAGCCAATGCAAAAAAAAGTAAAAAAAAAGATGTTACATTAAAAGTGCATCACACAAATTTTTCAGCTATCGAAATATATAAACATTTTGGATTTACCGAAGTGGAAAGAAGTGGCGAAAATTATTTATACAAGCGAATTCTTTAGACATGATAGTTTCCATACATCAGCCCAATTTTGTTCCTTGGTTAGGGTACTTCTTTAAAATTTATAAGAGCGACACATTTGTCATTCTAGATAACGTTCAATTTACTAAGAATGGATTTACCAACCGAAACCGTATCAAAACCCCGCAAGGTGAAAGCTGGCTAACTCTACCGATCATTCAGTCAGGAAAATTTGGTCAGAATATTACGGATTGCGTGATATTTAACAAGGGCCTTCATGTAAAAAAGATGATCAGTACATTATCCGCTAACTATAAAAAGGCCAAATATTTTGATAATTATTTTGATACGATTTCAAGCATTATGAAACTTTCGGACGACAATTTATGCAATCTTAATATTCAGCTCATCGAATTTTCGTTAGTTCAACTCGAAATAAAAACCCAGATCGTTAGATCTTCTGAGCTTAAGAATATTGAAGGCGAAAGTACTGAACGATTAATCTCAATTTGTAAAGCTCTCGGTGCAACAAAATATCTGGCTGGATTGGGCGCTAAAAAATATCAGGATGATGAACTCTTTACTCGAAACAGTATTGAAGCAATAAACTCGCCCTTTAAGTTTCCTGTTTATGATCAACTATGGGGGGAATTCGTTCCTAACCTATCCATATTGGATGTTTTGTTCAATTGCGGACCTGAAACCAAAACCATTTTACAAAACGCTGTATAAACACTTAGTATTTCTGGAGAACCGCAATTTATATATACTAACTACAGGCTTTCCGGTTCTCCCAAAATCAGAGCCTTATTTGCTTGCTGAAATTTCAGTTTTGAAACAGCACTTTAAAAATATTTATTTCATACCAATTACTGATACTCCTGAGCAGTCTTATGAAGGAGAGTTAAATATAATTCGGTATAAAGTAGAGGATACGGCCATTCCATCCCTTTTTTTTATTTTTAGCCAAGTATCGGATGATTTGTGGGCAATATTAAAACGGGTAAGAAAATTAAGATCGCTAAGATACTATTTAGCAGATATTAGAAAAACCTTTCAAAAAGCTTTGGCGATCGAAAAAATAATTACTTCACCCAGTAATTCCAACCCTCAACTAATTTACGCCTATTGGAGCAACGAGTGCGCAACCATCGCAGCCATCCTGAAAAGCAGATCTGAAAAACCAATTGCATTAAGCAGGGCCCATGGTTTTGATGTTTTTGAAGAACAAACAAAAGATGGAATCATTCCTTTTCGTGAATTCCAACTTACGCACTTAGATAAAATATTTAGTGTGTCGAAACAAGGAGAAAATCATCTCAAAAAAATGAACCCATTATTTAATGATAAAATATCTCATTCCTATCTCGGTTCAGTTAAACCGGCAACCTTCAATCCATTTGATCCTTCCGAATTTAATTTAGTAACCTGTTGTTTTATAAGAGGTATAAAACGTCTTTCACTGTTTCCCGAAATATTAAAACATATTTCTTTCAAGGCGAAATGGTTTGTAATTGGAGGCGGTGATGAAAATGAAATAGAACTTATTAAAAGGAACACACAATCACTTCCAACAAATATTGAAGTTATTTTCTTAGGGCATTTTAATGAAACTGAATTGCACCACTTCTATGAAACGCAATCGCTTAACCTTATGGTTAGCTTAAGCAGCTCAGAAGGATTGCCGTACAGCATGATGGAAGCTATCAGCTATGGAATTCCGCTGTTAAGTACCGACGTTGGCGGATGCAAAGAAATTTGCACATCCGAAACAGGCATATTAATTGACAAAACGTTTGAACCTAAAAATGTAGCTGAACTTATCAGCAAATTTAGAAATTCAGAAAAAAACGCACTTCCTTTTCGCGAAAATGTTCGAAAATTTTGGCATAAAAACTTTTATGCTGAAGCCAACTACTCAGAATTCTCAAAACAAATTCTTGAACTATAAAACAATACTAATTAAATCTTGCATTTTATAAATCGTTATGGCCATAGCAATAATCCCTGCCCGCGGCGGAAGCAAAAGGATCCCAGATAAGAACATTAAATTATTCCTGGGCAAACCCATTATTTCTTATGCTATCCATTGCGCCATGCATTCAAACCTGTTCGACGAGGTAATGGTTTCTACCGACAGTGATAAAATTGCGGAGATCGCTTTAAAAGCAGGAGCTTCGGTTCCTTTTATGCGTTCGGCTGAGAACTCAAATGACTTTGCAACAACCGCTGATGTTCTTACCGAAGTTTTTGATCAGTACAAAAAGATCGGCCGGAACTATGAAACTGCCTGCTGCATCTATCCTACTGCTGCCCTGATAAACCCCGAACATTTAAAAGCAGCCGAGATCAGTTTAAATAAAAATAATTTCGACAGTGTGTTTTCAGTGCTACAATACAGCTACCCTATCCAAAGAGCACTTAAAACAAAAGGTGATAAAATAGAAATGATCTGGCCTGAAAATAAAAACGCACGCTCACAGGATCTGGAAACAAGTTATCACGATGCCGGCCAATTCTATTTTTTTAAGGTTAAACCTTTTCACGAAAATAAAAATCTTTTTACCGGCAATTCAGGCTTCATAACCCTGTCTGAATTCGAGGCTCAGGATATTGACAACGCGGGTGATTGGGCTATGGCCGAATTAAAATACAAATACCTGCAACAGATAAATGGTTAAACCTAAAGTATTCATAAGAGCTGAAGGCGGTGCCAATATTGGTCTTGGCCATATCATTCGCTGTCTGGCACTGGCCGACATCATTAAATCGGATTTTTCAATACATTTCATAATCAGCAACAACGATCCGAAAATCGTTGAACTTATCAGATCTGTTACGAACGATATAATCTTTTTACCGAAACTAAGTTTACTTGATGAATGGAAAGAAATTAAAAAGATCATTAAGCCAAATGATGTTCTTGTTATAGACGGCTACGATTTCAAAGAAGAATATCAAAAACTAATTAAACAAAATTTAGGCTGTACTTTAATTGCTATAGATGATCTTCATGCCTGGCACCAATATGCTGATGCAGTAATAAACCACGCAGTTGGCGGAATTGAAAATTTATATTCCAAAGAAAATTACACCAAAGTGTATTGCGGTTTGGATTACGCCTTATTACGGAGTGAATTTAAAAAAGCACCGCCAACAAAAAAAGAAGACGGAACAGTATTGGTTGCCATGGGTGGTGCCGACCCTTATAATTTTACAAAACGAATAGTGAACTCATTGCTGCCCTTTACAGATATCAAAACCATAAATGCTCTGATCGGTAAACTTAATCCTAACAAAGAATTGCTTGAAAGATCAGTATCGGAAGCAAAACAGAAGGGCAAAGAATTAGTACTGATCGATCATTTGAGCGCATCGGAACTCGCAACTCTATATGGTAAAAGTGCGTTCTGCATCCTTTCTTCGAGTGGCATGGCTATTGAAGCCCTGGCGGTTGGAGCCAATTTAGGCGTAATCAAAACGGCAAATAATCAAAGTGATTTTTACAACTACATCATAAAAAACAAACTGGCTAAAGATTGCAGCGTATTGGCGGAAGCAGGCGCAGAACTTACTGAAAAAAGCATTGCTTCACTGATGGAAGGCTCGACCAAACAAAATTCATTCTCTGCTGAAAATAGCAGCAAGAACATAAAACAGATCTTTTCACAATGGGTAGCAAACAAAGCCTGAATTGCTTGCTACAGTATAAATTCTTAAATTTGTGTCAATGAGCGCTAAAGTAATATTGAATAAATACGGATTTTATGAGGTTTCCGAAAAGCCCAGTGCCGCCGAACTTGAAGAGTATTACGCAAAAAAATATTACCAATCCGGAAAAGGTTCCTACGAGGCTGAATACCCGCCTGAAGAATATCTTTATTTTAATAATAAGATCGAACAAAAGAACTGGGTCATCAAAAAATTATTTACAGCCGAGACCGAAAAGCGATCACTTCTGGATATTGGCTGCGGCGAAGGTTTCACTTTAAATTATTATAAGAAAAAAGGCTGGACAGTAGTGGGTTTGGATTACAGTGAATTTGGAGTTAAAAAATTCAACCCTGATTGTTTACCAGATCTAATAACAGGAGACATTTACGAAAAAATGCAGCCCTTAATAAAGAGCAATACTAAATTTGATGTCGTTTGGCTTGATAATTTACTGGAACACGTTCTGGATCCCTTGAATTTACTAAAAGAGTGCAAAAGACTTTTAAAACCGGATGGTGTTCTTGTTATAGAAGTGCCGAACGATTTTTCCGTTCTGCATAAATTCTTGCTCGAAAAAAAATATATTAATTCTGAATTCTGGATCGCCATACCCGATCATCTTTCTTACTTTAATAAAAGTGGCCTTGAAGCCATTTCTTCTGACGCTGGCTTTAAAACCGAATTTTCCATTGGTGACTATCCGATTGATTTCAGCTTAATGAATCCTGATTCTAATTACAATAAAGACAAAAGCAAAGGGAAGAACGCCCACTTTTCACGTATTGAAATGGAAAATCTTATTCATTCCATTTCCGTTGAAAAAGCCGTGGAATATTTCAAATCCCTTGCCGATCTTGGATTGGGCAGACAACTCGTCTCTTTCTTAAAACACAAAGAATCGTAAAGTGAAAGTTGCAATTTTATCAGATATTCACGGTAATAGTTGCGCTTTACAGAGGGTGCTGCAAATTGCAAAAAAGGAAAAGGTTCAAAAATTACTCGTTTTGGGTGATCTGGTCGGATACTATTATCATCCCGACAAGGTGATGCAACTACTTTCAGAATGGCAATACAGTTTAATAAAAGGCAATCATGAAGATCTCCTGGCAGGTATTCTCAACGGAAAGATAATTGAAAGTGATCTGCGAAAAAAATACGGCAGCGGTCATAAACTGGCATTAGAAAAATTAAACAAAGACACTATCAATACCATAACTACTGCACCTGAGCAAATGAATATAGAATTGAACAAGGTTCGCTTTTTAATGTGTCACGGTTCGCCATGGGATCACGATCACTACATTTATCCTGATGCAGAAGCGGAAATACTGAACAAATGTGACCGAACTGATGCAGATTTTGTTGTGTGCGGACATTCCCATTATCAATTCATTCATCGCAACACTCATAGTACTTTGATAAACGTGGGTTCAGTTGGTCAATCACGAAACATGGGCGGAATTGCCAATTGGGTAATTGTAAATACAGATAATAAAAGTGTTGAGATGAAAGCAACACCTTATGACACGAGTGAACTTGAAAAAGAAGTAAAAGAAGTCGATCCAACGCTGCCCTATTTGCATGAAATACTTAAAAGAAACAGGTCTTGAATAAAACTTACAACATATTAGTTACAGGCTGTGGCGGCGATATTGGTCAAAGCATCGGGAAGATCTTAAAATCCGATAAATTTTTCAAAAGTGTTATTGGCTGCGACATGAATGATGAGCATGCCGGTAAATTTATTTTTGATATCTGCGAGAAAATTCCTGCATGCCGTGCCGAAAATTATTTCGAAGTTCTAGAAGGCATTGTAAAAAAATATGCCATCGACATTATTTTGCCGGTCTCAGAGCCTGAATTAAGATTTTTTACCGAAAGAAAAATAAGCAGTCAGATATCAGGAAAACCATTGATCACTGCCAATTTAAAAGCTATGGAAATTGGTTTTGATAAATTAAAGACTGCTCAGTTTTTAAAAACCGAAAACCTGATCTATCCTGAAACAACTCTTATCAGTGAAGTTCTTCAACCTAAACTTCCCATGATCCTGAAAGACCGGACGGGATCAGGAAGCAAGGCCTTATTCCTGGTTAAAGATTTTGAGGAATTTGAATTCTATAAGAAGAAATATCCCGGATACATACTTCAGCAATATCTGGAAAACGCGAATGAAGAATATACCTGTGGATTATTCAGAGATGCAAAAGGAAACATTAGAATATTAAATTACAAACGCAAGTTGATGGGCGGCTTCTCAGGATACGGTCTTGTAGTCGAGAACAAACAAATAGATGATCTGCTTTATCAAATTGCAAAAAAAATTGATTTAAGAGGCTCCATTAATGTTCAGTTACGTTTAACGGAAAAGGGCCCAATGGTCTTTGAAATTAATCCGCGTTTTTCAAGTACTGTTATGTTCAGACACATGATGGGATTTAAAGATGTGATCTGGAGCATTCAGGATGTTCTTGGATCAGGCATTGACAATTACACTCCTCCACCTGCAGGCAAAAAATTTTATAAGGGATTTTATGAATACATTGATTAAACCAATCCGATTTGGAAATATTATGGTGAGTGATCAGCACAAACCTTTTATAATTGCCGAAATGAGCGGCAACCATAACCAATCTCTCGAAAGAGCATTTGCCCTGGTTGATGCTGCTGCTGAAGCCGGAGCTCATGCTTTAAAATTGCAGACCTACACAGCAGACACCATCACTATGAAAGGGGCCTTTAAAATTGACGATAAAACTTCTTTATGGAACGGCGAAGAATTGCATGAACTTTATGGTAAGGCATCTACACCATGGGAATGGCATGAACCTATTTTTAACCGCGCTAAAGAAAAAGGAATGCTTGCTTTCAGTTCTCCCTTTGATGAAACTTCGGTGGATTTTCTTGAGAAACTAAATGTTCCGGCTTATAAAATTGCTTCTTTCGAAAACACACATCATCCATTACTCAAAAAAGTAGCAAGAACCGGCAAGCCCGTTATTATGTCAACCGGGGTTTCAACTTTAAAAGATATTGAGGAGAGTGTTAAGGTATTAAAAGACAATGGATGCGAACAGATCGTATTATTGAAATGTACCAGCACCTACCCTTCTTCACCAGAAAACACCAATTTAAACGCGATACCACGTTTAAGAGAATTGTTTGATTGCATGGTTGGTCTATCTGATCATACAATGGGTATTGGTGCTTCGGTGGCTGCCATTGCTTTAGGAGCCCGCGTTATTGAAAAACATTTTACCATGAGCAGAGACGATGGTGGAGTTGACAGTGCTTTTTCATTAGAACCGGATGAACTAAAAGCACTTGTGGTTGAAACAGAAAGAGCTTATTTAGCCATGGGTAGTGATTTTATAGGTGTACAGGAAACTGAAAAAAGCTCTTTGAATTTCAAACGCTCCATATATATTTCAGAGGATATTAAAGCCGGGCAACTTATCAGTCCTGAAAACATAAGAGTGATAAGGCCTGCTTTAGGTCTCGCTCCAAAATATTACGATGTTGTAATAGGTAAAAAGGCAAAAACAGATCTGCAAAAAGGAAAACCATTATCTATGGATGATCTGATCTAGAATGATGTCTTATTTCAAATTATTTTTTTACTACAAGCTTGCCCTTCTCAAAAATATTTTTGGTTCATCTGCCCCTTCTGCTTTTAACGATTCAATAAAAACCAATTTCAGGGATCAAAGTTACCGCTATCCCGAAAAAGCTACTAAAGACCTGTTCATCTGCTTTAAGGTCTTCAAAACCATCTTTCTTTCCCAGCTCCGAAAAACAGAAGTTAAATTCAACAGATCTTCATCCGGAATTGCCCTATTTGATGGCGATATACGTCATGCCCAAACCCGATTTGATTACGTAAAATACCTTAGTGGCGACGACGCGAAAGTTCTGATAGGCCGTTCTCAGCTCTTAAATAGTCCTTCTCCTTTAATATCTCTGTTCACCATTTTACTGAGTGCATTGTGGTTTCCTTTCATTTTACCACTTTCCCTTTTTTCAAAAAATAAGCTTCGTTATCCCTTGCATTTCCTAGGCACCATCGAAGCCTTTCATTTGTTATACTTATTGAAATTTCATGGGATCAATAAACTTCATTTTTTCTGCATCTATGAGAACGACGCCAATCTACTTGCGTATTCGCTGATGAAATCTAAGATATTCATTAATAAGATCACATCAGAAGCACCTTTGTCAGTTTGGAATAAGTGCATTGTTGCTGACACGGTGAGTTTTTGTTTTCAATATCAGGAAGAAGAATATAATTTATTCAGATCAACAATGCATGTAAACGCCTTTCAGCATTGGATCCCGGAGGCTTCTGTTGAATTAATACCAATTTACTTAAACAAAAGACCTGAAATAATTAAAAATACAATTGGTTTCTACTCAAGCGCAATGTGGCTAAGGGAAAAAACCGGTCGTGTTGACCTTAAAATAGATGCGGTTGAAAATGAAAACAAATTACTCAGCTATCTCCTGAATTTCATAAACGAAAACAAAAAATACAAATTGACTCTTTTTTTGCATCCGCTGGAAAAACAAAACATTAAAGAAGCCATGGAATATTACAAGGGTTTGAATCCGGAAATTGAAATAGCTGATGCTTCACTTAAAAATTCCTTTCAGTTCTTTAATGCGGATGTTGTGGTTACCTTATACTCAACCCTATTATTTGAACGCCTTTTCTGGGGTTTCAAAACCCTTATCATGCCTATGGGCCTGAAGGATTTTCCCATTAAAGGCTCTTTCCTTAATACGATCTGTTGTATAGACGAAAAAGATCTTAAAAACAAACTAAGCCTGGCTATAGAGCAGGATACGAATACATTCTTCTCAAAGAATAATATTAGTGCTTGCCGCTACTCTGAATACGAAATTTTCAAATCTCATTAACTATTATTAGATTTAATCAAAGATACAGATGAACGAACTGATCAAATTTAATATTCCCTATTTTTCAGGCAAGGAAAAGATCTTTGTGCAGGAAGCTATTGAAAACAAAAAGATCTCAGGAGATGGTCCATTCACTCAAAAATGTCAACTGTTCTTTGAAAAGCGATACGGATTCAAAAAAGTATTCTTAACCACTTCTTGCACAGATGCACTGGAAATGACGTCCATTCTGCTAAATATCAAAGATGGTGATGAAGTTATTTTACCATCCTACACCTTTGTTTCAACTGCGAATGCTTTTTTATTAAGAGGTGCCAAATTAATATTTGCCGACTCGGGTAATGACAATCCAAATATAGATGTAAAAACCATTGAATCTCTGATCACCCCAAAAACAAAGGCGCTTGTGATCATGCATTATGCGGGCATTGCCTGTGATATGGATGAGATAATGATTCTTGTAAAAAAACATAATTTGTTTTTAGTTGAGGATGCGGCATTGGGCTTGGATTCTTTTTATAAAGGAAAAGCCTTGGGTAGTTTCGGGCATTTATCTACATTCTCGTTTCATGATACCAAAAATATTTATTGCGGCGAAGGTGGGATGCTGGTAATTAACGATGAGCAATTCATTAAACGTGCTGAGATCATTCGCGAAAAAGGAACCAATAGAAGTGCTTTTTTCAGAGGAGAAGTTGATAAATATGGCTGGGCCGATATTGGATCTTCATTTTTACCTTCGGATATGCTTGCAGCCTTTTTATGGGCACAACTCGAAGCCATTGAGTTAATACAAACCAAACGCGTTGAGATCTGGAATTATTATTACAATGCCCTAAAAAGCCTGGTATCATTGCCTCTTATAGATCCTAACAAAAAAATGAACGGAAGCATTTTTTACTTTACCTGTAAAAGCTCTGACGAGAGAACAACTTTGATTACACATCTGAAAAATAAAGGAATACAAAGTTCTTTTCATTATCAGTCTCTGCACAAAAGTTCTTTTTTTGTAGCACAAAATAAAACGCTGATCAATTCCGATAAATACTCTGATCGTTTATTGAGATTGCCTTTGTATCCGGATCTAACAACGGAGCAATTGGGCACAATAACAAGTGCTGTTATTGATTTCTTCAGGAAATAATCATTTACGTAATTAGCTCAAGGGTAAAGACAAAACACTCTAAATTCAGATTGCTTCCCGCTTCGTTCCTTGCGGTCGCTACGACGATGTCACGAGAGTTCGTCATTGCGAATGCAGCGCAGCGGAATGAAGCAATCTGTCCATTAACGATCACCAATTCAAAACTTCTTCGTATAAATCCTTCCAATCTGGATTTACTGAATTGATCAATTCCTCCTTCTTCTTTCTCGAGCCTCCCTTAATTTGCTTTTCTCGCGAAATGGCCTCTTCTATATTATGAAAGCCTTCATAATAAACCAACTTAGCTAAATTATATTTTGCCGTAAAAGAGCTTGGATAGACTTTATTCTTATGCTCTGAAATTCTTTTCTTTAAGTCGGAGGTAACGCCGGTATATAAAGTAGAGTTAGTTTTATTTGTTACAATATAAACAGCACCTCCACGTTTCATAGATTAATCATTTCGCTAATTTAATGATTTCGTAAAGGGCAGATTACTTCGCTCCACTCCGTTCCGCTCGTAATGACGTCGCCTTGAATCACCTTTCGGTCGTGATGATGTTCTAATTGAGTTTCGTTTCTAAGGTAATCTCTAAACCTCCACTAAAGTTCCTACCTTATCACCTTTAAGAAGCATTTGCAAATTTCCTTTTTTG
This sequence comes from Bacteroidia bacterium, assembly GCA_025362575.1. Lineage (GTDB taxonomy): Bacteria > Bacteroidota > Bacteroidia > B-17B0 > Aurantibacillaceae > JAHEYG01. The sequence continues at coordinate 21,137 of JANYIQ010000105.1, forward strand.
TTCATATCAAAAACAATGATCGGCAAATTATTTTCTTTGCAAAGTGTAAAAGCGGTCATGTCCATTACCTCTAAACTTTTTTCGTAAAGCTCTTCGAATTTAATGGTATCGTATTTTTTAGCGCTGCTGTCTTTTTCAGGATCGGCTGTGTAAATTCCATCTACCCGTGTTCCTTTTAAAATAACATTCGCTTCAATTTCAATGGCTCTTAATGCTGCTGCTGTATCTGTTGTGAAATAAGGGTTTCCGGTGCCTGCACCAAAAATAACCACTCTTCCTTTTTCTAAATGGCGAACTGCTTTACGGCGAATGAATGGCTCGCAAATTTGTTCCATTTTAATGGCGCTCTGTAAACGTGTTTGCACTCCTAATCCTTCCAATGCCGCCTGAATGGCCATTGAATTAATTACTGTGGCTAACATACCCATGTAATCGCCGTGTACACGATCCATTCCGCCTTTTTCGGCCTGTATGCCTCTGAAAATATTTCCCCCGCCAATTACAATGGCGATCTGACAACCGGCGTTGTAGGCTTCCTTAATTTCCTTTGCGTACTCCATCAAGCGATCCTGATCGATACCAAAACCTTTTTTGCCCATTAGGGCCTCTCCTGATAATTTTAATAATACTCTTTTATATTTCATGTTGAGATAATTTGTTTTTTATGGTAACATGGTATACACATCATGCCATTTAATTTTATTTTTTTAATGATGGATGTTTCATGGTTAATTTCCTGTTACAACATTCTTGTTAGAACAGATCCTTCGTGACGATTCATTGTGACGAAGGCTGACATAGTACACAAAAAAAATCCCGACCTAATGGTCGGGATTCAATTTTTAAGATAAAGAAAAGCGTTTGAAACCTGTTACGGTCAGATCTTTATTTATGCTTTGTAAATATTGACGGATCGATAATTTATTATCTTTAATATACTCCTGGTTCAATAAAGTAGATTCTTTGTAGAACTTATTTAATTTACCGGCAGCAATTTTTTCCACCATGTCTTCAGGTTTACCTTCTGCGCGAATTTGTTCGCGTGCAATTTCCAATTCTCTCTCTAAGATCGATGCATCTACATCATCTTTATCAAGGGCAACCGGTGCCATAGCGGCAGTTTGCATAGCAACATTCTTTGCAGCTTCATCATCAATATCTTTATTGAAACCAACAACTACCGCTAAACGATTACCCGGGTGATTGTATGCAACAACTTTTTCGCCGGCAACTGCATTGAAATATCCAATGTCAATTTTCTCTCCGATCTTACCAATTTGCTCCATGAATTTATCGGCAATTGTAATTTCAGAATTATAAGGCAATGCTTTAAGTGCATCAATACTTGCCGGTTTTTTCTCTAAAGCGATGGTTGCAACCGTATCCGCAAACTTAATGAAATCTTCATTTTTTGCAACGAAATCAGTTTCGCAATTCACACTAATAACAATTCCGTTCTTAGAATTTGTTTTTGCGAGAACTACTCCTTCTTTTGCATCTCTGTCGGCACGATTAGCGGCAACTTTTGCGCCTTTTTTACGCAAAAAATCCACTGCTTGTTCAAAGTCACCATTGGTTTCTTCCAATGCTTTTTTGCAATCCATCATACCTGCGCCTGTTTGCTGGCGTAATTTGTTTACATCTGCTGCTGTGATAGCCATAATTTTATTTTTTATTTGTTATTTATATTTCTAGTTAAAAAAAACGGTCAGCCTGTTTCCAGAGTGACCGCTTAATAATTTATATGATACTATTATTTTTTTACTGCGCTCACTCTTTTGCGTGGTTTACGAGCTGCCCCTTTATCACCACTTTCTTCTTCGTTACTAGCACCTTTAATGTTAAGGCCTGCTACTAACTCTTCTGCTTCATGTTTAGAATCTTCTTTAGTTTCTTTTTCTTCGGCAGCTTGTGCTTCTTTATCCATTTTACGCTCAGCTAATCCTTCTTTAATAGCGATGCTCATTAGGTCAGTGATATAAGCGATAGAAGTAGAAGCATCATCATTTGCAGGAATAGCGTAATCTACTTCATTTGGATTTGAATTTGTATCAACGATCGCAAAAGTTGGAATGTTTAAACGTTTTGCTTCTTTAACTGCGATATGTTCTTTGGTGATATCAACAATAAATAAAGCAGCAGGTAAACGAGATAATTCAGCCATTGAACCAAACTGAGTCTCTAATTTAGCTCTCTCACGAGAAAACTGTAAACGTTCTTTCTTAGAAATATTCTCATAAGTACCATCTGTTTGCATTTTATCTAACTGCGCCATACGACGGATAGATTTACGGATAGTTGCAAAATTGGTTAACATACCGCCCGGCCAACGCTCAGTAACATAAGGCATGTTAAGAGGCTTAATTCTCTCAGCTACGATATCTTTTGCCTGTTTTTTAGTAGCAACAAATAATATTTTTTTACCTGAACGCGCAATTTGTTTCAAAGCATCAGCTGCTTCGTCAACTTTGGCAACAGTTTTATTTAAATCGATAATGTGAATACCGTTTTTTTCTGCGTATATATAAGGAGCCATCGCTGGATTCCATTTACGCTTAAGGTGCCCAAAGTGTGCACCGGCTTCAAGTAGTTCGTTAAAAGTTGTTCTAGGCATTTTTTCTTTTGTAAATTATAAAATAAAATATTAACGTTTGCTGAATTGGAAGCGAGCACGCGCTTTTTTCTGACCGAATTTCTTACGTTCCACCATACGCGGGTCACGTGTCATTAATTCAGCACCTCTTAAAATTGTTTTGTATTCAGGATTGATCTCAACTAAAGCTTTAGCAATTGCTAAACGAATAGCTTGTGCCTGACCTGTTATCCCGCCGCCCTTTACGTTTACTTTAACATCGTATTCATTCAATACCTTAATGGCATTTAATGATTGTGTTACATAATATTGTAAAGTTGGAGTTGGAAAATAAGTTTTATAGTCTTTACCGTTTACTTCGATATCGCCTTTTCCTTTTTGCATGTACGCACGAGCAACTGAAGTTTTTCTGCGACCTGATGTATTAATGATTTCCATTCTGTATACTAAGCTTTAATTTTACTTAAATCAATTTTCTTTGGTTGTTGTGCTTCATGTTTGTGCTCAGTACCTGCGTATATATATACGTTAGTATTTAAAGTACGTCCTAAACGGTTCTTAGGTAACATACCATGAATAGCATGTGTTAAAATCTCAGTTGGTTTGCTTTTTAACCACTCTTTTGGAGTAGCAAAACGCTGACCACCCGGATAACCTGTGTAACGGATATATTCTTTATCACTGGTTTTTTTACCTGTAAAGCGAACTTTATCAGCGTTAATAATTATCACATTTGAACCACAATCGGCAAATGGTGTAAAATTAGTTTTGTGTTTACCACGTAACATATATGCTACTTTAGAGGCTAAACGGCCAACAACTTCATTTTCTGCGTCGATCAAGATCCAATCTTTAGTGCTGGTTGCTTGATTTACGTACTGCGTTTTATAACTTAATGCGTCCACTGTATCTAAAATTTAATGTTTTTCTCCTTTAAAATAAGGGGTGCAAATCTATGAAGTTTTTTTAAACCGAACAAGTTTTTAAAGAACATTTTGTTGAAAAATAACGCCAATAACCATTTTAAAGACAAAATGAGCGTTATTACTGATGAAATAAGGGAAATACCCTCTATACCTTTAATGAAGTCGGTTTTAATCTAAAAAATTCACAAATAACTGATATTCAATTATTTACTTTAAATTTTGGATGATGAAGTTCTTTGCATTCACGAAAGCATCTTCCGAAAAGCTCCTCTCAAAATGCGGATTACTTGGATTTGCAAAGGCGTGGTCGGCATCGTATGTTTTTACCGTAATTTTCTTACCTGAAGCCTTCATATTGGCTTCAAACTTGCTAACTACCTCTTTATTGATCCATTGATCCTTTTGAGCAAAAACGAACAATACAGGAGCGTTTAAATGCATTAATTTTTTCAGGTCTTCCTCCGGCATTCCGTAATAAATAACGCAAGCCTTGGCTTGTTTACCGGCCAGTAAACTGGCTTGTAACGACCATCCACCGCCAAAACACCAGCCTATGGTTGCAATTTTAGCTTTTGAACCCACATAACTTATAGCGCCTTTAATAATAGATTCAGCTCTCTCTGTTTTTACACCCTGCATGTATTTACCGGCCGAATCGCGGTTACTTGCCACTTTCTTATCATAAAGATCTAAAGCAATTACTCGCGAACCCGTTTCAACAGAAATTCGTTCGGCTTCTTTTTTAATGTAGTCATTCAATCCCCACCATTCGTGGATCACGAAGATCACATTATCACTTTTCGCTTCTGTACTCACTTCATAACCATATGCTTCTTTACCATCTGAGCCTTTAAAACTTATTTCTTTTCCAACCGGGTTTATAAGTGTAAAAGGTAATGGTTCATGATGCGCACTCACAAATTTATTATCATTGCTAAGTGCTGCAAATGCCTCTGAAGACTTTGGTGCCATGCAACAACTTTTTTGTGCACTTACTGAAAACGCAAATGCAACTAAAGATCCTAAAACTATTTTTTTCATGATATTCTTTTTTTAGCCACTAATCACGGCATGTTGTTACAAAGACACTAAATCCAACAAAAATTTTAGTGGCAATGCTTTTAAAATTTTACTTTATTTCGTTACCATTCAGATCAAGTTCCACCATCTCATATCCTAAAGCTTTCACTTTATCATAATTGGTAGCTTTATCTCCAACAATTAAGATCACCAGATTATTATATGGCAAATATTTCTTCGCTCTTGCATCAATATCTGCTTTGGTAATATTCTTCAGAATTTCTCCCTGAGCACTCACATAATTTTTATCGAGGTTGTAATCTAAGATTCGTTTAATGAATCCTAATTTCTGAAAAGCAGATTCATATTTTAAAGCGTCGGATTGGGCCATTGCATTTTTTGTAAAGGCCAATTCATCTTCTTTAATGCCGCCATCAGCAAATTTTTTGATCTCCTTCATGATCTCGATAATAGTACTATCAGTTGCGTTGGCTCTGAAACCTCCAGAAATGGTAAAGGGTCCGGCAAACTTGCTTCCTGAAAATCCACCTCTTACTCCATAAGTAAATCCTTTTTCTTCACGTAAATTCAAATTCAAACGACTGTTAAATGCGCCGGCGAAAGAATAATTCATGATCTGATTTTTAAAATACTCTCCGGTTGCATCATATGGTATCGCCATATATCCTGCTCTTACTTCCGATTGAGGAGCACCTTTTTTATCTACAAAATAAATCTTTGTTTTTGCAATTACAGGCAAAGCCGGCTCATTAACCACAGGCAATGGATTTACTTTCAGTTTAGATACAAAACTCATCTTACCTAAGATCTCTTCCTTGCTTACATCTCCACTTATGGCAACCTGCGCACCATTACACGATAAAGCTTCGTAACATTTTTTGAGGTCGTCAATGGTGATATTAGCAACGGTCTCAGGACTACCACTGCTGTTTCCACCCATGATGTGATCTTTTCCATAAATTAATTTGCTGTAAACTAAGCCGGCAATATTTGCAGCGGAAGTTAATTGCTGAGTAATGCCGTCCAACTGATCCTTTTTAGCAAGCTCAAAATCTTCAGCATCAAATTTTGGCATGAATAAAATTTCATCTGCCAATTTAAGTGTTGCGTCTAAATTTGTTTTTAAGCAGGAAATGTTCATGCTTATCTCTTCGTTTCCGGCACTCACGCTTATGGTGCTTCCCAATTTATCCTGCATTTTTTCAATGTCTTCTGAACTGTGTAATGTTGTACTTTCATTCAGCATCGACGCCAGTAAACTCGCCAAACCTGCTTTTTCCTTTGGCTCAAAACGGTGACCATACGGAATCGTAATTAATATGTTTACTTTAGGTATTTCGTTGGTGTTAACACCAATTACTTTTATTCCATTACTCAATTTATCTGTCCAGAAATCAGGAACCGGAACAAGAGCCGCCGATTTAAAACCCGGAATTTTACTGCGATCAAAATTATCTTTTGGTTCTGTGTAACTTAAATTTTTATACTCTGCACTTTCCTGCTGAATATTTCTGTTATACATCTTCCAGGTATCTTCATGTGCTTTCAGATCGCCTTTTCCTTTCGGAACACAGCTTAAGATCACCGCGTTCTTACCTTTAATGTAAGTGTTGTAAACACGCATCACATCTGCTTTTGTCACTTTCAAATAATTCTCAATTTCCTTTTTCAGATAATTAGCATCGCCGGTATACGTATAATAAGCCGCCAACTGTGCTCCTTTTCCTTGCACCGTGCTCAGACCGTTATATAAATTACTTTGAAAAGAAGCCTTGAATTTTTCAATATCCTCATCGGTTGCACCAATTTTTTCCCATTTCTCTAAAGATGCTTTTAATTCTTTTTCACTTTCAGCAAGCGATGCGCCGGCGTTAGAGCGAATGGCAAAGTCAAATTGGCCGGCTAATTCTCTGCTAAACTGAAAGCAATTTGCTGAAACCGCTTTCTTCGATTTAATGAAGGCTTCGTACATTGGCGAACCTTTTGAACCTGATAAGATCTGACCTAAAACTACCAAAGCTGCTTCATCAGGTGCATTAGATGCAACTGTTGGGTAACTCATTCTTAACATCGGAAACTTCACATTGTCTTCATAAGAAATGTAACGCGACTCCGCTAATTTTACGGTCTCAATTTTCTGAGGTTTTACTTCCGGTCCTCTTGAAACAGTTCCGAAATAATTGTTTGCCAATTTTAAAACCTCGTCTGTATTCACATCTCCTGCAACCGTTAACACCGCATTGTTAGGGCCATACCAACGCATGTAAAAACGCTTTAAGTCGTTTACATCTGAGCGATTCAAGTCTTCAATATACCCGATCGTGGTCCAGCTGTAAGGATGTCCTTCAGGATACAATGCTTCTCCAATTTTTTCTCCAACCAAACCGTAAGGACGGTTATCGTAATTTTGTCCGCGTTCGTTCTTTACAGTGGCGCGCTGCACTTCAAATTTACGTTGTGTTACCGAATCCAGTAAAAAACCCATACGATCTGCTTCTAACCAAAGCATTTTCTCGAGTTGATTACTTGGCACCACTTCAAAATAATTGGTGCGGTCGGTATTGGTTGTACCGTTCAAAGTTCCGCCGGCTTCGGTAATAATTTTAAAATGCTGTTCATCGGCAACGTGTTTAGAGCCTTGAAACATCATGTGTTCAAAGAAATGCGCAAAGCCCGAACGGCCTTCCTGCTCACGGGCTGAACCTACGTGATAGGTTACATCTACATAAGCAACAGGATCGCTATGATCTTCGTGAATTAAAATAGTTAAGCCATTAGCCAGTACATATTTTTTATAAGGGATAACCATTTCGTTACCTTTTTTGGTGACCTCTTGCACAAATTTTGGTCCGTCTAATGGTTTAGGTCTTGTTTGAGAAATAGCTCCGGAAATAATTCCTGTAAGCGCTAAGAATAATGCGGTTTTTTTCATGGTATTATTTTACTGAAACGAAATTAAGCCTTATTCGTTAAAGATGTTTGCCTTTTATCAATTAATTTTTGGATTGCGGAATAATCACGCAGATTGGGTGAGAAAAGGGGGCGATCCCTAAATAAAAAGCCCCTCATTTCTGAAGGGCTTCTTTTAAAAAAAGTATTTTCCTAGTCTATTTTATTAAGGTAACGTGCCCCGTAAATTCTTTTGATTTACTGAATACATTGGTAACATTAATGATCCAGATATAAGTATCTTCTGTACACAATTTAACTTTTCTGTTCTGGTAAGATCCGTCCCAGGCTTCGTTAATATCGTTACTTGTAAATATTTTTTCTCCCCAGCGGTCAAAAATGTTCAATTCGAATTTCACAATGCCATAACCTTTCGCGAAGAAAATATCATTCAACCCGTCTGAGTTTGGTGTAAATGAATTCGGAACCCAGATCCCAAAATCTTCTCCAACTAAAATAGATTTCAATGTTGTATCGATACAACCTTTATCGCTTTTAACAACCAAAGCAACAACGTATTGTCCTGCGTCAGCATAAACATAAGTAGGATTTTGAATGTTGGAAGTTGCTCCTGCAGTATTGGTAAAATACCAGTTCCATGAAGTAATGGTTGCTCCATAAGAAGCATCTGTGTAATGCACGTCATCAACACTTGCCAATGGTTTAATTGGATCGTAGTTAAAGTCTGCAATTGGTTTAGGATAAATTTCAACGGTGTAAGTTGTTGTATTCTCACAACCATTTACATCAACAACAGAAGCTGTTAGTGTATAAGTTCCGGGAGTATGATAACAAGCACTTGAATTAATGTTGGCCTGCGTATAAGAACCATCACCCATGATCCAATCAACCGTTGCGCTTGGCGTAGTTGCTGCGGTAAATGTTACACACAATGGAGCACAACCTTTATTCGGGCTCGATACAATGTTGATCGGCGGAATTGGATTTACAATTGCAACAGCTCCGGTTGTTGCAGTACAGCCATTCGCATCAACAACCGTTAAAGAATAGGTTCCTCCAAAAGAAGTTGAATTTGCCATGATGGTTGGACTTTGTGCCGTACTGAAGAAACCGTTAGGTCCTGTCCAAGAATAAGAAAGGCCACCGCTTCCAAAAACGCTTAACACATTGTTAATGCATATTGGACTGTTAGTAGAAACAGAAGGAGTTGGCGCCGGATTTACACCAATGTTTGCAACACCTGTGTTTGTGCAGCCTACAGCGCTTGTTACTAAAACGGTATACTGACCAGCCATGCCTAATACTGCATTAGGAATGTTTGGATTTTGTACTGCCGAACTGTATCCCATCGGGCCTGTCCAGGCATAAGAAGCGCCACCGCTTGAATTCAATCCGATGGTTTGGTTAACACACACAACCGGATTGTTAACAGTAACAATTGGATTCGCATTTATAATCACGTTGGTTGTAATTGTATTTGTACAGGTATTTGCATCAATAACGGTCAGCAAATACACCCCGGCATTTGCAGAAGTTACGGCAGTTATTGTTGGGTTTTGAGAACTTGATATATAACCTGCAGGGCCTGTCCATGCATACGTAACACCACCTGACCCGGCAAGGTTAAGATCTGTTCCTGAACAAATTGGGCTGTTACTGTTTGCTAATGGAATTGGCAAAGCATTTACCACAACTGCTGTAGTTGCTGTAGCGGTACAACCTCCAAAATTCAATGTAACAGAATATACACCACTCATAGCAGGCGTTGCACCTGTTTGAGAAGGATTTTGTAAGTTAGAAGCGTAAGCACCCGGGCCACTCCAGGTATAAGAACTGGCTGTAGGTGCATTCAACTGAACTGTGGTTCCGGCACAATAAGGGCCTGTGTTATTTGCAATTGCAGTTGGAGTAGTTACCACAACGTTAGTAGTGGCAGTATTTGTACATCCTAGTAAAGTAGCTGTTACAGTATACACTCCTGAGTTCACAACTCCAACAGCTGTAATGGTTGGATTTTGAAGAGCAGATGTAAATCCTGCAGGGCCAGACCATGCAAAAGTTGTACCTCCGCCTCCGCTTAATGCTAAATTATTTCCTGTACATATAGGTCCATTGTTATTTGCTACAACTACCGGTTGAGGATTTATAACAATAACAGAAGAAGCCGAAGCCGTACAACCTGTATTTGTAATAGTATGGGTAACTGTGTATGTTCCTGCCGAAGTGAAATTCACAGGTCCATAAGGATCTGCTAATCCGGTTGCAGGAGCGCCTGCAGTTGGATTAAAGCCATATGTATGTGTACCTACAGCCTGAACTGCAGTAAACACAAAACTGTTTCCGGTTAAACATTGCGTATAACTCGGCGTTGTAAATGCCGGGTTTGGTCCTGCCGGGGCAACGACGACAAGCGTAGTTGTTGAAACGCAGCTTCCGTTCGCCACCGTGTGATATACAGTGTATGTGCCCGGTGCTAAAGAAATGGTACTTGTTGTTGCCGTAGTTGTATAACTAGGAGGTGAGCCTGTGCCTGCAAACGAATACGTTTGAATGGCCGGTGGTCCTGCTCCTGTATTTGTAAATGTAAAGTTACCGCAAGAATTAACAGAAGTAAAACCTGATGTTGGTGGTGGCATTACAGTATAATAAACTGTTTGCACTGAACTTGAACAAGTACTAAATGGTTTGTACTGCAAAGTATAAGTACCAATTGTTGCAGCCGTGATACATGAAGTTGTAGATACTATGTTTGGAGGAGAGGTCCAAGTATAACTTGACATACCGGGAGGCGCGCAAATTGTTCCGGGACAAACTGTATTTGTATTTGCAACCGGAGGAAAACAATCTGCATCAATATAGCAGTATCCCCAATCGTAGTTATAGATACACCAGTTGCAATTTATTTTACATGTAATGTTTTGTCCGATGTAAGCCGAAAGATCCATTGAGATGGTTGTCCAAGGAACATAAGTTACCGGATAAACCTGAGAACCAATATTCATTCCGGTTACCGAAGATGTTTGAGCGGTACCTGCAGGCATACCAAAAAATGCTCCCGGAGGATTAGCATAGTAGCAAGTAAATTGCGGGCATGATAATAGGTTGTTTGAAGGATCAAAGAACTGAACCTGAAATAAGGCAGCAGCATTTGAAGGGTGAGGGAAATTTAAAATACAAAACGCGAAATGCAATTGAAAATTTGAGTTGATAGCGCTTACAGGTATAACGCGTGTTGCCTGAGAAACGAAACCTGTTTTAGAAGAAGAAATATTATCATCATTTAATTTTAAAGATGCTGTTCCGCCGGGATATACTTTTGGAAATGCGCCGTAAGGATCTGTTCCTGCTGTAACAATTGAGAAATCGCCTGTAACTGTCCAGCCTGTTGTATTACCCGCTTCAAAATCAACGTTGGTGCAACCTGCAGGCTGAGGGCCTTGCATGATAGAGTTATTACCACCTTTTGCATTGGTGAGGTTGTAATTATGTTTGTTACTATCTAAACCCTTCTTATTAGGATAAAGACCGTATTTCTGCATTTTATACGTTCGCTTAGCGTGATTTAAGAAAAAGTTTTTTTCTTTATCGGTCTTCATTTCATTTGCGTGTTCAAGCGCACCTTTAAAATCAAATCCGGCTAATGAATCTGTAACAGAAACCTGTTTTGAATTTTGGGATAGCATTTTAAAGTTAAACGCAAACACGAATAAAGCAAGTGCAGAAAGTGTAAAGTATTTTTTCATACTGTGGGGTTATTAATAACGTAGTGAATATATCATTTTTTTTGATAAAACCTATACTCATTCACTCATTATAAAGGCGGGTACAATAAATTTAATTTCGAAATTTGGTTGATTTAGGCTATTTAAATTGATTTAGGAAATTTTTCGCTTTAATTTGCCTTTAATGAATAGCGTTGTGAGCTTGCAGAACCATCAGTAATTATGGCATCAAATACCGCTGTTCTGATAGCTTTCGGAATAACGAGATGAACGAAACATATGTAAAGCTCATCATACTGTTATAAACAAAAAAGCCGCTCTTTCGAACGGCTTTCTTAATATAAATTTTACAAAAAGTTTATTTGATCAATGTGACGTGCCCCGTAAACTCCTTGGCTTTTCCAAATACGTTGGTCACATTTATGATCCAGGTATAAGTATCGTCTTTCACGATCTTAGTTCCTCTATTTTGGTAAGTA
>JANYIQ010000150.1 GCA_025362575.1 Bacteroidia bacterium
CGCGATTCTTATGCCTGTGCAGATCCAACTTACCGGATCAACATTCGTGTTGTAACTGAAACTCCCTGGAGTAGTTTGTTTGCCAATAACTTATTTTTACGCCCAACCAAGGAAGAAATTGCCACATTTAAACACGACTGGTTAATTTTAAATGCACCGAATTTTAAAGCAGACCCTAAGATCGACGGAACCCGTCAGCATAATTTTGCCATTATCAATTTCACTAAAAAAATTATTTTAATTGGTGGAACTGCATACACAGGAGAAATTAAAAAAGGAATTTTTGCGGTATTGAATTATATCTTGCCTCACGAGAAAAAAGTATTACCAATGCACTGCTCTGCAAACATTGGTAAGAATGGTGATACTGCCATTTTCTTTGGTTTATCAGGTACCGGCAAAACAACTTTATCGGCCGATCCTAACCGTAAATTAATTGGTGATGATGAGCATGGCTGGAGCGACAAAGGTGTGTTCAACTTTGAAGGCGGATGTTATGCTAAATGCGTAGATCTTTCGGCAGAAAAAGAACCGCAAATTTTCAGTGCCATTAAATTTGGTTCTTTATTGGAGAACATTGAGTTTTATGACGGAACTACAACTGTTGATTACGCTAACATCTCTAAGACTGAGAACACGCGTGTAAGTTATCCTGCAAATTATATTGATAATGCAGTTACACCTGCAGTTGGCGATGTTCCTAAAAATATTTTCTTTTTAACCTGTGATGCTTTCGGTGTTTTACCTCCTATCTCTAAACTTACACCGGCGCAAGCCATGTACCACTTCATAAGCGGTTACACTGCAAAAGTAGCAGGAACAGAAATGGGAATTACAGAGCCAACATTAACTTTCTCGGCCTGTTTCGGAAAAGTGTTCTTACCATTACACCCAACTAAATACGCTGAGTTATTAGGTGAGAAATTAAAGAAGAACAATGTTAACGTTTGGTTATTGAATACCGGATGGGTTGGCGGAAAATACGGAGTTGGAAGCCGCATCAAATTATCTTACACCCGTTCTTTAATTACCGCAGCTTTAAACGGAGAGTTAGATAAAGTAGAATACGGTTCAACACCATTCTTTAAATTGAATTTCCCTAAATCTTGTCCCGATGTTCCCGCCGAAATTTTAGAGCCGAAAAATGCCTGGAAAGATAAAGCAGCCTTTACTCAAACTGCTCAGAATTTAGCAGGTTCATTTGTAAAGAATTTCGAACAATATGCTTCGGCAGCAAATGCCGAGATCTTAGCAGCAGCGCCTCAGGTTGAGGTTACTGCTTAATTTAAATCACTATTTATTTAATGGACCCGGGTTTTATCGCCCGGGTTTTTTTATGAGTAGAGGCAAAAAATGATTTCTTTCATGGTTTTGGGCTTTATCTTATAATAAGATTTACGTAAAATTGTAGTAAATTACCTCATTATAGAACGTATGAGCAAAAAAGTAAACATTGTAGGAGCGGGTTTAGTAGGATCACTGCTATCCATTTATTTAGCCAAGCGTGGCTACAAAGTGAATATTTTTGAACGCCGCGCGGATATGCGCAAGATCACTATGTCTGCCGGAAAATCGATCAACCTTGCTTTAAGCGATCGTGGCTGGAGAGGTTTAGAGGGCGTTGGCATTGCTGATGAGATCCGCAAAATCGCGATCCCCATGTACGGGCGACACATTCATAACAGAGATGGTTCAACTGCATTTCAACCTTACGGAAAAAATAATCAGGCTATTTATTCAGTGTCGCGTGCAGAGATAAACATGCGTTTAATGGATCTGGCCGAACAGCAACAAAATGTAAAAATTTATTTTGATGAGCGTTGCACGGATGTGAACAAACAAACCAATACTTCCACATTTGAAAATAACAACACAAAAAAAATAACTACAGATCAAAGCGATCTTGTGTTTGGCGCTGATGGTGCATTTGCAGCCTCACGTTTAAATATGCAATTAAGCAGCGATCGTTTTGAATATAAGCAACACTATATTTCAGCTGGGTATAAAGAATTGATCATTCCTCCGGGACCAGGCGGAGAATTTTTATTAGAAAAAAACGCCTTGCACATCTGGCCACGCGGAAGTTTTATGATGATAGCGCTTCCTAACATGGATGGTAATTTTACCTGCACTTTATTTTTGCCATTCGAAGGCGAAAAATCATTTGCGAATTTAAAAACAAAAGAACAGCTGAAAACATTTTTTGAAGCAGAATTTCCGGATGCTGTTCCTTTGATGCCAACTTTGTTGGATGATTTCATGAATAACCCAACTTCATCTTTGGTAACTGTAAAATGTTTCCCATGGGTGTTTGATGATAAAGTTGCTTTAATAGGTGATGCAGCTCATGCTATTGTTCCTTTTTTCGGACAAGGTATGAATTGCGGTTTTGAAGATTGTGTGGTATTGAATGAACTGATAGATAAACATAAAGAGAATTGGCCCGAAATATTAAGGGCATACGAGATATCACGTAAGCCTGATTCGGATGCGATCGCTGATCTTGCCATTGCCAATTTTGTGGAAATGCGTGATAAAACCGGCGACCCCAAATTCTTATTGCAGAAAAAAATTGAAGCACGCTTCAACGAAAAACATCCGGATAAATGGATCCCGCTTTATTCAATGGTGACATATAGTCCGCAAATACGCTATAGCACCGCTTTAAACGAAGGGATAAGACAGCAAGCTATTATGGATAAAATTATGGCAATGCCTGACATTGAAACGAAGTGGGATAGTGAGGAAGTGGAAAAAGAGATCCTGAAAAACATTTAGATTTTTATTATCGGAAGAGCGGCTTGTATCTTTCGTCTTGAGTCCCTTAAGTCTCTTGGTCTCTTTAGTCTTTTTTATTTAACCAATTCTCAATTTCATTTTGGTCTAAGTGAATGTAATCCACATTGGTTTCAACAATAGAATTATTAACCAGATAGATCATTGGCATATTTACGCCTGCGAGATAAACAAAGTTCTTTCCATTCAATCTGCAATAAGGAATATTAGTGGCTTTAGTATCTTCGAAAAATAATTTGGATTTATCATCCTCGCCATTTAGTACAAGGTAAATTGGCAAGCTTGGATTTTTCTCCATCATTATTCTTAATTTTTTAGCAGCGATACGGCAGTGCGGACAAGACGCACTCATAAATGCCAGAATGTGTTTTCCGTTACTGAGGGAGTGAGGAGGAACATTGATCTTTGCATCTTTATACAAGCTATCTAATGGTAATTCAAAATGATCTTCGCTTTTATTTAAGTAGGCGGCAGAATAATCAAGATCAATATAGTTTAAAATGTGCGGCATGGCCATGGCAGTAAAGAATAACGCGATGCTTAACCATTTTGATAATTTTCCGAACTCATAGCCTTCATGAAATTTAAGAATGATAAAACAAAAGGCGAGCATGATCACATTTTTAATGATGGCTTGTAAGGGCGTCATGGCAATGGCATTGCCAAAACAACCGCAATTGCCATTGTTTCCGGCGGTAATGATCATCATTAATAAGTATCCGGTAAAAAAAACCAAGGTGGCAATGGTGAGTTTGATGGTGAACTTTTTGAGGTAAAGATTAAAAATAAGCATTGCTCCAATAAAAAATTCGAGGCCGATCATAAAACGGGCAATGAAAGGAGCAGTTTTCCAACCACCCACACCAAGATCTACAAAAGTATACTCAAAGGGTTCAATGGGATAAAGTTTGGTGTAGCCGGAATACAGAAACAGGACCGCGAGACCCAGTTGCCCGGCGATCAGCAGCCAGCGGGCGGCTTTCATTATTCCGCCAGTCATTACTCCGCCAGTTTCTTGTCCAGATAGCTCTTCAGGATGTTGAA
>JANYIQ010000162.1 GCA_025362575.1 Bacteroidia bacterium
TTCGCCGCGCCAGTTCGTTGATAATTCGTTAAGCAGGTTTATGACTCCGGTATCTGATACAGATCTCCGAATTTCAAGCTTAAGTGAGTCAATAATTATGCTGACCTGTGCTGTATCGGTTAAGAGACTATCTGGTTTAGGTTCCCAGACAAAACTATGCTGTGAATTCTTTTCAGAAAAACGGCATGAGTATATCAACATACTTACTAAAGCAAATGCGAACAGTTTTTTCACACCACAATATACAAAAATCTTGGTCGCAAGGTTTTAGATTATAACAAAAAACCTCCCCGATCTCTCAGGAAGGTTTTATTTCAGATCTTAATAAATTAATTGTGCTCTACGGCTTGTTGGCGTTGCACAGTAAATTTGATGGTAATTATATAATGATCCTCTTCTCCACCCTCACAGTTTCCTTTGTGATGCCCTCCTTGTGATGGTCCCGCAGGATGTCCTTTATGTTCTTCTCTTTCCTGATCATTAGAAAGGGTTACCTCATCTGTTCCAACATATCCGTTTGCAGGAGTATACTTGTAAACCATATCACCCGAAGCATTTGTTGTTACTTCACTCAAACTAAAGTGAGAAGCTTCGTGCGTTATTTCGTACGGATCATTCCTCAAGTTTTTTGGAAGCGTGAAGGTGTAACTTTCGTCGGCATTCATGTTAACCGTTTCGGTTTGGGTAATTGCTTCTTTAGGCATTCTTTCCTTTTTGCAAGATGTCGTCCCGACAATTATTGCACTTGCGGCTACAAGCATTAAGATCGCTTTTTTCATACTCCGTTTTTTTGGTTTAATTGTTATTTAATAGTTAGACGTATGAAGACTGCTCTTCCTGCGGGTTTTGTATTAATTTAACAATATCAAATAAATTTAAGGCTTTTTGTTCAATAAACCTGAAGGAACGAAATATTTAACAGGTTTGTCATTTTTATTACTTTCAGTGCGTAACTAAATGTAAATTGCGCATTATTAAACAGCGGATGTACACATCAAAACCATCTTATTTTTTTCTTATAAAACAATATGGGATCGTTGTTCTTGTATTCATGTGCTTTCAATTAGCACAAGCGCAGAATCTGGTAGCCGATTCCAGTTTTGAAAACAATAAATTCACTCCTACTCTTCTATCTTCTATTGATGCTTCAGGTACTTGGTCTTCGCCTACAAGGGCTACAACAGATCTGTTTTGCGAGTGCGGCAAAAAACAAAAAGAAACTTCAGAAGCAGACGTACCACGAAACCCCATGGGAGTGCAAAAAGCATTGACCGGAAAATGTTATGCAGGCATTTACGCTTTCTCTCATGGCGATTACCGTGAGTATTTGTTCACCCAATTAAATTCATTGTTGGAAGCCGGAATTAAGTATGAATTAAGTATGTATGTAAGTTTGGCAGATTACTCACGTGTTGCAGTTGACCAATTGGGGGCCTGTTTTTTAAGAAGTAAAGTAACTTATACCAGTTCGGATGTGATAACAGGACTAAAACCGGTTTACGCAAAAATAGGCGAAGACATAGGAACCGATACAGTAAACTGGCATCAGGTAATTTTTGAATACAAAGCAAAAGGCGGCGAACAGTTTTTACTCATCGGGAGTTTTGATATCAAGGGTATTCAAATAACAGATGTAAAAGCACCTAAAGGCGTGCGCACCCGCATCAATCAGAAAACAGAACGCGATGCATATTATTTTATTGATGATGTGAGTTTGCATCAGGTCTATCCACCTGTTGTTGCTTATTTTGATACTACTGTAGTTATAAAAACCGACACTTTGCCAATGGCTACATTAACTAAAGAGCCTGATAAAGATGCTGCAGGAGAAGTTGAATTAGATAAACCACTGGTTTTAAAAAATGTCCTCTTCGAAAGCAACAAAGCGGTGTTGTTAGCTTCATCTTACCCGGAGCTTAACATTTTAGTTGGACACCTCATTACAAAACCCGAATTAAAAATTGAGATCAGCGGGCACACCGATAATAAAGGAAGTGCGATACAAAACACTAAGCTCTCCGAAAAAAGAGCGAAATCGGTATGCGACTATCTTATTGCAAAAAGCATTGATCCCGGGCGCTTAACATATAAAGGTTATGGCAGCTTAAAGCCCATTGCACCCAATGATACCGAAGATGGAAGAAAGCAAAACAGACGCGTGGAGTTTGTTTTTTATAAGTGATGAAGGATGCGGGTGTGGATTAAATCCTAAACAAAAAATTATTTATTGATGATGATCTTCTTTGTGATAAGTCCGTTCGCAGAAAGGATCTTCACAAAATAAACTCCGTTTAACTGATCGGTAAGATCAATGCTGTTTCTTGAATCCGTTATTTTTGTTTGGAAAATAATTTGTCCTAACACATCCGTAATAATGATATCGTTATCCGGTTCTGCCCCGTCAATGCTGATTATTCCTTCACTTGGGTTTGGATGAATTGTAAACTCTACTTTTCCATCGCAAGTTACTGAAGCCAATGTAAGATCTTTCGATTTCCCGTTAAGATCGGTTTGTTTGAGGCGATAGTATGATGTTCCCCTTAAAGGTTTATCGTCAATAAAAGAATAATGAAGGGTTTGATTACTATTTACTGCACCTTTAACTCGTCCTACAGTTTCATAATTAATTCCGTCGGCTGTTCGTTCAATTGTAAAGTGATCGTTATTTGTTTGTGAAGCCGTTGTCCAAATTAAATTTACTCTGTTGTTATTGCATAAAGCATCGAACGAGATCAGTTCAATGGGTAAAACAGTGCAGGGGGGCGGACCATAAGTAACCCTTAAATTTGTACTTGTAGCGGTAATGATCTTATAGTTAACCGAAGGTTCATTATTGAACTGGAATGCCACCTGAAACCAACCGCCCGCCAGCTGCGCCTGTAACAAGGCATTTGCAGCTGCTCCTAAACTGTAGTAGCCATAAAGACCGGTATTCACAATAGTAAAAGAAGTATAGTTCCCGGTTCCAAAATCGTTGTATGCAGCAGGAGTTATAGCACCATAAGGGCCAAAAGCACCGGTAACATCGTTGATCCACGTTAATTCAGGATTAGCATTAGCAACCGTTGTTACGTTAGGTTGAATCTCGACGTTGGTGATGCATGAAGTGGTTGGAATACCTATTATATTAAATTTTATCCAGGCTCTGTGCGTTAAATTTCCGCAGCACACCCCAATAAATACGAAACCGGGATTATCAACCCAATTGTTTGGAGATTGCCATCCGCCGGTATTACCAACAAAAACAACTGTTGGATCGATAGAGACCGGATATTTTGTGTTTACATCTTTTAACCAGCTTACCGGGTACAAGTGTGTTAATGGTCCAGTTAGTATTTTCCTGAGCTACTAAATATTTACCCTGAACCATATTTGAACCGTCGGAGCTGCGGCCATAATTATCAAAGAAAACCGGTTCAGGAATGCTGAGAACAGTATTTCCGCTTGAATCTTTTACCAGTAAGGAAGAAGAAGTTAAGGAATTAACCGACGTTGCATTCAGTGCAACGATCTTCCAACCTAAAGGAAGTTCCACTATTTCCTGAAAGCCAAAATAGCCCGAAGATACCGTGTTTAGAGCAGTTGGAAGAGTGCCTAGAACAAGGTTGTTCTTTATTTCTCCGCGTGATATTGCAAATTCATCTGAAATATCTGTATAAATACCCGGATACCTAATGGTGTTATCAATAACGCTTGCAACAGAATTATTTGAACCGCCGGACAATACAGTTGGACTACTTTGACCATTCAGTAATACCAATTTCTTTTCAGAGTGAATGAAGAGCTCATCGCCGGAATTTAGAACTAATTTTATTTTATCAGAAGTGCTTATTGTGCTTGGAAAATAAGAGCGGATAACATTCGTTTCGTTTTGCCAAGTGGTATTGTTTGATATGATCTTTGTATCTATTTCTTCCCAAACTCCATTTTTTTTGTAATGAACAGGCCCTGGAGATAAAATAGCTTCGTGCTCACCATTCGTTTTTGAAAAAACTTTTGAATACATTCCCCGCTCGCTCTTAATTTCGATATTAGTTGAAGAACTGATCTGAGCATTTGAATTAAATGTCAGCAGGATAAGAAAGCTCCATAAGAAAACCGGTTTTTTCACTGTAAACCAAAGTTACAAAATCTTCATATCAAAACCTAACGAACACGAAACCCTTTACTATCATGGCTTTCAAGCCAATTAAGGCCCCGCTTGATTATGATCGTATTCAAGAAAAAACAGGAAAGAGATGCTTTTTTGGGAATTTACAGGGTAATTTCTTTTCTTTGATGTAACAGGTTAAACTATTTTATGAAAAGAAACTTCATCTTCAAATTTATTCTTCCCATTTTATTATTTCCTTGCTTTTTGTTCGGGCAAAACTGGAAACTTAAAAGCAAAGTTGAATTAAGAAATTGGAAATTAAGTTCTAAAGCATACAAGCAGTCAACCCTTTTGGAAGGCGCTGTCATAGAATTGTCAACTACTTCAGGCGTTATTTTGGCAACAACAACAGATAAAGACGGGAATTTTGAAATGAATATTCCATCAACCGGACACTATACGCTTACTATAACGGCCGAGGGATATAACCCAAGAATGTTCAGTGTAAATAATAAAAGTATTTTTATTAAAAACAGTGAAACAAATTCCATTCCTGCAGTTGATATGACCGGTTTTATTTCATCAAAAACAATTAAAGCTGTTGGTGACTTAGGATTAAGTCAAACCAACATTCAAATGTTTGATGAGAATACAAAAACTTTAAAGTACGGAGGCTTAAATTTTTCAGTGAACGTTAAAGATGCCGAATATAACGTGATCCAGAAATTCTGTACCTGCAATAAATTGGGGGATCTGGCAATAGAGAATAAAAATTATGAACTCGCCAAGACCTATTTTCAGATGGCTATGGAAGTAATTCCGGGAGAAGAGTATCCTAAAGAACGTTTAGTAAAAGCTGAAGAAGGATTGAAAATGGAAGACCTGAAACGAAGAGAGAGTTTTAAAAAACCAACCGGTAAATCAAAAGTTAATACTAAATCAATTGTAACAGCGAAACCTGTAAAAAGTGCTGATTTTAAAAACTCAAGCAGC
>JANYIQ010000018.1 GCA_025362575.1 Bacteroidia bacterium
TACTGGTAGCTGCCCTGTATCAAATGACTGAATCGCACGCCGATCAATCGTATCAGCATTCTCTTCTGGTACAGTTTATCAAACAATTCCTCTACCCTTTGCATCAACACATGGTCGAGCGAAGTGTAAGGAATTTTTACCTGCATGGTATAGGTATTAAAATCAGAGTAACGAATTTTTACGGTGACGCAGGCGGTTAATTGTTCTTCGCTTCGTAACTGAAAGGCCAGCTTCTCTGTCATACCAACCAACATAGACTTCAGCATTTTTACATCAATGGTATCCTGATCAAAGGTACGCTCGGTAGATAATGATTTTCGTTCTGAATACGGCTCAACCGGAGAGTTATCAATGGCATTTGCTTTTTTCCAGATCACCGTTCCGTTCTGACCCAGCACCTGTTCCATTAATTCAATTGGCATTTCCTGCATGGTGCGTATCCACACTATTCCCATGTCGCGTAGCAGCTGATAGGTTTTATCGCCCACCATTGGAATTTTTTTTATGGAGAGCGGTGCCAGAAAACTTTTTTCGGTACCAATAGGAATTTCTTTTTGTCCGTTTGGTTTTGCTTCACCCGTTCCCACTTTAGCCACCGTTTTATTGGTGGATAAAGCAAAGGAAATGGGCAAATGCGTTTCCTTCATTATTCTTTGTCGTAATTCTCCGGCCATTTTGTAACAGCCAAAAAATTTGTCCATACCAGTTAGGTCAATGTAAAACTCATCGATACTTGTTTTTTCGTAAAGCGGTACACTTTCGTGAATGATATCAGTAATGTCGTTCGAAAACTTACTGTATTGTTCGGTATCACCTTTTACAATAATGGCCTCAGGGCACAATTGCCGGGCCATTCGCATGGGCATGGCCGAATATATGCCAAAACTCCGGGCTTCGTAACTGCAAGAAGCAACAACGCCGCGATCGCCCGCTCCTCCTACCAGAACGGGTTTCCCAACCAGTTTCGGGTTATTGAGTCGTTCTACCGACACAAAAAACGAATCCAGATCTATGTGCATTATCGAACGGTTCATACATTGTATTTTACCTGACTAAGGTACGCCCGAATTATAGCAAGGTGTTGCTACAAATTGTAGCATTGTGATAAGTTTAGTTTTTGGAGGCTGCGTGAGGGATTGAGCCATTGTTTGAGCTCTTTTTTGCGTTGCGAAGCAGCAAAAAAAGCGAGTGGCGAAAGCCCGGCCCGAGGAACGAGGGACACGCCCAAAAAATTTTATTATCTTTCCTAACAATTATGAAACTAAAACTACTAAGCTTCTTATTTTTACTTGCGCAGATCAGCATTGGCCAGATCAGTCTATGCTCATGGAACCTCGAAAATTTCGGCAAAAGCAAAAGCGACAGCGCGATCATATTCATTGCTAATACACTTAAAAGATTTGATGTTATTGCAGTGGTTGAAGTAGTAGCAGGCAACGGCGGCGCACAAGCTGTAGCAAGGTTGGCCGACCAGCTGAACCGAAGCGGAAGCAAATGGGATTATACCATTAGCGACCCCACAACAAGCACGCCAAATAAAACGGAGCGCTATGCCTTTATATGGAAAACATCAAAGCTTAAAAAAATAGGCGATGCCTGGCTTGAGAAAAAATATAAACTCGAAATTGAACGCGAGCCCTATTTTGCCACCTTTAAAGCCGGCGAAAAAGAATTTACAGTCGGTACTTTTCATGCCATAACTAAAGCGGCACAGCCCGAAACCGAGATCAAGTATTTTAAATTAATACCCGAAGAATACCCGGGTAAAACGTTTTTATTTTGCGGCGATTTTAATTGTCCTGAATCGAATACCGTATTTACGCCACTTAAAACCATGGGTTACAAACCTGTTTTTGCCAATAAAAAAACAAGTTTAAAACAAGAGTGTAAAGATGGGGAATGCCTTGCTTCTGAATTTGACAATATCTTTTACAATTCAGCCAAGATCAATTTTACTAAATCAGCCGTCATTCTTTTTTACAAAAGCTTTCCCAATTTAAAAGAAGCCAGGAAAGTATCGGATCATTGTCCTGTTTATTTTGAGTTTTCTTTGAATTAAGCTTGTAAGAAGCAAAAAAATGATAATTTTATAGACTGAAATTAACCATTTTGCACTCTTATAAGAACAAATGATCTCAGTAAAAAGATCTATGACTAAAACAGCGAAAGCGCTACTCACCATATCCTTTTTTCTATCGGGCATTTTGCTTTCACAAAGTCAGAAAATTGATTCGTTAAGAGCGGTCTATTTTAGTAACGCGAACGATTCTGTAAAACTGGATGCACTTAACGAACTGGTTT
>JANYIQ010000092.1 GCA_025362575.1 Bacteroidia bacterium
TCGGGCTAGAAATCCGAAGGTCGCAGGTTCAAGTCCTGCCTCCACCAAAATTTTCCTATTTTGAATCATTTCTAGACATGTTTAAAACTAACAATTAATCTTCTCAAAACCAACTTTACAAAATGCATAAAAAGCAATATAGAACACTAAATATTTGGATTAGAAAATGGGTGTCATCACATTTTTTAAACAACAGGATGCTCATCAAATGACAGAAAAGTGCATTTTGCTCATAACTCATTAGGTCCAATAAATGTCGAATTGGAAATATTTTTTGTCACATCATTCCATAAAATTTCCTATATCTATACTAACATATCTAAATACATTGCTCTAAAGCATTTTGTTAAACAAAAATCAGACTTTTCCAATTAATTTCAATAAAAGGCAATCATGATAAAGAGAATTTTTTGTGCAATACCTTCCGGCAAATGATCTGCATTTTTGAAAAGGAAACTGAGCTAAAAGACCGATTTATCTTCAACTAAAACGCTTTAATCGCCGAAAAGTGCCTCAAAAGCACCTAAAAAGGAGGGAGCTGCCCCCTTAATTAGTGAATTACACCTATAAATGAGTGAGCAGTAGTAGAGTATCTCACGGTAAATTTTATATTTAAACATTAAAATTACCGTTGATGAAAAAAATTCTATTTTTTTGCGCATTCACTTTTGCATTACTGTGCATCAGTACAAACAGAGCTTTCGGGCAATCAAATAACTTAAGATATTTAAGTTATGTTTTTCCTTCTGATTCGATTCAGGGATTTGATGAAGTTTCATCCAATCAGGAAGCTTTGAACAGAGGCTTTTTTGGAAGCGAATACAAAGTTTTCATGTATCGTGCAAAGCGCGAGTACATCAATGTAAAATTCGGGTATTCTCAGAATCCATCAATGAACTCATACCTTGCAAAAGGTCCGGATCCTACCTCTCCTTTAGCAGCACCGTGCGTTAACGAAGATTTTGAAGCATCACCCAGCACTGCATCAACGAATAGTGTTGGTTCAGTTGGTTCTACATTAGCAGGCTGGACGGTTTCTCAAGGACAGAATACAAACTCTTGTACAATGGGGGGTTGTTGCCCGACCGTTGGTAGTACAAACGCCTGGGTTCGCTCTACACCTTACGCTGCACCGGCTCCAATGACACTTATCCCAAACTCTCCTCTTGGAGGCACAAAAGTTCTTCAGATGAATGACAATGTCACCAATACGGGTGAAACAGTTCGTATTCAGCAAACCTTTCCTGTAGCCGCATCTAACGCATTATTCCAGCTTGCATATATGGCAGCGATGGATGGTTCATCACACGCCTGTTGCGATCAACCTTACATGAAAATAACATTATTAAATTGTGCGAATGCTCCTTTAGCATGTCCTTCGGTAAGTATAACTCCTCCCGGAGGTTCTTGTGTATCTACTGTTCCTACAGGTTGGATCGTTAACACTTCCGGTATTTCTTATACATCAGCTTGGCAAATTTTCTCTTTAGATCTAACACCTTATATTGGATCTTGTGTTACAGTTCAAATTACAGTTAGTGATTGTGATGGTTGGGCCCACGCGGGTTGGGCGTTTGTTGATGCTAAATGTTCGCCAATGAATATCATGGTTAACGCCAATACTTTTCCGGCTGGTTCATCGGTAGTTTTTGCTTCTGGTTGCGGAGTTGGTTCAAGCACAGTGTCCGCTCCTGCAGGACTCGGGCCTTATATATGGCAAGGGCCAACGGGTAGTGGTATCACAAGCAATACAAATCAGGTTATTACAACTGCCGTTTCCGGAAACTATACCTTAACCATGACCCCTCCGGGTTCATGTGCTCCTATTACAAAAACAGTGAACTTAACGTTTGCTCCAAACCCGGTAGCTACTTTTGTTGCCGCGAATAGTTGTACTACTTACACCTTCACAAACACAGGTAGTGCAGCACCGGCCGTTCAAACTTATTCATTCGTTGGAGCCGGTGCCCCTGCAAGTTTCACAACAACTTCAACTACAACGGTCGTCAGCTTCCCCCCATCCACAACCTATACGGTAATTCATACGGTCGTCAATACAGCCAGTTGTTCCATAACAAATACGATGGTCATAACCACGCCCGTCGGACCCAATCCTGCATTTACGGCAGCTCCAAGTTTTACGCAGTGTTTTGTCGGAAACAGCTTTACATTTAATGCCCTTACGGCCACAGGTACGCACACGTATGCCTTTACACCGGCAGCGGGAGCTCCGGCAACCGGTCTTACGGCCAATTATGGACCAAATGCCTTTACAGCTCCGGGTACATATACCGTTACGCATACAATTGTTAATGGAGGTTGTACTTCGGTCACTTCTTCTGTGGTTGTAATAAACCCACAACCAACAGCAATTATTTCTCAAACCAATGCAACCTGCGGATTAAATAATGGTGTGATCATCATCACAAATACAAGTCCGGCCGGACAAGTTGTTACAGGATTTACTTATGATGGAGGAGCCATTGCAACGCAAACTGTAATAAACGTTGCTGCAGGTACACATACAATTGTGCTCACAAACAATTTTGGCTGTACAACAACCTACACGGTGAACATTACAAACACACCACCGATCACAGCATTAGCTACAACATTTACAAATGCAGCTTGCGGACTTAATAATGGCGCCATTTCTATTGGTGCTGTTACCGGTGGTACTCCAACTTATTCTTATTCAATAAACGGCGGAGTTTTCACAACAGCAACCTCAACAACCGGACTTGCTCCCGGCACTTATACTATAGTTGTAAAAGATGCTTCCGGTTGTACGTTTACAAAGAACGTTGTTATTGTTAACGTTGCGGGTCCAACTGTAATAAGCTTTACTACAACACCTAATACATGTTTAGGTGGTGCCGGAAGCGTGACGATTGGTGTTACCGGTGGAACTGCAGCTTATACGTATTCAATAAATGGTGTAACAAGCGGAAATACTGCTACGGGTTTAGCAACCGGAACTTATACGGCATTGGTAAAAGATGCTAACGGTTGTACCATTACCGCCAACTTTGTAATTGGTGTTGTAACAGGCCCAACCGCCGCCACTATTTTAGTGACCAATGCAACTTGTGGTGGTTCTAACGGAAGCGCAACTGTTACCAGTGTAACAGGTGGTTTAGCACCATATCAATATTCTTTCAACGGAGGACCTTTTAGTTTAACAAACAACATCAGTGGTTTAACTGTAGGAACAAAAACAGTTGTCATTAAAGATGCTAACTCTTGTACATTAACTGTGAACTTCGTTATTGCTAACCCGGGAAGTCCTACTGCTTCAATGGCAGGCGTGGTTAACGTAACTTGTTTTGGTGGAGCAAACGGTAGCTTTACCGTAAATACAGTCGGAGGTACACCGGGTTACGGTTACACCATTACCCCAACAAACGCTTCTAACACAATTGGTATTTTTAACGGATTAACAGCACAGGTTTATACAATAACCGTGAAAGATGCTGCAGGATGTATCACTACCGTAACAACAACGGTAACTCAACCGCCGGCATTAACTCTAACACTTACTCCATCTCCGGTTAAATGTAACGGTGGAAGCACAGGGTCAATAACGGCAGTAGGTGGAGGCGGTACAGGAGCCTTACAATACTCGTTGAACGGCGGACCATTTGGTGCAGGACCATTCACAGGATTACCGATCGGTACTTATACTGTAACTGTAAAAGATGCTAACGGCTGTAGTTTCAGTCAAACAACAATAATTACTCAGCCAACTGCTTTGGCTATGACCTTCACTACAACTCCTAACTCATGCGTGGGTTCGGCTGGAAGTGTTACTATTGGCATAGCGGGCGGTACCCCGGCATATACTTATTCGATTGACGGATCAACAAGCGCAAGTACTGCAACCGGACTTTCTTCCGGAACACATACAGCTTTAGTTATGGATGCTAACGGTTGTACCATTACGGCAACATTCAACATTGGTGTTGTGGTTGGACCAACTGCAGCAACAATAGTAACCGGAAACGCAACTTGTGGCAGTGCAAACGGTAGCGCTACGGTTACCAGTGTAACAGGCGGACTAGCTCCTTATTTATATTCATTTAACGGAGGAGCTTTCCTTTTGCCAAATAACGTTGGTGCTTTATCAGCCGGTACACAAACAGTGGTTATTAAAGATGCCAATGGTTGTACTTACACTGTAAACTTTAATATTAATAATACCGGAAGCCCTATATCTACCATAAGCGCAAGTGTGAACGTAAGTTGCTTTGGTGGCGCTAACGGAAGCTTCACTGTGAATACTGTTGGCGGTACTCCTGGATACAATTATACACTTACTCCTACAGGTGCAACAAACACTACCGGCATCTTCACAGGATTAACTGCACAAAATTATAATATCACTGTAAAAGATGCCGTAGGTTGTGTAACTACGGTTTCAGTTAATATTTCTCAACCTGCGCAATTAACTTTAACCCTAACACCAACTCCTGTAAAATGTAATGCTGGAAATACCGGTTCTATAACGGCAGCAGGTGGTGGCGGTACAGGCGCATTACAATACTCACTAAATGGTGGACCTTTTGGAGCAGGTAGTTTTACCGGCCTTATTGCAGGTACTTATACCGTAACTGTAAAAGACGCGAACAACTGTACATTTAATCAAACTACAATTATCACACAGCCAGCAGCCCTGGCACTTACTTTTGCAACGGCACCTAATACTTGTGCAGGTTCTGTAGGAAGCGTTACCATGAATATTTCAGGTGGTACTGCTGCTTATACCTTCTCGGTTGATGGATCATCTGTTGGAAGTAATACAGCTTCTCCTTTAGCAAGCGGAACCCACACTTCTTTAGTTATGGATGCTAACGGTTGTACCATTACGGCAACATTCAATATTGGAAGCATTCCCGGCCCTACTACAGCAGTTATTGCAACAGCCAACGCTAATTGCGGTGGAACGAATGGTAGCGCAACCGTAACTTCTGTTTCAGGCGGTGTTGGTCCTTATCAATATTCATTTAACGGCGGACCTTTCAGTTCAACAAACATTGTTGCAGGATTAGCTGCCGGAACAAAAACAGTTACTGTTATTGATGCAAACGGTTGTACTGTAACTTTAAACTTTAACATTGGTAACACCGGTGGCCCCGTATCTTCGATCGGCACTTTATCTAACGTAGCGTGTTTTGGCGGCAGCAGTGGAAGTTTTACGATAAACACTGGCGGAGGCACACCGGGCTATAGTTATACGATCACGCCAACGAATGTAACCAGTGGCACGGGTATTTTTACGAACTTA
>JANYIQ010000182.1 GCA_025362575.1 Bacteroidia bacterium
AATCCCGGAGGGACTAATTGAGTTAATTCATCCAAATTAACTAAATTTACTCTAACCATCTTAAATGCCCTATTTATAGGCATTTAAAGGCATATTTGGTAAATTTGAGTAAATTAAGATTTGTTTGGAATAATCAATAAATGTATGTAAATTCGTATGTAATAAAACATACGAATTATGATAACAGAAGCCAAATTTTACCTCGAGAAGCGAAAAGACAAAGAAACAGGAAAACTCATTTTAATAAATGTACCTATTTTAATGTTTTACAGTTTTGAGGGCAAGCGCCTCCAATATTTCACTGGTTACAGGGTGGATAGTTTACAATGGGATGAAAAAGCCATGAAAGTAAAAAAAGGCTTTGCCGATGCCGCAGACATTAATCGGGAATTGGGCAAGTTAAAAACTAAAGTAGAAGAAATACACGATAAGTCAAAAGCATTGGGTCAGGAATTAAGCCTTGATGAATTAAGAGAGGCTATGAAGGGTAATTATCAGCTTTCTAAGGCAAAAAAGAAGTTTTCTGAGTGCCTTATAGAATACCTTGCAAGTTCTACATTAATAAAGGCATCCAGTACAATGGCTGATATTAAGTCTTCCTTTAACAGATTTACCGGCTTTTCTAAAGAAACAGGATTTAAACTTGAGTTTAAAAATATTACACAGGAATTTTACGATAGCTTTTTGGGTTACTGCTTTAACGAAAAGGATTATAAAAACGCTTATACAGGTAAATTGATTAAAGACTTAAAGGCGTTTCTTAACTGGGCAACTGAAAGGGACTATAATACCAATTTGGATTTTAGAAAGAAGAGTTTTAAAAAGCTAACAGAGGAACCTGAGATCATTTACCTTACTTATGAAGAACTTATGACCTTATTTAAATATAACCTTAAAAAAACCGAACATCTCGAACAGGTAAGGGATATGTTTTGCTTTGGTTGTTTTACTGGGATGAGGTTTTCGGATATAGCTGCGTTAGCTCCCGAACATATTCAAAAGAATTTTATTAATTACCGAGTAGCAAAAACAAACCAAAGCAACATGATCCCTTTGAACCCTTATTCCCAAAAAATTCTTTCAAAATACAAAGGAAAATTCGGTGATAAATGCCTGCCGGTTATCTCCCAATTCCAAACCAATATATATTTAAAAGACTTATTCCGAAAGGTTAAGTTAAAAAGAAAGGTTCAGCAAGTTAATTTTCAAGGTGCCAAGAGAATTGCCGTTACCTCTCCCCTTTGTGAAGTTATTACATTTCATATTAGTAAGAAAACCTTTATGACTAATTTTTTGGCTAAAGGTGGAAGTCTCATAACTGCAATGGCTATTACTGGTAATAAGGATTTTAAAACCGCAAAACGGTATTTTAGGGTAGTTGATAGCCTGAAGTCGGAAGAAATGGCTAAGGTATTCGGTAAATAATCAATCCACTACATAGGCAAAATCATAGCGCATTTTATAATTTTCAAGACCAGTACAAAATTTGTATATTTAGCCTACTGGGGGTTCATAGCTCTAGTTTTGTGGTAGTTTAAATTTACCGGGGGTTTATCCCCCCGGTTTTTTATTTAACTTTATTTAGTCAATGTAATTTTAAATCCGATTTAGCGTTATTAAACTATGGAGAACCGAAACCCTTTAATCAATTCACTATTAAAGAATTTTCTTAAAGACCTTACCGAAAGTGCAAAGCCTTTAACTGCAAATAATGATCTTGTTTATTTAGCTGAAACATTAATTGAATATCTAAAAGGAATATACAATGCAATGCCATCCAATGACATTTATGAAGAGGTTTATTTTGACGAAGAGGATTTTATAAGAAAAAGGCTTCTTACAAAATATCGTGAAAAAATGGTTCCATTCATTAAAGTTAGCCTTAAGCACTATTTTGCAAAGGACGATTTCAACAAAACACAACTTTTCGAGAAACTTAAAATAGGTGAGCCCATTTTAAATTACGAAGAATATGAACTTTACATTGGCTGTATTGCCGTTTTTTTATCTGAATGGTTAAATAGATTATTACTCCTGCCGGAAAATAGCAACAGTTCAAGCGACATGGGGCTAAAAGAACTCTCCGCACCTATGGAAGAAACAGAACAAAAAATAAAAAACTCTGAATTTTCGCGAAGCAGACAAGCTCTTTTATTTTACTATGTATTAGAAATAATGGGTATTGATATAAGAACTGATGGTTCTATGGCCGCCTTTACCCACTTCGGCCATGCTCTCTTTGCATGGCCTTATTCCAAAATGGATAATTCCGAACTTTATAAAATGATGAAGAAATTGCCTTTTCTAAAACCCGACAATCTTTTGCTAAAAGATTTAGAGTTTGTAAAAAGGCAGTTTGAACTTATCGACCACCTCGAAGGAATTGCTTTAGTCCAAAAAGAAATTGATTCCATAAAGAAAAAATAAGCTAACCACCTTCAATTACCATAATTACCCCAAACAGAACTAAAAATGTTTGGGGTTTTTTCTTTTGTATCCCTTGATAACTGATTAACCCTAAAATCGGGGGTTAATTCGGGGGCACCCCGATCCTATTTTCCACTTTACCTTTACAGTATAAATAACTAAAGGGGAGATCATAACCCCTTCTATAAAATAAAGAACATGAAACGATTAATAATAGAAAGGCTTACTGTCTCTGATTTGAAGACCATCATTGGAGAAGCAATCGCGCAAGGATTAAAGCAAAGGTTAAGCGAAGATGAGTTCTTTAATGTAGAACAAGCGAGCCAGTATTTAAAAATGCCGGTGACAACACTTTATGATTATACAAGTAATAAAAAAATACCATTCCATAAAAAAGGAAAGAAACTGCATTTCTCCAAGCATGAATTAAATGCTTGGATGAAAAGCAAAAATAAGCAAGGAGGTGACTATGAGTAAGTAAATCGAAGGATAGTATTGGCAATCAGAAAACCAAAGTGTTTTCTCTCCACAGATTTAAATAAGAAAGGAAAAATATGTATTCGGAAATAAAACCGCTGTTTACTCTCACAATAGGAGAGTTTATGGCATTAACAAAAGAGTTAATAAATGAAGCATTAATGCAAAAAGAGCAAGAGAATAAGCAGGCGATAGAAAATGCACCTAATAAAGAAGAGCATTTTAATATTAAAGAATTGGCCCAGTTTCTTAAATGCTCCAAAGTAAGTATCCATCAATACAAAAAGAAAGGATTACCGTTTTATCGTATAGGGAGAAAAATTCTCTTCAAAAAAACGGAAGTCTTAAACTTTATGAGGGGACTACGAAACAAGCGGGTGATTCAAAGTTAACAGTGAAAAATAAAAACAAGAAAATAAAATTAACCAATTAAAACTAACTCTATGAGAAAAGTTGAATTTGAAGTGCCAACCGAAGTATTCGGGGACTTCACGGAAAAATTAGAAAAAACAGGTTTGGATAACCGTGTTTTAGGTAAGAACGAGGACGATGAAATCGAAATCGAAGTTTATTATGAAAAAGACGATGTCAAAACCATTGACGAACTCGAAGAGTTCCTGGAAGGTTTGAAAGAAGAACTTACAGGAACCGAGCAGGAAAAAGAAGAGGAAGAAGAAGACGAGGACGACGAATAATTCGGAAATCCAAAAATTCTAAATGCTATGAATTAGGGGCGGAAACACCGCCCCTTTTATAGCACCAAACAATTAAGTGCTTAATTAAGCACTTAAAACTGAAATACACCCGATTAAGCACTTAATTAAGTGCTTAATCGAATAAAATTGTACAAATGAAGACTAAGTTAAAATATTGCCCCAATTGCGGCAATGAATTATCCGAAAAAAGAGGTGATGCCAAATTCTGCTGTAAGGAATGTCAAAACAAGTATCATTATAAGTTACGCACCGGCCAGTTAAAAGGAATAGGCGGATTTAAAGAACCTAATGAGGAAAACGAAAATACCCTTGAGCGATCTCTAAGGGGGGTAATAGAACCGGAAGGCAACCCGGAAGAACCAGCTAAAAAAGAATATGAGGCCCCTTATAAAAATCAGCCGTTGAACATTGATGCTGTATTTTTTAGTGATCTGTTGAACCAGAAAGAATTTAATGTTGACAATAAACTCGAACTAAGCTTTGACAATTTAAACGGGCAGGATCAACATGAAACAGAACCAGACAAATTAGAAGATGTACAAGACCCTAAAAAGCCCAGCCAACAAAACCCTCTGCCCGAAAAATATATAAGTAAAGAAAAAAAGGTTGAGAACGGTCTTTATTTAATTAATAAAAACCATCTAAAGAAATTTGAGAGCTCAAAGCAAAGCCTTGAACAAGAATATAAAAAACTGGAAGCTGATTTAAAGTTTCAGCAATCTCGTAGCGGAAATGGAATAATTGCGGTCAGCGGAATTGGGGCAGGTTTATATGGGTTTTTAGATATACCGGAAAAGGATCTGCAAATACCTACCGAGGGCGAAATGACTCTAAGGGATCGGAAAGGAAAAATAATACTTAAGTCTAAAAAAAACAAACCGAAGAAAAAAACAACGCCTAAAGCTGAAATTCCAAGTTTTTTGGAGCGGATCGGAAAAGCTTTGCTTTATGGTGCAATCGGAACTGGAGCCGGGCTAGCTACAAAAGCGGTAACGGAAGATTGGCGGGAAAATGATAAACAAGAGAAAATCGATACAATTAAAAAAAGGATGGCAGCCATAAATCAGGAATATCAAAAATTAAACATCGCTATAAGCAATACTAAGAATTTTTTATCAGGATCATCTCAATATTTAATCAAAACTGAACAAGTACTTAATCCTGACTACGAAAAAGCATTGAACGGGCTATCGAATAAAGAAACAAATCAAGCTCAAAAATTCCAAAGCGGCTTTAAGCAAACGGAACCGATAAAATTTAAAAGCGACAAGATCATTAAGGCTACCGATTTAGCGAAAATAGATTATAAGGCTTTAAAATTTGCTGGTTTATGGAATGAATTTTTTGGCTTGCCCTCTGTTAATTTTCATCTTTTAGTTCATGGTAATTCGGGAGAAGGCAAATCGACGTTTTGTATGTGGTTTGCACGTTACCTTGCTGAAAATTTTGGCAGGGTGCTTTATGTGAGCGGCGAAGAAGGATTAAATAAAACTTTCCATGACAAGTTGGTCTTTTGCAAAGCAGAGGTTAATAATTTACACATTCTTGATGTGAGGACGGGTAACGAGTTTATGAAAGAGGTTGGCGTTAATGAGTTTCATTTTATTATTTTGGACAGTCTGCATGACATGGATATCGATTCCAAAAAATTAAAAGAAATATTTGAGAAGTATAAAAACACCGCTTTTATTTGCATTGACCAGAACAACAAAAAAGGGGAGTTATTGGGAGCTAATGAAAAAAAGCATTTGCAGGATATTGTTGTAAACGTGAAAGACTATGTTGCCGAAACTACAAAGAACCGTTTTGAGCAAAAAGGTAAGGCTTTTAATACGAGTGATTTTACAAACGACAAATAGTGTTTAGAGAAAATTATAGGATTGAAACCTATCAAACAAAATAAGCTCCAGAAAGAGCTTGTTATAATGAAGCGTATAAATGGCTGCTGACTTTAAAAGAATAAAATATTTACGATGCTTTAATTTCTGAAAGGCTTTTGAAACGACTAATCTTATGTAAGACTAAGACTTATTGCCGGACACAATTAACAGATTTTAAAAATAATTAAGGACGGGTTTGCCGTCCTTTTTTTCTTTATGCTTATATTTAAACTTAAAAAATTCATTATGCTTTATCACATTACGCCACTTAGAAAAGTGGAGGGCATTATTGAGAATGGACTTGAAAACCGAAACGGAAGGGGTATTTGCGTTGTTGTAACAAACCATGACTTAATCATTTTTGTAGGACGTTTGGGAGTTGATTCAAGAAATTTTAAACAGATTGACAATCAGGGGTTATTTATAAAGTTTTTGGAGTCAACTCAATTTGAGGGTATCTTTGTTTAGCCGCTATAAACCAAGCGGCTTAAGAATATGAAAAAAGAATCTACATTTAGTAAAGCAGACCAATTTGTTTTATTGCTGCTTTTTATTGCTTTCTTTCTTATCTATTGTGATAAGCCTGAAAGAAAAATTTTTGTACTATCAAAAAAATCGTGGCCAGCGGCTGAAAAATTTAAAGATTGCATCAAAGCTGGTTTTGATTATCCGAATAGGAATGTGTAATTCAGCTTTTAGTAGCCCACCATGCCAACATTAAGCCCCATCTTGAAAAGGATGGGGCTTTTTTATTAACTGAGTGAACCGCACTTAATACTTAACGGAACGGTAAAATATTGGCGATTG
Source organism: Bacteroidia bacterium (assembly GCA_025362575.1). Taxonomy (GTDB): domain Bacteria; phylum Bacteroidota; class Bacteroidia; order B-17B0; family Aurantibacillaceae; genus JAHEYG01. The sequence goes on from JANYIQ010000182.1 coordinate 6,308, forward strand.
TATAAAAAGGACATGGTTAATTAAGTGTTTCTCGTATTTTCTTATGTTATGAAATGTTCAGCGCCTAACAATTATCCGCTGAAATTAAGTGATTAACTGCCATTAAGCACTTAATTAAGCGCTTAATCGGGGTTTCAGCGGTTATTAAGTGCTTAATTCAGCGGATAAATAAAATATTGGGTTTTGCTTAAAGGCCTTCAAATTCCGTAAACTGATCCTGAAACACAACCTGAACCAAATATGATGCAAGGTTATGATAAACTAAATTCATGCTGTTAACATCAACGCCTTCACCTTCGAGGGCTTGTGATTGGACTTTCAAAATTGCAATGTGCCACAGTTCTACAAATACTTTTGATTCTTCTACATTATATTGCAAAACATCGTCTTTCTTTCCGGAAAAACGCCATTTGTAAAATTTTTCCTCCACCGAACTATAATCTATGTTAAGATTAATCGGCTTTTTATCCACGTTAATCATTTCTCCGTCGGGTGTTCTTACCGACATCCAATTGTTTTCAATACGTCTAATTATTCCAAAAAAAGAAAACATGGCCGAGATCATAATTTCATTTTTGATCAGGCTAACTTCTTATTCAGGGATTTGCTCGGTTTCGCTCATTTTTTAGAATTTTCAGTGCTTTTATTTGCGAGCAAGGTTTTTAAATGAGTGATCTCTTTTGCCTTTAAATTGATTTGTTTATCAGCGTCATTCAAGTCCTGCTCAAATTCATAAATCGAGCTAGTCAGGCGTTCTATGGTTTTTTCTAATTTTTTAATTGTCATTTTTTGCTCAGATGTTTTGAACACTAATTCTTCTGACATTTCGTTTTGGGCGGCTATCCTTTTTTGGTATTTTTCAATACGTTCTTTTGTTCCAAAACTACCCACCGCAACCCTTATAAGCTCGTCTTTTAAATGATTTATGATTTCATTTTCGGAAAATTCACGCCGCGATCTTATCAGTTTTTGGTAATGTTTTAATCGTTCATCTTGATAACCGTTATAGATTTGCTAAAACTCCAATTCGTTTTTCAATCTGGAATTCTCAATACTTCTGTTTAAAAGAGTTGATGGTTGGAAACCATATTTAGTTCGAGTAAATGACTGCCCGGTATCTTTTGATTTGTAAACATTCCGATGGCTGTATTCGAGATTACAGATCACACTAATAATGTCATAGGCTGTAAGATCTGCTTTATTAAAAACATCTGGATTTGTAACATTTTCTAAATCCTTATCGAGTTCCCTTAAGACGTCATTAAAACTCTCGTATTCGTCCGAAAAATAATTTCCCATGTTAGTAATATCGATGTAACGGAGTTGTTACTGCTTAATAATTTTTTTACTCAGAAGAATGTTGTTGTTTTGGATTAGCCCTAAAAAATAAATTCCGTCAGGTAATCCTGAAAGATCGATTTGTTGTTTTTTTGAATTTAATTTTTCCTTTTTCAGTTCTTCTCCGATCACATTTACAATTTTTAAACTCGCATCTTCAAACACAAATTCTTTGTTTGCTACCCTTAAATTTATTGATTATTGTTTGACAATTTTCTTACTCACAATAACTTTATCGTTTTGGATCACCTGTAAAAAATAGATCCCATTGCTTAATTCAGAAAGGTCTAAAAACTGTTTTTTTGAAACCAACTTCTCTTTTTTCAATTCTTGACCTAAAACGGTTACGATTTTTAATTCTGAATTTTCAATTACAAATTCTTTATTTAAAATTTCCACCTCATCCCCAGCCCTTCTCCAAAGGAGAAGGGAGCAGAGGCATTTACTGCTTTATGATTTTATTTACACTAACGGTGTGCCCGTTACTTACAAGCTCTAAAAAATAAATGCCGTTTGGTAATTCTGAAAGGTCGAGCGATTGTTTTTTAGAATTCAGCTTTTCTTTTTTTATTTCTTCTCCAACAACATTTATAATTTTCAAACTCGCATCTTCAGGTACAAATTCTTTATTGGTAATTTCAACTGTAATTAAACCGTTGTTTGGATTTGGACTCACAACAAACTCAGAACTCAGAACTCCAAACTGATTTACTCCAGCGCCTCCATTTACTGTAACAGTTAAAGTATTGCTGTGTGCTACACCACAAATAGTATAGGTTACAACATAGGTTGTCGTTACGGCAGGTTTAGCGTAAAAACCTGGCGCATTTTTTACAAACGTTGGCCCGGGCAAAGTGTACCAGTTGCTGTTAAAGCTACCGCCCATCTCATTGCCAATGTAAACACTATCTCCAAAATTAATAGTTGCATTTGGATATGACCAAGGGAATGGGCCGGAGGGATTAACCGAATAGACTGAAACTGCGTCGAGAAAATAATAACCAACTCCAGCAAAACCTGAAGGAATCGTCACAATTGTCGTACCAGAATTATCTTTAAAATTACCGATTGTAATATATTTTTCATTTCCAATCGCCGAATAGATTCCTGCAACCTGTACCCAATTTAAAGTGTCGTGAATAACAGGATTGCCATATTTTGTAATATGTAGGGGAACATTAAGAGGAGCACCTGATCCAGAAGTTGTATAAGGATTTGGCGAAAAATTGGCAGCAACGTTATTTGAAGCCCAGCCATTAGTATTATCTGAGTTAACAAAGAATTCAACATAATAACATTTACCCGACAGCAAAGAGTCTAAGAGTTTGATTTGTGCATATTCCCTATATCCCACACCTCCCCCATTTAAAAAATAAAAACCCGCGAAAGCCACGCCTTGTTTTGCATACTGAAAACCCAAACTTGCGTAAGGAACGTTAAAAGTAGTGCCTTTCGGTGAACAACTGTTATAATAATCAGTACTATTATTTGTAGGCATCAGCCAAGGGCTAGGAAGCGGGTCACCAGGTGATATAGGACAAATTGTGTAGCTTTCAAAACTATAGTTTGGAACAAGGTTTTGTCCTTTTGAGATAAAAGAAAGGAACAGGAATATGAATAAAATATTTTTCATTAAACAAGGGTAGCAAATTGCTACCCTTAAATTTACAATATTATTTTATTATAATCAACTTATCAGCCTTTAATGTGGTATTCTCAGCTTCAATCTTATAGTAATACATACCTTCTTTTATTTCTTTTAAGTCGATTTCGGTTCTTGTGGAATTGTGATTCAGTTCTTTTTTGAAAATTACTTTGCCCGCAACATCATAAATACTTAACAAAGCATTCTGAACCGTTTTTAATTGATACATTAAATTCATGCTTCCATTATTTGGATTCGGATAAAGTACAAATGAATTCTCCGGATCAGGAATTTTATTTTGATTAACGGTTGGTTTAGCAAAACGACCGTTATCTCCTGTACCTGTTACACAGCTATCAATAAATTCGATGTAATCATTGTGAATGATTCTTAATAAGGCTCGACTTTGAAATACTGCATTACCATCGGTGTAAGGACATTTTTTTGCAATGGTCCAAAGCGTATTTATTTCGGAAGCTGTGAAAGCATTAAGGTTATTATTTAACTGTTTCGCTAATAAATCATTTACATCCTTTTGATTTTGATCTATAGAGCAGGTTGCAGTTATAGCAGCATTTGAAGCTATTGCAGAACTGATCTGATTATTTTCCAACAAACTATCTACATCAACAAACTTTCCAGTACATGCTGTTTTATGAGCATTGTAAAAAGTCAAAAGAGTAGGATCGCTTGTTGTAATGCTTCCTTTTTTCATTGCATTATAAGCATGCTTGTTATGCCAGTCGTGCGTTTCAATATTGAACACCGTATAATTAGTACTTGCATTTATGAGGTTATTATAATCCGAATCTATCGCGCTTTGCATTTGAGTAGGAGGTGTTTGAGTAAATACCCTTGCGCTGGTTAATGGCGTTGGGCATCCGGCAGAACCAGACGGCGTAAAGCTTAATGTACCGGAAGCATTGTAACCAAAAGCCGGCCCAAATGGAGTTGAAACATTGAACGTTGGCTGTGTTGGAGGCCCTGCATTGACCCATAATGGAGTATTTAGCGCAGAACTACCAACACCACCTGAAAGATCGGTAAAAGTTTGAGAGTGGGTAAAAGAGCCTGACCACTTATTTCCACTCGCAGTGACAGAAGATCCTTGTACTCCCGCAATACCATTGAGTTCTAAAACCAATCCATCGTAAGCGTTTCCTAAAATGTTATCATGGAAACCATTTGTAGAACTTGTATTTCCGCCTGAATAAACTAACGCCTGATATACCGAAGTAATCGTATTACAAGCGACTTCACAAAGTGGGCTAACGTTCATGTTAATTCCTCTTAAATTGACGACAGCGGTACTTGTACCCACAACACGGTTATTATCAATTATGGCTCCATTTGAGGCATTAGATAAAATACCTACGAATGAAGATGACAGTGATCCGCTACCGACTGATAATTTATTGTTGCTTACTCTTGCTCCGCTCTTAATGTTTTCGATCCAAATCCCGTTTGTGGCATTTGTTATGGTGTTATTTGCTATAGACAATGGATTACCCACAACAGCCGTGAAGTTATTACTCGCATCCATTAAATGTACTCCAATATTTAGGAACCCATTTGCGTTTGAAGTGATAGTATTTTGGCCAACAGCTGCTAAGAAGCCTGAACCGGCTGAAGTAGTTGAAAAATAATTAGCCACACCCATAGCAAAATTGTTAATGTTTAAGGTAGAAGCTTTAGTTGATAGATGCGCATCGTTATAAAATACTGCTGCATTACCAATACAACCTGCTGTACAAAGTGATGAGGAGGTTGTTGTTCCGGTGAAAGCGCTTGAAATCGTTTCAACATCGGTCATTCCATAAGTAGCAACCCCTCGCCAAACATTTTGGCAAAGATCATTATTGTTAAATAATTTTCGTGAAGGATTGGTGCCTGTGGTTGAAACAGTTGCAATTGCATAAATCGCGGCACCCACATTGCTATAGGGATTGATGAGTGAGGGGCGATTTACTCCATCCATGTTACGGAAACGGGCGTTGCAAACATTAAGCCCACTTTCGTTCATGTATATACCATTGTCCAAATTCTCAAAGAAATTAAGGTAATTACCAGAACCTAAACTTGCAGTTGTAGTACCTATGGTTAAACCCACATCAACTTTGTCAAGTTTCCATCCAATCGCTCCGCGAGTTCTAATGATTGGCGTATAATAACTACTGCATTTTAAACTTGGGCCGGGTGATGTTGTGCTGGTTTGAGTAATATAAGTACTTGTTGTTGTTGCATTCAGATCACCTGAAATAACACCTCCAACTCCGATGTTATCGATCTCAACGCCGATGTAATTTTTATTGAACAAACAATCTTTGATCCTAATATTAGAATTAAAGGTGCCTCCCATCGGATCGTATTGAATCGCTTGATAGGCATCCTCAAAAATACTTTTACTGGCAATAATAGTACTACTGGCAACAGCGTTATGTTGTAATTCGATTCCCTTCCAAATATCGTCGCAAGAAAAGAATCTAACATGGTCTAAACTGAAAACAACGCCGGGTAGCACGATGATTTTTTGACTGCCATGTATTTTAGCAGTAACATTCGCCCAATTGGTATTAACTGCTATGGTAAGTTGCCCATAAATTTCTAATACGGTTGGCGGAACTAGTCCTACGCCATTATAAGGCGCACCCGTAATGGTGTAGTTAGTCAACACATTAGTACTAGTTGTACAGCATAGGCTCGAAACTACATCAACACAAGTACTCGAGGTCAACGAACTTCCGCAACCCACATTATCGCTTACAAAAACCGAATAGACTGCATTATCAGTTGGGGTTATAGTTATCACGGGGGTTGTTTGCCCTGTTGGTGACCAAAAGAAGTTATACATAGAAGGGTTTGTAATATTGGTTGAAAGTGTTGTTGAATTTCCTTTACAGATATGAAAATTTCCGGTGCCCGAATTGATATTTATGCTTGTGGGAGTTGGTATAACAGAAATAAAGACATTTTGTGATGCGGTGCATGAGCCATTTGCAGCCGTCACTGCATAAGTTGTATTAACAGTTGGACTAACAACAACAGAAGACCCAATCAATCCGCCCGGATTCCATGTAAAACTTGAAGCACCACTTGCAGTAAGTGTTGTAGAGCTGCCTGAGCAAATATTTGTAGGGGATGCCGAGGCTATAAGGGTTGGTGAAGGGGTGACCAAAATATTTATAGTTTTTGTATCGGAACAAGGTCCAATTTTTCCAACAACTGTATAGGTTGTTGAAGTTGCCGGTGTAACGCTTACAGCACTGCCGGTTAAGCCACCGGGGTTCCAAGTATAATTAAATGCACCACTCGCGGTTAAACTAACTACTTGTCCGGAACAAATAACAGAAGGCGAAGCTATTGGAATTATTGTAGGAGTGGGTATTACAGCGATTGTAATTGTGCCTGAGCGAGGGCAATTTAAGACACCGCCAACAAAACCCGAAACAGTGTAAGTAGATGTAACGCTTGGGGAAACGGTTGCATTTTGAAAATTGATTCCGGAAATAATTGAATTTCCCGTCCATGTGTATGACATCATCGGACTTGAATGAAGAGTAACGCTTGCTGTGCTGCAAATATTGGTTGAAGAAAATGCCGTAACAATAGTTGTATTACTTAATACAACTATTGTTGTTACTTGTGAGCCGACGCAACCGAATGCGTTAGTGCCGATCACTGTGTAGGTTGTGGTAACACTTGGGGTAACTGTTATCGGGGAGCCGGGTAAACCGACCGGAATAGTTGTAAATGAAACCGCGCCGCTTAAAGTCATTGTAACGCTTGCGCCCTGGCAAATTGTACCGGCAGATTTTACGATGGTAATAGTTGGATTAGGGTTTACAACAATAGTAATAGTGCCAGTTCCGAAACAACCGGCGGCAGTGGTTCCACTAACGGTGTATGTTGTTGTTACGCTTGGTGTAACAACCGGACCTGAAGGAAACCAAGTAAATGTTGTTAATGGAGTTTGTGTTAAAGTTGAAGAAGCTCCAGAGCAAATTGAAGGTGGTGTAGCAGTGATGGAAACCGTTGGAGGTGGATTAACAGTTACTGTTACAACTGCAGTATTAGTGCATCCTGCGGCATTTATTCCGGTTACGGTATAGGTTGTAGTCACTGCTGGCGTAACAGTTATTGCGGCAGTAAATCCTCCGGTACTCCATGTATATGACAGCGCTCCGCTGGCGGTTAATGTACTGGAACCTCCGGGGCAAACATTATTAGGAGATGCGCTTGCTATAACCGTTGGAGTTGGGAGAATTGTAATAGTTTGTGTTAACATAAATGTTCCGCAGGCTGTGCCACTTCCAATTGAGGTTGGAGCGTTTATTGTTACAGTAGCAATATAAATTCCAGGTGCGGTATAAGGGTGAGATACAGTTCCGCTTGCTGCTGATAAAGTACTTCCATCTCCAAATGCCCAATTAAAATACGTAGGAGAAGTTGTAAAAGAACATCCTGTTGTTACGCTAAAATTAATTGGAACATTTGGGCAAACATTGTTTGTGGAAGTAAGACTAAATGAATTTAAATCTTTGATCCTAACGTCGTCAATATATAAGTAGCCGCCGGGAAGTAATAGGGTATTATTCGGAAAGGAAGATAATGAACATGTGCCAACGCTTGTAACGGTGCCAGTATTTGGGCCAATATTTCCATCATAGCTACCTATCATTAAGTGATCTTCGCCGCCATAAGTGCAATAAATAAATTTAATCTCCTTCCAGTTATTATAGTCGTTTAAGATGACAGTATTAGTCTCTGTATAAACTGGTGGTATGGGAGTTGCCCAAGTAGATATGGGTTGGAGGGCAATAGTACTGCAGGTTGAACCAGATGTAAGAAAAACAGAAACATTAGCATTATCGTATTGAGCAAAATCACCGCGGGAAACCCAAAATGAAACCTCATAGAAACTTAACCCAAGAGTGAAAGTCAATGGACTTGTTAAAGTTGTTTCAATATATTCTGCATAATAACCACTTGTACCCCCTGAACTTGTGTATATACCAGCGTAACCATTACCAGGGCTACCAAAGTTCAAAGCATTTTGTGAACCAAATAAATTGCATGGTACCTGAACATCAATTGCGGTACCTGCGGCACCTGAAAACGCATCAGGTGTAGCAGCCGAAGCGGAAAACCAACCATTTGCAACGCCCAATAAAGAAATTGACCCAGGGGGTGTTGTTTGAGTTTCAAAACTACCATTACAAATATATTCACATGCCGTGGAGGTAAAACAATTAGCTAAGGTTTGACATGGGCCTGTACCCGGGGCTCTAAGCAGATTAAATATCGCGGTATCATTTGAACAACTAGGACAATCTAAGGAATCTTGTCGCATCGTTGTAACATAAAAAGTGTTTCCACCTAAAGGATCATACATTATAACTTTTAAAGTGGAGTCTGAAGGAGAGCTTAAACTATCTTGAGCTACAATATTAAGACTTGAACATGTTCCGTTTTGAACAATCACTTTTTTAATTTTTCTACTAGGTGCATAGCTTG
>JANYIQ010000184.1 GCA_025362575.1 Bacteroidia bacterium
CTTTTTTGCTACCATCAAATATTTAATTCCCTTACTTTTTTTCTTGATAAAAAAAGTAAGCAAAAAAATCAAGACGATAGAAGGCATTGCGGCGGTAGCCGCAACGTTCCAAAAAACAGGCCCCATCACGACTTTGTCGTGACGGATGACCCCACCCTGTTTTTTGTTCACTATGCTGCCTATCGTCTTATGCCTTCGATTTAAACTAGTGAATAATTTAATTGATTCGAGAACTCCTCTCTTGAATAAATTTCTCTATCTGGAACAAGCTTTTGGGAAGCCACATCTTAAATGAACGATCTAAGAACAATGAAAATTTTGGACGGAGGGATTCGAAGTCGAATCATTCGTCTTGGGCAGAATGCCGCATCAGCACCCGCAGTTCGGGCCCCATAGAATTTTGGCTGCAAAGAAATATCAGCTGTCTGAGCGACCGGAGGAAGCGTCCCGACGCGTCGGGAGATATTTCCGTAGCAAAATTCGTAATGGGTGAACGAGGGTGCGAAGCGGTGATTTTTTTGGTTCTTTTTTGATGGTAGCAAAAAAGAACGAAGAATTTTAACACTTTATCTCTGGCCCTTTAGATAGAGAGTCTTATTCAGAAATGTACCTTGCACATATAGAACAATTTGGGATGCAAAAACTAAAAGAAAATAAAAAGCTTTTCCACTATTCTTCAACATTCTATAAACATCATGCTTTTTAAAGCTATCTAATTCTATTTTTGTGGTTCGGCCTTTGTCATCCCGATAGTTATCGGGACAGAATGACTTGGACGCAGGAAATTATAAACTAGAAAAAACAAGAATTAAAATGAAATTTTTTATCGATACAGCGAACCTCGCACAAATTAAAGAAGCACAGGATCTAGGTGTTTTAGATGGTGTTACTACCAATCCTTCTCTTATGGCTAAAGAAGGCATTAAAGGACAAGATAACATCTTAAAACACTATGTGGACATCTGCAAAATTGTTGATGGTGATGTAAGCGCAGAAGTGATCTCTACAGATTTTGAGGGGATGGTAAGAGAAGGTGAAGCTTTAGCTGAACTGCACCCTCAGATCGTTGTAAAAATTCCAATGATAAAAGACGGTATCAAAGCCATTAAATATTTTTCTGAAAAGGGAATACGTACCAATTGTACTTTGATATTTTCGGCGGGACAAGCCTTGCTAGCTGCTAAAGCGGGTGCAACTTACGTTTCTCCATTCATTGGTCGTTTAGATGATGTAAGTACCGATGGAATGATCTTAATTGAAGACATCCGTATTATTTTTGATAATTACGGTTACGAAACTCAAATTTTGGCCGCTTCGGTTCGTCACCCGATCCATATTATTCAGTGTGCTAAATTAGGTGCCGATGTAGCGACTTGTCCGCTTAGCGCGATCTTGGCATTATTGAATCATCCGTTAACTGATAAAGGTTTGGCTCAGTTTTTAGCCGACGCAAAAAAATAAATTACATTATGCAAAAGTTCATCTTAATTATTTCAGCCGTTTGTTTGAGTGTTTTAACTAATGCCCAAAACGGAGCTTATTTTGAATATAAAATAAGTTCGAGCAAAGGGTACACCGGTGCCATGAAAATAAATTTTTCGGAATTCGGGCACAGCAATGAGTTCAACATGGTTGTCCCGCAAATGCCGGGCGGTGGCATAATGAATAAAAGCTTGTACATGAAAAGCGCACCTGATGTTATTTACATGATCAACGATAAGAATAAAAGCTATTCAGAGAGCAAAAAGTCGGATGTGCAATCGGAAGACAAAAAAAACTATACCATAAAAAAAGTTGGTGAAGAAACGGTGAATGGTTATAAATGCGTTCATGCCATCATAACCTCAGATAAGGAAACTCAAGATGTTTGGAACACCAAAGACATAAAAGACTTTAATAAATACAACGAAGCTTTTGCAACCAACAAACGTTCGGGTTCGGTAAAACGCGATCAAGCTCTTAAAGATGCAGGCTGCGATGGAATAATGGTTAAAATGCTTCATAAGGGAGGTGACCGCGAAGGCGACATGACCATGGAACTGGTGAAAGTGGAAAAGAAAAACTATTCTAAATCAGATTTTGATATTCCTGTCGGTTATTCTAAATCAGGTGGTGGCGCAAATGCCGGTTCTGCCGCAGGTGCAGTTCCCGGAATGAAAACTCAGGAAGAGATCATGAAAATGACACCTGAAGAACGTGCTAAATGGGCCGAAGAAATGAAAAAACAATACGGCGGACAGCAGAAGAAGTAACTCTATTCTGAAAATAGGAACACGGATTAGGCTGAAAAATTGGATTAAAGCTGATAAGAGGCGAAATTGTTCTGATCCGCTTAAATCCAAATCAATCCGCGTGTTCCGTGTTCCTATTTAAGGATTACTTCTTTTTATCTTTCTCTTTTTTCTCAGACTTCAACACATCATCCAAAGGTTTAGAGGTGCTTCCATTTGGAATATCTACATCTGCCAAAAACGAAATGGTTGGTGCAATTTGAGTAATATAAACTTTTTTTACACTCTCCCCTTTTTTGAATCCCTTTCCATAAAAAAGTAAAGGCACATGCGTATCGTAAGCATACCCCGAACCGTGTGTAGTACCCTTATCCTCATGATCCATCCAGGCCGGCTGATAAATAAAAGCAACATTACCACTGCTCTTAAAATTATATCCACGTTTTATTAAAATGGCAAAACTCTCTTCGCTGAACGATTGATACTTTAATTCGTGAGACGGATAAGCTTCTGCAATTCCCGGAATCTTCAATAAATAAGAAGCGATCGCTTTTTCAACATCATCCGAATTCAATTTCATGCTCTTCATTTTTTCTTCATTCAAAAATACTTGCTGATTCAAAACTCTGTTCACTAAACTATCTCCATATTCCTTCACACAAAAACGTCTCAGGTCTTTTTGAATATCCTTATCATGAGCGTAACCTGCCGGTATCTTCTGATCTTTTAAATAATTTGGTACTTCTCCTCCACCATGATCTGCGGTTAAGAATAAACTGTAATTATCCTTTCCAACTTCTGAATCCAAGGCATTCAACAGTTTTTCAATTTCCTTGTCTAATCTTAAATAGGTATCTTCTACCTCTATTGCCCTTGGTCCGTAGGCGTGTGCAATTATATCAGGACTTGAATAAGAGATGCAAAGCATGTCGGTTACATCATCCTTACCCATTTGTTCATTCTTCAGGCATTCCAAGGCAACATCAGTTGTAATGCAATTACCCCAGGGCGTAATTTTTAGCACTTTGTAATCCTTCTTCTCTAAATAAGAACTGAGATCATAAGGAAAAACGGTTTTCATTTTTTTACTGATCCCTTTTTCATAATTCGTTTCGTCGGCTGTACTTGAAGTATACGTTTCTATTGGATAAAGTGTTGACCATCCTTTTTCTAAATACGTTTTATAAGTTTCCTTTGAATTGAATTGCTTTAACCATTGCGGCAATTCTTTTAAATACCAGCTTGAACTAATGAAACAACCTGTAGTGTCATCGTACCAAAATGCGGCATTAGCGGCATGTCCGGCAGGTAAAATAGAAGCGCGATCTTTTAAGGCAATACCAAATACCTTTGCTTTACCATTCGTTGCCAATTTCAATTCATCGCCGAGCGTTGTGCTTAATTGATTTTTTGGCGACATTAAACCTGCTTTACTAAAGCTTCCAATAGTTTTTACAAGACTATCATCGGTGCAATACAAGGTTACATTCTTATCTTTTACATACCATTCATTTGCAATTATGCCATGAACAGAAGGTGTTGCACCGGTGTAAATACTGCAGTGGCCCGGCCCTGTGTAGGTTGGAACATAATTATAATGAGCGTTTTTAAAAGAATAGCCTTTTTCGATCAATTTTTTGAAACCGCCATTTCCAAAACGGTTCCAGTAACGGTAAATGTATTCAGTACGCATTTGATCAATAACAACACCAACAATGAGTTTAGGTTTATTGTTCTTTGGCTTGCCTGCTTCCGGTTTGGATTGGGAAAAGGCATTTCCAATAAAAAAAGAAAAAATGATAATTAAAATTGTTCTCATACTCCAAAATTAATCTTTGATTTTAAACTTAAGGTTAAGAAATTATTTCTTTTTGTTCTTCTTTGGCTTCCTTGTTTTCTCTTCCGTCGCTGCTTCACGCATCAACAACTTCCAATTATCTGTTGTATCTTCAGTATACAAAAGCGTTTGAGCGTAATCATCCTTTTTCACTTCCAGAACTTTAATAGGTTTATCTAAAAACGTTTCAATTTCTTTTAAGATCGGTTTTTCTTCGGGCGCACAGAACGAAACAGCATGTCCTTTTTGATTACCCCTGCCTGTACGACCGACGCGATGCACATAATTTTCGGGAACATCCGGCAGGTCGTAATTCACTACATAATCCACATTGGCGATGTCAATTCCACGTGCACTTACATCGGTGGCGATCAATACTTTTATCTCACCCGTCCTGAATTTGCTCATCACTGCTAAACGATCCTGCTGATCAATTCCTCCGTGCATGGTTATGGTTTCTATATTCACTCGTTTCATTGCATCATGAACACGCTCGGCGCGAACTCGTGTACGTACAAATACCAATATTTTACTCTCGGGATTCTCATTCACCATGCGTTCCAGAAAGAAACGCTTATCATCCATCGCCACAAACATTACTGCATGATCCACATTCTTTGAAACAGGATCTTTAGGTGAAATTTGAATACGAATGGCATTCTTCACCAAACTATAAGCCAGATCCTTTATTTCTTCATTGATGGTAGCAGAGAAAAATAAAGTCTGACGATGTTGTGGCAAATACGTAATGAGTTCTTTAATATCATCGTAAAAACCCATGTCGAGCATGTGATCGGCTTCATCCAGGATCAAAATATCTACAGAGCGTAATTTAATATGCTTCTGACTTACAAGATCAAATAAACGACCGGGCGTAGCCACAATAATATCAACGCCTTCTTTCAAATTCGCGATCTGCGGCGCCTGATCAACACCACCATAAATACCAAGTGTAACAATATTTGTATGCTTTGCAATAAGATCAAATACTTCTGTGATCTGAATGGCTAATTCGTGTGTAGGAACCATCACCACACATTTAATTCCATCCGGTCCGCTTATTTTTTTACGACGAAATAATAAATTGATAACAGGAATTGCAAAAGCTGCCGTTTTACCGGTACCGGTTTGTGCAATGGCTAAAACATCTTCTATCTTCAAAATAGACGGGATAGCCTTGAACTGTATGTCGGTAGGGCGTTTGAAGCCTAATTCATCAAGACTTTGTTTTATTTCGTCGGCAATATTGTATTGAGAGAATTTCATAATTTTAATCAGCGTTTAGCTATCCAACTTCTCAAATACTGAGTTATTGCTTTTAAATTCAGGCACCAGATCTTTCATGCGCTGAACAATTTTATCATTGTTCTGTGCATCAAAAAGCTTAATTAATTCCTCTATGATCTGAGATACTTCATCATAGGCATATTCACGAACCTTACCTATGAGGATCTGACTGTGATGCGTAGGAAGTGTGTTCTCAGCATCTGCCAGTAATTCTTCAAATAATTTTTCGCCGGGGCGCAAACCGGTAAACACAATTTTAATATCCTTTCCTTCTTCTAAGCCGGAAAGCTTTATCATCTTGCGCGCCAAGTCAACGATCTTAACCGATTTACCCATATCGAATACAAATATCTCGCCACCTTTGCCCATGCTGCCTGCTTCCAGAACTAATTGACAAGCTTCGGGAATGGTCATGAAGTAACGTGAGATATCTTTATGAGTAATAGTGATAGGTCCTCCCTGCTCTATCTGGCGTTTAAAGCGGGGAATAACCGAACCGTTAGATCCCAATACATTTCCAAATCGTGTAGTAATGAATTTTGTTTTAGCTGTCTTTCCTAAACTCTGGATGTAAATTTCGGCAATACGTTTAGAAGCGCCCATTACATTGGTTGGATTCACAGCTTTATCCGTGGAAACAAAAACAAATTTTTCGGAACCATACTCTACCGAAAGATCAGCGGTGTTCTTAGTTCCAAGGATATTGTTCAAAATGGATTCAGATGGATTATTTTCCATCATAGGAACATGTTTGTATGCCGCCGCATGAAATACGAGTTGTGGTTTAAATGTTTTGAATACATTACGCATTCTATCCTTGTTTCGTGTATCACCAATAACGGTTTCAAACTGAGTTGATGGATATTTATCAGAAAATTCAAGTTCAATATCATGTAAGGGGCTCTCTGCCTGATCGAGTAAAATGATCTTTTTAGGATTAAATTTAATGCATTGTCGTGCCAGCTCACTCCCAATAGAGCCTGCAGCGCCGGTGATCAAAACGATCTTATCTTTTAGTTCTTTGCTGATGATCTCATTATCTAATTTAATAGGGTCGCGTTCCAATAATTCTTCAATGTTCACACCACGGATCTGATTAAAACTTAATTCTCCGTTGATCCATTTTGTTGCTGGCGGAACATTTAAAACCCGAACATTATTATTTAAACAGATGTCGGTTATCTCATTCTTTTTAGCAGGAGGGAGATTCTGAACACTGATGATCAGATATTCAATTCCGTTCTCTTTTATCAAGTCCACCATTTTATCAGGCGTGTAAATGAAGATCCCTTCTACGCTGCGGCCTTTCTTTTTCACATCATCATCAACAAACCCCACCACTCTGTATTTTATAGCAGCATCTCTGTCGAGTGTGCGCTTAGTGATAAGACCTGCTTCACCGGCGCCATATATCAATACATTCAATTTTCCTGCTGCCGGATTCTTTGTTTCTAAATAAAGTGCTTTCACTGCCAATCGCGAACTGATCATGATAAATAATGTTACCAGAGCATCAATAATGATAATGGCAGTTGGAATGATGTAATAACTCAGAGTGAAATAGGTGATGAGATTCACAACGAACATCAAAGCACTTCCTAACAGAACAACTCCAAAGATCCGCATCGAATCTCTTGAACCGGTATAGCGAACAACGCCTTTGTAAGTTTTAGAAACAAAAAAAGAAACAGATCTAATGGAAAGTAAGATCAAATAATCGTAAGGCAAATTCTTGAGATCTTCGGCCGGAATATCTTTAAAATTAAATCGCAGAAAAAAAGCAAGTGTTAAAGAAAAGGCACAAATAATTAAGTCGATGATCAAAATTGACCATCGGGGTAGATTATATTTCCAGAAAAGACTGAACAGCCTTGCCATAGACCATAAAGATAGCTATTTTTTTTGTCCCGATCTATCGGGAGTATTAGTGGCTGAAGGGGCTGATTTCGGCTTATCAGCAGGCTGAATTGGCGGTAAGGGCTTTACAATTGGCTTAAGCGGTTTATCGGAAGCCACAATTTCGCAATAGGTACAAATTTCATGCAGTTTCACTTTCATTTCGCAGTCGGTTGGCTGAACGTATATTTTTTTAACCGTACTGTCGGGCATTGTAAATTGCATATCTGTTGCAAGGGTTTTAGGGCCTTCAAAAATAAAGGGCTCCTTAAAATAATCTTCAAGATGGATATCCTTGATGTGAATTTTTTTCTCAAAAACCATAGTATACAACTCGAAAATCGCGCGGGTAATTTTAATGATGATCTCGTTTTTTTTAGCGTCGTAACTAATTTTTACGGTACCGATCACTTGGGTTTTATAATTAAAAGGACCAACCTCCACCTTGGCATCGCAGGTAAAATCGCTACTATCGGGTTTCAAATTTATTCTTGGATTTACAACGGTCCATTTGTATTCGCCTTTGATTAAAAGCACTTCGTATTCGCTGGTACCGCTAATATTGCCAATTGCTGCAAACACTTTGTTAATCGCTTCTTCGTGAAGGGAAACAGCAAAGTCGTTGTATTTTTGAGAGTAGGCCTCACCCCCGCCCCCTCTCCAAAGGAGAGGGGAGAAGAGCATGGTAACTGAAAAAATAAATCGAAAACAATTAATATTTTTATTACACTTCACTTATAACTTGTCTCTTTTAACTCATCACTCTCACCTTACCTCCCACTCTTTCCAATCCATTTCTTCACCATTTAAAATTCCAAGATAGCTTCTGTAACGTTCTTCCGAAATTTCTCCTGCTTCAACAGCCTCCATCACAGCGCATTTGGGTTCATTAACGTGCAGACAGTTATTGAACTTACAATCGTTCATACGTTCTCTTATTTCAGGAAAATAATGTCCAACCTCTTCTTTTTTCATTTCCACCAAACCCAATTCTTTTATGCCGGGAGTGTCTATGATAAATCCTCCAAAGCTAAGCGGATGAAGCTCTGCAAAGGTGGTGGTGTGTTTTCCTTTGGCGTGTGCCGCTGAAATTATTCCGGTTTTAATGTTCAGGTTAGATTCGATCGCATTGATCAAGGTAGATTTACCAACACCGGAATGCCCCGTAAATAAAGTGGTTTTATCTTTTAAAATACTTTTTAGTTGCTCCACACTTTTTTCATCGAAACTGCTCAACGTATAACAATCGTATCCAACCTTAGTATAAATACCAATGATCTCGTTCTGCAATTCCAATAATTGTTCATTCAACACATCTGCTTTATTGAATACAATTTTGGCAGGTATCGAATAGGCTTCGGCGGTAATTAAAAAACGATCAATAAATCCTAAACTGGTTCTTGGCTCCACCAAAGTGGCCACAATTATGGCCTGATCAAGATTTGAAGCTAAAATATGGGCTTGTTTGGATAAATTGATGGATTTACGGATGATATAGTTCTTTCTGGGATGAATATTGGTAATAACCGAATCGTTGTTCTCTTCAAAATCAAGATCAACAACATCTCCAACTGCCACAGGATTGGTGGTTTTGCGGTCATCCATGCGGATAATGCCTTTTAAACGGCAATCGAGCATACGGCCATCATCAAGTCTTACCAGATACCAGCTCCCCGTAGATTTTGCAACAATTCCTGTCATTTAACACAAATGTAATTGTATAATTAATTCTACCCTAAAATTCTTATAATTTTCTTATTTTTGAGAGGAATGAAAAAGCTTAAAAACTGGTTTATTGGAGACTATCTGGCAAAAACGGATGATGTTTTTGAGCGTTCTAAAATTGAGCTCCTTTATAATTATTCATGCGCCTTTTTTTTACTTGGCATCGTATTCTACATTCATATCATTTATGCGAAACTTTGGTACCATGTAATGTGTGATGGATTAGCAATGGTCTCACTTTTTACGATTCCCTTTATTTTAAAATATGCCAGGAATGTAAAATTAGCGGCCTGGATATATATCATCCAGCAGATCATTGTAAGTAATGCCAGCATCATTATTGAAAACGGAAGATCTGACATGGTTGGCGGATTCTGGATATCACTTTACATTTTATTCTCTTTCTTCCTTTTCGACATTAAAATTGGAAGTATTTTACTTGGTGTAATGATGGTTTTGGGTGGTGTATTTGGCGCACTGGCACGCCAGATAAATTTAGACAAAGTAAATCAGCTTCCTGCCACACCTGATGTGATCTTATTACCGCTTTGTCTTGTGATCTATGTAACCTGGATGTTCTTAAAAACACGTAAACATGCCGAACACCAGATCAATTCTCAAAGATCTTTACTTGAACATAAAAACAAAGAAGTTACAGATAGCATAACCTACGCTCAGCGGATTCAAAAAGCAATTTTACCTTCGCATCGCTTAGTTGAAAATTATTTACCGAATTCTTTTGTGGCTTATTTACCTAAGGATATTGTGAGCGGTGATTTTT
>JANYIQ010000153.1 GCA_025362575.1 Bacteroidia bacterium
GCGACTTTGTTCTCGATGAAGTTAACAAGATCTTAAAAGCCGATCTATTCAAGGAACATAACATCTTAAATAATTTAAAGACCTACAACAGATCTTTTGCTCTATTGAATGAAGAAAATTTAGACGCCTCGCGCATTTTTAAAAAAGAAGAGATACGTGATATCTCCATTAAATACAGACTGCGTTTTGTAGACAGTCAGATCTTTAAAGGTGATTTTCCTTACGAAGCTGTTTTAAAAATAAAGGAATTAAATTCTACACAAGGAAAAGATCTTGAAGGTTTTAAAATACTTGCTTCGCCCGCAGTGCTTAAGAAAAAAAACAGCGAAGGACAAATTCTTGTTTTTGCACCAACCGTTTACGGTAACTATTATTTGATCCATGAATGGGGAATGGAATTAAAATGGCATCATAAATTAATGAGTTTTCCACTCCGCAATTTTGAGACTCTTGGATGTTGCCTGATCATGCTGGCATTGATAACAACTCTGGCCATCCCTACCCGACATATTACTTTAGATCGCGAAGTAACATACTGGAACGGATATCGCGCTGCTGCATTCTTTCATCTCCTCATTTTTTACAGCGGCTTTACCACTTATACCTTATTTGGTTTCAACAAACCTTTCAGCGGTTCTATCTGGGATACAGACAAAGACCTGAAATAAGGGCCGATTTTAACACAATTCAATCTGTATCCAGCCTTTATTGAGGGCCACCCCCCTTTAGATTGCGACTCGGTTTTTCTAATATTGTTTGTTAAGAACGATGGATTTTTCAAAACAAAATATTTTTTCAATGAAATTTCTTACAACAGTAATTGTATTGTTGTCTGTTTCTTTTTCTATGGCACAGGTTGCCGTTACTTTCCCGTTTACCGGATGGGCGCAACTTGGAGGACCAGCCTGGAGAGGAAAAACATTTACAAAAGATGGTTACACTTTTACAAATACGCAAAGTGGTTGCGTTATGTCGGTTAAAGTTTCGAAAGGCGGAGGAGCTGCTTGTGCTGATGTTGGCTGTTCGGGAGCAGGTTGTACATTAACTACCGATTGCTTAACAAACTCAGGAGGTAATTCGATCAATAACTGTACGCCTGTTAATCAGGGAACTTCTGTTGAGCTATGTGTAGATTGGGCCAATAAAACTTCATTGATCATTGTTGACATTTCATTTAGCATCCCCATCACCAATCCTAATTTTAAGATCTACGACATTAACACCAACAACAATTTTACTGATGATATTACACTCTCTGCTGTTAATTGTGCAAGTGCAACCATATTTCCATCAAGCGTAACCGGAATGGTGGCAGGGACTTCTTACAACAGTGTTACCGGTAATATCTATCAAACCACAATTAATAACACTTGTCAGGGTAACTGCAGTTCAGATGTTACAGTGAACTTTACCGGAACGGTTTGGTCAATACGCCTAGTGTACGCATCAAATGCTACACTTCCTGTTGCAGGCAGCAATCCTACTTTTCAATATATTTACATTCGTCCCATTTCCGGCACTACAGCTCTCGTTCCGAATGTGTCGGTTCCATTGCCTCCATGCAACACACTTAGTACTTCTGTTAACTTAACAGCCACAGTTACAAATACAGTTGCTTCTACTTTCACCTGGTCGGCAACAACAGGTAACATTAATTCGGGTGGAACAACTTTTACACCGAATGTAAATAGTCCGGGTACATATACGCTTTCCGTTACAAACTCAAATGGTTGCTCTAACTCAGCCACCATAGCTTTAACGCCTGTTAATTGCAATTTACTTCCCATTGAATTAACTTATTTCAGAGGTGATTGTTCTGATAACAATGAAATAAATTTAAACTGGCAAACTGCTACTGAAAATAATAATGCCTTCTTTTTTCTGGAAGGTATGAAGGAATCTGAATTGGATTTTACAACAATAGCGAAGCTGAAAGGCGCAGGAAACAGTAATGCTGCCCGTAATTATTTTTACAAAGACAAAAGAAGTCGAAACGAAGAAAAGAATATTTTGTATTATCGTTTAAAACAAATGGATAGTGATGGGATGTTTCATTATTCAAATTTAATTGCGGTGAATAATTGCTCTGAAAATGCACTTCCGGTTATTTATCCTAACCCAAGTGAAGGGAAGATATTTGTAAAGAACATTACTGCGTTAGATAACTATTCGGTTGAAGTGTTTGATGCTCTTGGACAAAAGATCCGGAACAACTCCATTACATCTGAGAATTTTGAGCTCGATCTGAGTTCTTTTGGTAAAGGAATGTATTGCGTGATCGTTTCAAATGAGTCACGTAAAATTCAGAAAAAAATTATTGTTCAGTAATTTCCTCTAATCTTTTTTGGCTTTGTACAAAGGTACAGTACTGCAGGGTTCGCCATACATCATGCTTTTGGCAAAAGGTCTTAAGGCGGCACAAAGCTTTACATATACATTTGTAGGGACAGGTTTTCCGCTGCATCCTTTTATAACAATTCGTGAATCTTTGTATTGTGAAAGATCCATTTTGTTCAGTGCTTCATCATACAAAGTATTTTCCAGCATTTCTAAATTCCCAAAAACGATCTTTTTTGCAAAGGGCTCAAGCGCCAAACTCAATAACATAAAAGCCCAGGTTGGTACAATAGCATCATTGGAACAGGTAACAGCAACAAATTTATCTTTATACTTGTTCCAATCTTCCTGCTTAAGGAATTCACGAAAATCTTTTTCCTTTAAGATCAACTCCTGAAATAATAAAGGCTTTATGTCTAATAAAACGCGTTCGCCATCCAGATAGAATTCTTCAAGATCAATGGTAATTAATCCACTCTCTGCTACTTTATTTTTTATTTCATCTGCCATTTCATTCGTCTATTTCTTTGTCATCCTGTCCCGACGCATCGGGATGCCGAAGGACTACATAAATCCTAATTCCAGTTGCGCTACTTCGCTCATCATTTCTTTTGTCCAGGCCGGCTCAAAAGTTAAAGTAAGTTTAGCTGAATTTATTCCTTGCACCAATTTTAATTTAGCCTCTACTTCAGCCGGTAAACTTTCGGCAACCGGACAGTTCGGTGAAGTTAAGGTCATGGTTATTTTAAGATCGTTCTCATCATTAAGTTCTAACTCATAGATCAAACCCAATTCCCATATATCAACAGGAATTTCAGGATCATAACAGGTTTTGATATCATCGATCACTCGCTGCATGAGTTCGGTATTTTTAGTTATAATTATGGCGCTCATTTTATTTCCTGCTTAATGCTAATGCATCCAATTTCATTTGCTTTATCATGCTCACCAATCCATTGGCGCGAGTTGGTGACAGATGTTCTTTCAATCCAATTTTATCAATAAAAGCCAGATCTGCACTTACAACATCTTCCGGTTTTTGGTTAGATAATACCCTTATCATTAAAGCTACCATTCCTTTGGTGATGATCGCATCACTTTCGGCGGTATAAATTATTTTTCCATCTTTCAGTTCTGAGTGCATCCACACTCTGCTCTGGCATCCTTTTATCAATCGGTCTTCTGTTTTATAATTTTCTTCTATTAATGGCAATGATTTTCCAAGATCAATTAAGTGCTCATACTTTCCTTCCCAGTCATCACCAAAGATCTCAAACTCCTCAATTATTTCCTGTTCAATTTCTTTAATGGTCATGACAACATTTTAATACTTTTTTTCAAAGCCTCAATAAATATATTAATTTCTTCGATGCTATTATACATTCCAAACGAAACGCGCACAGTTCCAGGAATTCCAAAATGACTCATTAAGGGCTGGGTGCAATGGTGACCCGTTCTTACAGCGACACCGTATTTATCCAATAAGGTACCTACATCAAAAGGGTGCGCACCTTTTACGTTAAAGGAAATTACAGCGGCTTTATTTGTCGTGTTTCCATAAATTTCAACTTCAGGAAATTCGTTCAAACATTCGGTGGCGTATTTCAATAAAGTATGTTCGTGCTTTGAAATGTTATCCATTCCAACACGATCTATGTATTTAATGGCTTCTGCTAATCCCAATACGCCTTCAATGTTCGGGGTGCCCGGCTCAAATTTACTTGGACCTTCAACATATTCGGTTCTTTCAAAGGTCACCGTTTTAATAGTACCTCCTCCTGCTTTTGTAAGCTGCAAGGAATTCATCCATTTCTTTTTCATCCACAAAACACCCACACCGGTTGGTGCGTATAATTTATGGGCGCTGAATACAAAAAAATCGGCATCGAGTTCTTTTACATCAACTTTTTGATGCGGCACCGATTGAGCACCGTCAATTAAAACCGGAATGTTATGCTGTTTAGCGATCAAAACAATCTCTTCAACGGGATTAATAATTCCGAGTGTATTTGAAACATGGGTCACGGCGATCAGCGCCGTATTTATGCTTATAAGATCTTTTAGTTCTTCTATTTTAAGAGTTCCATCTGCATGGATCGGAATTATTTTCAATTTTCCTTTATTGCGTTCGCACCATAATTGCCAAGGCAAAATGTTGGAGTGATGCTCCATTTCGGTAATAATGATCTCGCTTCCTTTTTCAAAAGGAAATCCGCCTGCAACCATATTGATACTGTCGGTTGTACCGGATGTAAAAACAATTTCGTTCTCATCGGCATTAATGAAGTGTGCAACCGTTTTGCGGGCTTCTTCAAACAATATGGTGGCTTCTCGGCTCAAAGTATGCACGCCTCGATGAATATTTGCGTTTTGTTCTGAATAATACTTTGAGATGCAATCAATAACTGTTTTAGGTTTTTGAGTAGTAGCGCCGTTGTCAAAATATACCAAAGGTTTACCGTTTACTTGCTTTTTAAGTATAGGGAAATCTTTAAGTATGGTATTTACATCGAACACAAAAACTATAGGGCTTTTTCAAATAAGGAAACAACTTTTTCTTTTAACGATTCGATCTCAATTTTTTCTATCAATTCCTGAGCAAAGGCTTGCAGTAATAGTTTTCGGGCTTTCTCTTCTCCAATCCCTCTTGCTTTCAAATAAAATAAAGCCACTTCATCTACTTTACCGGTCGATGTGCCGTGCGAACACTTAACATCATCAGCGTAAATTTCCAACTGAGGCTTTGTATTGATCGTTGCATCATCACTCATCAAAATATTTTTACTGCTTTGATAGGCGTTTGTTTTCTGGGCATCTTTTCTAACATAAATTTTGCCGTTAAAAATACCGGTCGACTTATCTTTTGCTATTCCTTTGTACAATTCGTTACTTTGGCAATTTGGTTTCTGATGATCGACTAAAGTATGATTATCTACCAATTGGGTTCCATTGGTAATGAACAAACCGTTCAAATGCGTTTCACATGAATGATCGGCTAATACCACATTTAAATTATTGCGCACCAAAGCGCCGCCAAATGTAAAAGTGTTGGTGTTATAATTTCCGTGGCGCTTTACCGAAACCTGTGTTGTATTTACCTGGTAAGATTTTAAATCTTCGTTTTGTATGCGGTACGATTTAATAATCGCATTTTCTCCCACAAAAACTTCACTTACATGATTATGAAAAACATTTGCAGCATTATTTTCGGAAACAAAAGTTTCGATGATAGCAGCCTGAGTATTTCTATCTGCAATGATCAACTGACGTGGATTCAAAACCACATTTTCCTTTGCAGAAACTATATTTATAATGTGTATTGGTTTGCTCAACACAGATCTTATCTGAAGAAACAATCCTTTAGAACTAAAAGCCGTATTCAAAGCAATTAATGCATCTGAATTTACATTTGCTTCCTTGGTCAAATGGTCTTTGATCGTGTTTTTATCCGCATTCTCTAATGCAGAAACGTTTAGCTCATGCGTTTTGTCGGATAAACTTTCAACATACTCACCATTTACAATGACAATATTTATGCTATGATTTATTTTATGTGCATCAACAGAAGCAATAGGATTAAATGCATCTGAAACGGTTTTGAATTCTTTACGAATTACTGCTTCTAAATTACAGTATTTATAATCTTCGTGTTTATTATTCGGAATGCCTTTCTCTTCCAACAAACGAATTGAATTCAACACTGCCGAATCGGGCATAAAAGAAACTTTATGTCCTTGTTTTGTTAAACTCTCGATCAAGCTTTGAGTAACTGCACTTTTATTTTCCACCACTAACGACATCTTAATCAGCTATTGCAAATTCTTTTTTAATTCCATCATAACCCTTGGCTTCCAATTCCAAGGCTAATTCTTTTCCGCCCGATCTTACGATCTTTCCGTTATATAAAATGTGAACGAAATCAGGAACGATATAATCTAACAAACGTTGATAGTGCGTAATTACGATTGTTGCATTGTCTTTACTTTTTAGTTTATTAACGCCACCTGCTACAATTTTCAATGCGTCAATGTCTAATCCCGAATCGGTTTCATCTAAGATGGCTAATTTTGGTTCAAGCATGGCCATTTGAAAGATCTCGTTGCGTTTTTTTTCTCCACCACTAAATCCCTCGTTCACACTTCTCCCCGAAAGTTTCGCGTCTAACTCCACTAATTTTTGTTTCTCTTTAACCAGGGCTAAAAAATCCTTCGCAGGCATTTCTTCTTTCCCGTGATAAGCACGAATTTCATTTAAAGCAGTACGCAAAAAATTAATGTTGCTTACTCCCGGAATTTCAACCGGATATTGAAATGCCAAAAACACACCTTCGCGTGCCCTGTCTTCAGGAGATAATTCCAGTAAATTCTTTCCATTGAAAGTTACTTCGCCTTCGGTAACATCGTAATCTTCCTTACCGGCTAAAACGGCAGATAGTGTACTTTTTCCTGAGCCGTTAGGACCCATGATAGCATGTACTTCTCCGGCTTTAATTTCTAAATTAATTCCTTTCAGAATTTCTTTGTCGCCAATAGAGGCGTGTAAATTTTTTATACTTAACATAAATTGCAGATTAGAAATTGTAGATTACAAATTAGCGTTAACTAAATCATCTAAAATTTTATTTTCACTTCTTTTTTGCTTGATGTTTCTTTAAATAGTTTATAAATCCCGCCAACTGCTTACTTGTTGAAAGAAACTTTTCGTTAATAAGGGTATATTCTTTCTCGTCAACATAATTTAATGATCTAGCTATTTTCAATTGGGTTCTTAATTCGCCACAAGATCCTTTCGCTATAGCCAAAAAATACAGAAATTGATTTTTACCATCTCTTTCATACCCTTCTGAAATGTTAGAAGGAACTGATATAGCAGATCTTCGAATTTGATCCTTTAAACCAAAATCCTTTGCAAATAATGTAGTATTTGTTAATCTGTAAATATCTGTACACAATTCCATACTTATTTTCCAAACCTCTAATTCTTCAAATTTTTCAATTGTTGCCATACAATCTGTAATCTTTCAATTTACAATCTGTAATTTAACTACCCAACACTTCCTTCCAACGAGATCGCCAATAACTTCTGTGCTTCTATAGCAAATTCCATTGGTAATTTATTTAATACTTCTTTACAATAACCATTCACAATTAATCCAATTGCTTTTTCGTTATCAATGCCGCGTGACTTACAATAAAATAACTGGTCTTCGCCTATTTTGCTTGTGGTTGCTTCGTGTTCTACAACAGCCGACTTATCTTTTATTTCTATGTACGGAAAAGTATGTGCTCCGCATTTATCGCCCATCAATAAACTATCGCATTGCGAAAAATTTCGGGCATTACTTGCGCCCTTACGAATTTGAACAAGACCTCTGTAACTGTTATTACTAAAGCCTGCCGAAATTCCTTTTGAGATAATGGTTGAGCGTGTATTTTTTCCGATGTGAATCATTTTAGTTCCTGTATCGGCTTGCTGATAATTATTGGTAACCGCTACCGAATAAAATTCGCCTACGGAATTATTTCCTTTTAAAATTACCGAAGGGTATTTCCAGGTAACTGCAGAACCCGTTTCTACTTGAGTCCAGCTTATTTTTGAATTATCTTCTAAACAAATTCCGCGTTTGGTAACAAAATTAAAAATACCGCCTTTACCATTTTTATCGCCTGGATACCAGTTTTGCACCGTGCTGTATTTTACCTCAGCATTTTTATGCGCAACAATTTCTACCACTGCCGCGTGTAATTGATTTTCGTCGCGCTGCGGTGCAGTACAACCTTCGAGATAAGAAACATAAGCATCTTCGTCGGCAATAATTAAAGTGCGTTCAAACTGACCGGTACCGCTGGCATTAATTCGAAAATAAGTTGAAAGTTCCATTGGGCAACGCACACCTTTTGGAATATAACAGAACGAACCATCTGTAAAAACCGCGGCGTTTAATGCTGCATAAAAATTATCCGTTGGTGGAACAACAGTGCCCATGTATTTTTTTACTAATTCAGGATGTTCCTGAACGGCTTCACTGAACGAACAAAAAATGACTCCTTTTTCGGCAAGTGTTTCTTTAAAAGTTGTTTTTACCGAAACGCTGTCGAATACAACGTCAACCGCAATTGTACTTTGCACACCGGATAAACGTTTTTGTTCTTCTAAAGAGATTCCCAGTTTTTCGAATGTTTTTAAAAGTTCGGGATCAACTTCATCTAAACTTGCTAATTCTTTTTTTGGCTTTGGTGCCGAGTAATAAATAATATCCTGAAAATTTGGTTTAGGATAAGTAACATGTGCCCATTCGGGCTCTGTCATGTTCAACCAGTTTTTGAAAGCCTTTAAACGGTGCTCCAGCATCCACTCGGGTTCATTTTTCTTTTTAGAAATAAAACGAATAATTTCTTCGTTCAAACCTTTTGGTGCAGCGTCAGCTTCAAGATCAGTAATAAATCCCCACTTATATTCTCCCTGTATATGTTCTGCTAAAATTTCGTTTGCCATAATTAGCTTCTGTATAATTTTTTCAATGCGGCAGCGTCAATACTATCTTTTTGCCTTTTCGATTGTTCTTTTTCGCTTATTAATGTATTAATGTGAAGTATTTTTAACTCAACCCCTTCAGCCAAATCAAAAGTGTTTGCCTTTTGATAACATTCATTAAAATTCTCCTTTTTAAAAAATTGCATCTCGCTCATAATATCTATCGTCATTCCATTATCTAGCATCAATTCTGAATAACCTGCAATAAAAGGTAACTCATGGTAAACTTCCGCTCCTTCGATACCATAATTTTTTAAGGCGTTCACAAATTTTTCTCGATTTTGTTTATCGTCATAAATCCAAATATCAATGTCACCGGTTGCTCTATTAAAACCATGATAGTTGACTGCAAAACCACCAACAAGAATAAACTTAACTTGTTGTAAGCCTAAATTTTTAAAAAATTGAATTATTTCTTCTTCAAATAAGTCCATTAAGCACCTCTTACAATAATTCCCTTTTTAAATTTTGATTTGTCTTTTTGTGAAAACATCAACGCTACCTTCATAAGATCAAAAGCTTTCTTAATACGTTCTTCATAAGTCAAATTAAAATTTTCAAGCAAACGTTTTTCGTTTAGCTCTTCAACAGTTAAATTTTTATGAATGATGATTCTTGCCATTTTTTTTAGTTCAAAGTTTAAGGTTTGAAAGTTTAAAGTTGCTCAGTATAAAACTTTCCAACTTTAAACTGAAAATGATTCTCCGCATCCGCAAGTTCTGCTCGCATTCGGATTATTGAACACGAAACCTTTTCCATTCAATCCGCCGGTATATTGTAATTCGGTTCCTACTAAATACAAAAAGCTTTTGCGGTCGACCACAATTTTAATTCCTTTATCTTCAAATTGCTGATCGCCTTCTTTCATTACGCTATCAAATTCTAATTTGTATGAAAGACCACTGCAACCGCCGCCTTCAACACCAACACGAATAAATGAGCCTTCGGGGTGCTTTTCTTCTGTCATTAACTGCAGAGCATGCTCTTTTGCTCCTTCTGAAACTGTTATCATTTTATATGTATTTGATTATCAGTTATTTATATTTTATTCTTATTTAGACTTAATCTAAATCTTATACAAAAATACCACATTTGAGGTATCTGTGCAAGGATATTAACAAGATTTTCGGAATTATTATTTAGGGCCCAAAGCCTTTAAAAACCTACCTTCGCAAGCAATTATCACACAATATATTATGAGAAAAATAGCCCTTTACCTTATTATGCTTTTTGTGTCGTTTCAGGCAAGATCCAATAACGATACGCTTACTGTTTATTATTACGAAAATTTTCCTTTTTCGTATACCGAAAGCGGAACAACCAAAGGAATTGAAATTGACATATTAAAGGAGTATGCCGCCTGGTTAAAAAATACAAAAGACATAACCGTAACTGTAAACTATAAAGCCTTTGCCGATTTTAAAAGTTTTTTCAACGCTTCAAAAACCGGCGACAGAACTGTGGTAGGATTAGGCTCAGTAACCATTACACAAGATCGTGAAAAAGAAATTGCATTCTCGGCTCCTTACTTAAAAAATATGGCAGTATTAATTACGGATGGGAAAGTGCCTACACTAAAATCGAAAACAGATATTTCGAAAGCTTTTATTGGAATGACAGCTGTTGCTGTTTCGGGATCTACACATTCAAAATATTTGAACGACATTAAAAAAACATACATGCCCGGATTGCAAATTTACTTTAACGAAACCGAATATAGTGTTATCGAAAGCATTGTTGCGAACCCTAAATCGTTTGGCTATGTTGATGTAGTTGTATATTGGTCGTTCTTAAAAAAGAACAAGAATAAATTTCTAAAAATTCAGAAAGAATTTACTCAGGAAAAAGAAGAGTTTGGATTCATTCTTCCAAAAGGCGGAAAACATTTACCAAACCTCAACGAATTCTTTGAATCGGGTTTTGGATTTACATCCACCAAACAATACCATCAAATACTGGAAAGATATTTAGGCTCAGAGATCATTTCAAGTGTAGAAATAAATTAACTTTGCGTCATGATCTCAATTGGTAATACTTTAGTTTCGCAAGAGCTTCTTGAAAAAAAATTCGTGTGCGACCTCAATGCCTGCAAGGGCGAATGCTGCGTAGCAGGCGATAGCGGCGCGCCCTTAGATGAAGAAGAGTTAGCCATATTAGATTCGATAGCCGATAAGGTAAAACCTTACATGAATAAAAAAGGCATTAAGGCCATTGAGAAAAATGGCAATTGGGAAAAAGACAGCGATGGAGATTACACCACCACTTTAGTAAGTGCAGGTGCAGAATGTGCTTTTGTTTTTTTTGATGAGAAGAAAATTGCCAAATGCGCCATTGAACAAGCGTATCGCGAAGGTGTGATCAAATGGCAAAAACCGATCTCTTGTCATTTATATCCGGTAAGAATTACCAAACACAAAGCTTACGATGCCGTTAATTATCATAAATGGAATATTTGTAAACCAGCTTGCGAATGCGGCGCTAAATTAAATGTTCCGGTATTTCAATTTTTAAAAGAACCGCTTATTAAAAAGTATGGCGAGAAATGGTTCAAAGAATTAGTGAAGGCTTATAAATTAAGTAAGATTTAATTCAGCTTTAAAAGAGAACTGTCATGCTGAACTTGTTTCAGCATCTTAAAGACCCCGAAACGAGTTCGGGATGACACTGCTCACTTATGATTTCCTCACCGAATCTACGGGAATATTCTTAACCGGCTTTGGTTCTTTCTCCATTGCTTTTCCCATGCATGAAGTTGTGAAAGCAGTTATTCCTGATAAAAGGCCTAATACCATTAAACGAACAGGTTTTAATTGCACACGTTTAAAAATTGTTTCCCTCCAATAGAAAATGAATTTTTCAAAACCTGTTTTTTGTTCAAGCTGAAAATTTTTGAATCTTCCGCAAACAGTTTCATTTGCATTCAATAAATAATTTTTTATTTGATCGTTGCTTTGTGTGGTAAAATCAACAACCGTTTTATTGCAAACCTCGCAATGTCTTCCTGATTTATTTTTTTGCATTCCCGAAAAGTTTTCGGTGCAGGGCGATTCTATTTTCATAAGCTTGAGCTTTTTTATTTATTCCCTCATTAATAAAAGGTAACCGTATCTTGTAGTTTAAAGTTAGATTTAGAAAGTTGCTTTGTGCGCGGCAACTTTCCAACTTCAAACTTTCCAGCTTTAAACTCTTTTCTTCCGATTCCTTCTCACTAACCAAACAATAAAATACCAGATCAATCCTCCCACTACCCAAAGTGGCCAAAGATTTACCATTCCAATTAAGAACCATAAAAAGCCGGTGCCGCCGTTTCCAACTGCATCGCCTAATTTAGCGCCAAAACCAAAACCTTTAGGCTTGTTCTGATAATAGGTTATTCTCAGTGTGCTGTAATTTACCTGATTGCTTAAATATCTTAATCTGCCTTCGGTGGCATCAATGTCTTCGCGGATCACATTCATCTCACGGTTGATCATTAGTATATCGTCCATGTTATTGGCTTTGGCCAAAAGCTCCTGATATTTTGCTTCGAGTTGTTTTTTATTTTTTAAGCGGGCTTCAATATCTACAAACTGCTCGGTTACATCTTCTATATCTATTTTTTTAGAGTCTACCTGGTCGGCACCTTTTAATATAAGATCCAGAAATTGATCGAAGTTTTGCGAAGGAATTCTCACAATCAGCTCTTCCTGAGGGTTTTCGCTGTAATCGTAAGCGTTTTCTTTGGCAATATAGCCTTTAAACATGTTCAGGGCCGACTGAATGTTCTTTTTGGTGTCGGGCAAACTTTTGGTTCTAAAATACACTTCGCCATTTTTAATGAGTTTGCGCTCAATTATGGTAATGGGCTTATCTACCCCTCCCGCAGCTGAACCTTCTTTTTGTTCTTCCAAAGCACCCATTGGAGGGGCAGGTGGAGGCGCAGGGCTATTTATGTTTTTCTCCAAATTAGCGATTCCCGCTTCGGTGGCAAGGTCTTCCATTTTTGCACCCCCGCAGGAAAACAAAAAAACAGCTGTTAAAAGCGCCGGTATTAGTCTTAAACTTCTCATAATTTCAATTGATCTTAAATTATTATTCTCTTAATATTTTAATAACAGTTCACAAAAACAGTCACAATTTTGCTACATACAGTATTGAGATGCTGCAATAAAAATATTCCATAAAATTATGCCTAAAAAAATTATCAATGAGCCGATCTTTTTGAGAAAAACTAACTGAAAAAATTAGCTCTAAACTGTACTTAACAATATTTCCCTGACATCAAAACCGTTTTTGAATATTTTTCTAGTTTTTTTTACTTTGCTTGAATACCAGTGCTTTCAAAGGTTTTGAACTTTTTGCTGTCAATTTCCGAGTGTTAAAAACTATGCCTTTATGTTAATTTGTTATCCCCATTAAACTAAGTTTAATTTTCAATATTTGCATTGTACCCAGTATCGACAAAACGACATTAACTAACTATATATTATTACTAAGGAACTATGAATGAACCCCTACTACAAGAGAACAAAGATCGCTTTGTTCTATTCCCAATAAAGCACAAAGACATCTGGGAAATGTACAAAAAGGCGGAAGCCAGCTTCTGGACCGCTGAGGAGATCGACCTTGCATCTGATCAAACAGATTGGAACAACAAGTTAAATGATAATGAACGTCATTTTATTAAGCATGTTTTAGCTTTTTTTGCTGCCAGCGATGGTATTGTTAATGAAAACCTTGCGGTTAACTTCTTAAATGAGGTTCAATCGCCTGAAGCCCGTTGTTTCTACGGATTTCAGATCATGATGGAGAATATTCACTCTGAAACTTACTCTTTATTAATAGACACCTATATTAAAGATTCTGCCGAAAAAGATAAATTACTTCACGCCATTGATACCGTGCCGTGCGTTGGCAAAAAAGCTGACTGGGCCCTTAAATGGATCGGTAACGGAACATTTGCCGAGCGCTTAATTGCCTTTGCTGCCGTTGAAGGAATTTTCTTCTCAGGTTCATTCTGCTCTATTTTCTGGTTAAAGAAACGTGGCTTAATGCCGGGACTGGCCTTTAGTAACGAGCTTATCAGCCGCGACGAAGGTTTACATTGCGACTTTGCCTGTTTATTATATACACAATATGTCAAAAACCAATTGCCTAAAGAAAAGGTAACACAGATCATTGTTGACGCGGTTACTATTGAAAAGGATTTTGTTAGCGATGCTATTCCTGTTAAATTAATAGGCATGAACTCCGATCTAATGTGCCAATACATTGAATTTGTGGCAGATAGATTATTACTAGCACTAGGATGTTCTAAATATTACAATGCAGCAAATCCGTTTGACTTCATGGAGATGATATCGCTGCAGGGTAAAACCAATTTCTTCGAAAAACGTGTGGCCGAATACCAAAAGGCCGGCGTTATGGGCAAGGATGCGGAAAACAACGTATTTAAACTGGACGAAGATTTTTAACCCGCTGGAACTTAGTTCCTACGGGTTTAACAAAAAATTCGTCGGCTAAAAACCCCAATCAAACATTTAATGTAAAATGTTTAACAAGTCGCAAAACTTGTATGGGAATTTTAGCCTCAGAAAATTAAGACTTAATTAACCGTGAGATTGTTAATATCAATTTTACGGCTAAAAGAAAAACGGGAATTATGGGTCTAACTTGTGGTTTCCAAAAGGGATTAACCCAGTAGGATAATTCTAAAGGGAAAAACAAAAAACTCACTCTCAAGAATGAAAATTCGGGAGAGTAAAAAAGAAAAGTTAAAGCTCCAAAGGAATTATCCAACGGGGTGAAGAGTAAAACAAATTAAAAAACTAAATGGCGTATGTTTGTAATTAAAAGAGATGGTACCCGCGAATCAGTAAAGTTCGATAAAATTACTGCTCGTATTCAAAAACTAAGTTATGGCTTAGAGCCGACTCACGTTGATCCTATTCAGGTTGCTAAAAAAGTGATCGATGGGGTTTACGACGGAGTAACTACTATTGAACTCGATAACCTTGCTGCCGAAACCGCAGCGGGCTTAACGTCGCGCCACCCCGATTACGCATCGCTTGCTTCACGTATCGCGGTAAGTAATTTACACAAGAATACTATTAAGTCTTTTTCGAAAACCGTTGAAGCTTTATATAACTACATCGATCCTAAAACAAACTTACGCGCTCAGCTTATTGCTGATGATGTTTATGAGATCGTTCAAAAGAACGCACACCTTTTAGATTCATCTATTATATACGATCGTGATTTCGGTTACGATTATTTCGGATTCAAAACCCTTGAGCGCTCGTACTTATTAAAAATGTACGGTGTTGTTGCAGAACGCCCTCAGCACATGCTTATGCGCGTGTCGGTTGGTATTCACAAAGAAGACATTGAAAAAGCAATTGAAACTTATAATTTAATGAGCGAGCGTTGGTTCACACACGCTACTCCAACTTTATTCAACGCCGGTACTCCTAAACCACAAATGAGCTCTTGCTTTTTGTTACAGGTTAAAGAAGACAGCATTGACGGTATTTACGATACTTTAAAAAATTGCGCTAAAATTTCTCAAAGTGCAGGCGGTATCGGTATCAGCATTCATAATGTACGCGCAACAGGTTCGTACATTAAAGGAACCAACGGAACCAGCAACGGAATTATTCCAATGTTAAAAGTTTACAATGAAACAGCTCGTTACGTTGATCAGGGTGGTGGAAAACGTAAAGGCTCCATTGCCGTTTACTTAGAGCCATGGCATGCCGATATTTATGATTTCTTAGATATCCGTAAAAATCACGGTAAAGAAGAAATGCGTGCACGTGATCTTTTCACTGCATTATGGATCCCTGATCTTTTCATGAAGCGTGTAGAAGCTGAAGGCGAATGGAGTTTAATGTGTCCTAACGAGTGTCCGGGCCTAAGCGATTGCCACAGCGAAGCATTTGAGGCATTGTATACAAAATACGAAAGCGAAGGTAAATTCCGTCGCCAGATAAAAGCGCGTGAACTTTGGGCTGCTATCATTGAAGCGCAAATTGAAACCGGTAATCCTTATATGTTATTTAAAGATGCTGCGAACTCAAAATCAAATCAGCAGAATTTAGGTACCATTAAATCCTCAAACTTATGTACTGAGATCATTGAATACACTAGTGCCGATGAAGTTGCGGTTTGTAATTTAGCATCGCTTGCTTTACCGCGTTTTGTAGATGAGAAAACCGGAACCTTTGATCACCAGCGTTTATTTGAAATTACTTACGTTGCTACTTTGAACTTAAATAAGATCATTGATCGCAATTACTATCCAATTCCTGAAGCACGTAAATCAAATATGCGTCACCGCCCAATTGGTTTAGGTGTGCAAGGTTTGGCAGATGCTTTCATTTTAATGCGTTTTCCTTTTGAAAGTGAAGAAGCAAAAAAATTAAATACCGAGATCTTTGAAACTATTTACTACGCTGCGTTAACAGCAAGTAAAGATCTTGCGAAAATTGACGGGCCTTACGAAACTTACGCCGGCTCACCAATTAGCCAGGGTAAATTTCAGCAGGATATGTGGAATGTAACACCAAGCACCCGTTGGGAGTGGGATGTGTTGCGTGAAGAGATTAAAAAATACGGAGTACGTAACTCTTTATTGTTAGCGCCAATGCCAACAGCAAGTACTTCTCAGATCTTAGGAAATAACGAATGCTTTGAACCATACACCAGCAACATATACACGCGCCGTGTATTAAGCGGAGAATTTGTAGTAGTGAACAAACATTTACTGCGCGACTTAGTGAAACTTGGGATTTGGAACGAGAACATTAAAAATAAAATTATTGGTGCTAACGGATCGGTGCAGAACATTGCCGAAATTCCTGAGAACATTAAAGAACTTTACAAAACCGTTTGGGAAATTAAACAACGTACCATTATTGATATGGCAGCCGATCGTGGTGCATACATTGATCAATCGCAATCGTTGAATTTATTCATACAAGATGCCAACTTTGCTAAAATGAGTTCTGCTCACTTCTATAGCTGGAAAAAAGGATTGAAAACCGGCATGTACTACTTGCGTACAAAAGCAGCAGCAGATGCCATTAAGTTTACAGTTGACCAGGCAGCCTTAAAGAACCCTAATGTGGTTGTTTTAGGTAACGAAGATGCTTTGTTACTAGAACGCGGACAAACTCAATTACTAAGCGCCGAAGAACAACAAGCACAATTAAGCTGCAGCTTGGATGATCCTGAAGGATGTGAAGCTTGCGGATCTTAATGAGACTACGATTTCAGAAGACCGAAGGTCGCACTGAGATCATAAAGTCGAATTAATCCCGAACTTGCTTCGGGATCTGAACGAAGAAATAAGAAAATAAATAATTAAAGGCCTCTCTTTGAAAATTGGGAGGCTTTTTTGTGTAAACTAATTAGAATAATAATATGGCTTTCGGTATTTCCCCAAAACACATCCAAGAAATTTCATTAGAAGGACTATCGACCGAAGAGTTTTTAGCTTTAGCATTAGAAGGTGCAAAACTCGAAACTTGGGAAATAGGTACTGTAAAGAAAAATGGTTTCATTGCTTATTCGGGTTTTAGTTTAAGTTCCTATGGTGAGGAAATAAAAA
This sequence comes from Bacteroidia bacterium, assembly GCA_025362575.1. Classification (GTDB taxonomy): domain Bacteria; phylum Bacteroidota; class Bacteroidia; order B-17B0; family Aurantibacillaceae; genus JAHEYG01. Next base: position 17,462 of record JANYIQ010000153.1, read on the forward strand.
TGACCATAGAAAATGGAAATGCAACCATTAAAAGTGAATGTACCGGCAGCCAAATTCTAGATCACGGAAGAAACAAAAATAATATTGGGAATCTAATCATTAATATAAGCAACTTAAAAGAGAAACTCTCTCGTGAAGAATTAACTGAGCTTACAAATACTTTGTCGATAAAAGGCGATGATCTATTGCCGGAAAGCGCTTTAGAAACCAAATCAAAAGTCTCCGATATTCTTGCAATATTTAAACCAACTGAAGGATATTTTATCACACCAATTCTTATCAATATAAATATTGCAGTGATGATCATCATGATCTTAACAGGAGTTAGTGCAATAAATCCTTCTGGAGAAGATCTTCTTACGTGGGGTGCAAATTATAGAGCTATGACTCTAGATGGTGGATGGTGGCGACTTCTTACTTGCTGTTTTCTTCATATTGGAATAGTTCATCTTTTAATGAATATGTATGCGCTTCTATATATTGGTGTTTTACTTGAGCCAATATTAGGAAGAACTCGGTTTTTGGTGGCATACCTTGTTACCGGCATTGCCGCAAGCGTAACTAGTTTAGCATGGCATGATCTTATAATAAGTGCAGGGGCATCAGGAGCAATTTTTGGAATGTACGGGATCTTTTTGGCAATGTTAACCACAAACCTTATTGAAAGATCAGCAAGAAAAGCAATGTTGAGTAGCGTCTTGATTTTTGTGGGATATAATCTATTAAATGGATTACAAGGAAGCGTAGATAATGCCGCTCACATAGGAGGATTAGTTAGTGGAATGTTGGTTGGGTATATATTTTATCCGGCACTTAAAGATAAGGATGCAATTATTTCTGAAAAGTACTCAATTAGAATAATAAGTGTTGGCGTTATTGTTGCAACAATTTTTATTTACTTCACAACTACAAATGCTATCGGAATATACGATAGGAAGATGACGGAATTTCTTGACCTTGAAAGGGAAGCCTTAGTTGTATATAATTTATCTGATACAACTTCTCAAGTATCCATGCTTAGAATTTTAAAAAATCCCGGAATGGCTAATTGGAAAAAGTGTTTAAAAATCGTTGACGATGTTAATGGTCTTAATCTGCCAATGCAATTGAAGGAAAGAAACAAATTGATGAGGATATATTGCAATATCAGACTAGAAACATACAATCTATTGCATGACCTAACAAAAGACACAACCCAAAGGGAAAGAATAAATGCTGAAATTGAGAACCTAAATATTAACCTTCAAAAAACAATTGAAGCCGTTGAACAAATAAAATAAATTATTCCCCAGCTCGCACGGTTCCGATAGCTATCGGAATTCAATCCGTGCTTCAAAAAATAATTTCCCTACCTTTACATCATGAATAAAATGAAAGTAGAGATCTGGTCAGATATTATGTGTCCGTTTTGTTATATCGGCAAACGCCATTTTGAGGAAGCATTAAAACAATTTCCGGAAGCTGATAAAATAGAAATAGAATGGCACAGTTTTCAATTAGATCCTAATTTACCGAAGCCGGCGAGCGATCAAAATGTATACGAATACCTCGCGCAACGCAAAGGCATGAGTGTTGAACAGTCGAAAGCCATGCACCAAAACGTAGTGCAAATGGCCCAAGCCGCAGGATTGAATTATGATTTTGATAAAACGGTAGTTGCTAATTCATTTGATGCGCACCGTTTAATTCAATTCGCAAAAACAAAAAATAAAGGCGATGAGGCAGAAGAAGTTTTATTCAAAGCTTATTTCACAGAAGGAAAAAATATGTGCGATACCAATACTTTGTTACAGCTCGCGAAAGATATTGGTTTAGATGAAAGCGAAACAAAAACAATTTTAAATTCGAATGCGTTCTCTGCAGAAGTAAAAAAAGACATTGAAATAGCATCGCAAATTGGTGTGAACGGCGTTCCATTTTTTGTGTTCGATCGCAAATATGCAGTTTCAGGTGCACAGCCAAGCGCGTCGTTTGTAAATATTTTACAAAAATCGTACTTAGAATTTAAAGCGAGATAGCTTACCGATAATGAGTGTAAAATTCTGATCACAGCTCACTGAAAATGAATCGGAAATTTTGAAGTCACAATTTATGATATCAAAAAATTTAAATATTTAGCTATTTATCAGGGAGATAAAAGCGAATTGGATAAGTAGAAGTAACAAATAGGTAACAAAGTCTATCGAAGCACCACTAATTGATACTTAGGTTCTCTTAGGTATTTGTGCTTTTTTGATTCCGCTTTTCCCCAGCAGTATTTCAAAGAATCATAGACAAACATAAGAATTTTTTTGACTAAAGGGTAATTAAGAAGGGGTCTTTAAACGAAAGTTTAACGGTTTTTTGGAATTTTATTTGGGGTTAGGGATTACGGTGGCAATTGTAAACCCTATAAGTCCAATAATCATTATAAACCAAAGAAATCGGCCAATTTTAATATATTCAATTCTTGTTTCGGTTTTTCTAAGTTTGTAAATGTAAAATAATAATAAAGCATCAATGATGGCAAAACAAGTTGTTAAATATCGAAGTGTAAACATAAGAGGGATAGATAAGATAATTATAAATAGCAAAAAGACTGTTACAACTAATTTTGATTTATTTGCACCAATTATTATAGGTAGTGTTCTGCATCCATCGGCCTTATCGCCTTCCATGTCAGAAATATCAAGACTAAGTTCCCTGGGAACTATTATTAGAAATGGAAATATTACATACAAATAAATTAGCAAGTCAATTTTTTTATTATGCAGCATATTAATGCAATCTTTTGCAAAGAAGAAAATAACCAATGGTATAAACGCTGTAAGTAGCGCCATTAAAATGTTACCTAAAAGTGGAGATCTTTTAAAATACACGTCATATAAAATAGATAAAATATACACACTAACGCTTATAAATGCCCATTCAATAAACATATAACAACTTATATAGATTGAAAAAGCAATAATAATGCCCGTTATTACAAAAAAAATTATTTTGGCATTAGTCAAAGAAATTGTATTGCCGATAATATGAGTTTTAGGCTTATTAATTTTATCAATGTTTCTATCCATGATATCGTTTAATACGCAACCTGCGGCAATTAATAATTGGACACATAAACAAAGAATTGTAAAATTAAATCCGGATAAACTACAATTTATACCGCTTTTATTTGCGAAATAATTTATTATAAGAAACAGTCCCAAAAAAGGAAAAACTGCTAATAATTCATGAAACCACCGTATTAATTTGAAGAATGATTTTAGCTTTAGTAACACTATAGTATGCTTTTTTTTAGGTCGGTTAATATTATCCAATGCTCTTTTCCCTTATGTATTATTGATCCAATAATATTAAAATTTAAACGAAGATATTTTTTTAGCAACTTATCATGTTTTTCTTTTCTCGCCATTAAAATGAGGCTACGGTTTTTGTTATAAGTTAAAATTTCCGCGTAAAATAATGAGAAAATATAATTTCTGTTTTGACGATAGGTCGAATTATAAACATTTCCGGACAATCTGTCTGCTAAAAAGATTTCTCCTTCTTTGAAATCATTCAAATTCAATTTACCACTTAAATCAGTTTGAAGGTGATTAATATTATCATCACCTTTCAATGATTTTTCTATTAAAGTTTTATCAAAAAAATATCGTGCTGAAAGGAGCGGCATATTTAAATTTTGATCATAAACAACTACTAAATAATATTCCGACTTCATATCAGAGTCGTCAAAAAATGACTCGCCAGTTTTTATTGAGGTGTTTTTATACGCCGACCTTCTCAAAAATGTTTCATGCAAAATAAGTTTTTCAATTATTTCATTTGTGATTTCAGGTTTTCTTTTCGTTTTATTATTATCCAAGATTATTGGAGGCTTCATTCGAATTGTTGTAATGGCAATGTCGAAAATGTGTTTTATATTCATCGCTATTTATTCAAACGCATATGGCTTGCTTACCACAACATTATTTTCTTTATCGGTAATAACAATGGTAGGCTTGAAAGTTTCAATCTCTAGTTCGTTTATAAGAGCGAAAGCTAAAACATGAATCGTATCACCTTTTTGAAAATACTTTGAAGCCGCGCCATTTATGGTTACATGCCCTTTTTGATTATTTTTTACTGCATAGGTAATTATTCTGGTACCATTTGTTTTATTATTTACATGAACTAGTTCAAACTGTTTTATCCCTGAAGCATTCAACAATTCTTCAGACATTGAGATACTGCCAGGATAGTTTATATTACTTTCTGTAACAGTAATTTCTTGAATCTTTGCTTTTAAAATTTGGCAGAACATTATGTATATATATTATTGATAATATTATATTATTAATATTGAAAGAAAAAGAAGCGATAAGTATTTCATAACTTTATTAAAAATTACAAATATAAATTCCAAAAAATTTAAATCTAAAATGGCATGGTATCTGTTTTGTTTGCCCCCCAATCAACATAAAAACTGTCAGTTTTTATGGTATGCATCCCATTTTTAGTTTTATTATAAGTAACATACCACCATCCCATCCAATAATTATTAAAACCTCCGACATAATTTGTAGGGCTAACGATGGGACAAGGACATGAGTCTACCAACCTATAGTTTGGGTTTTGTGGTACATTAGCGTGAAAAATCTTTTGTACATATGTGAGAACAAAGGTATCTAAATTAGTGAAAGTTGTATTTGGGAAATATAGCTGCCAATATTTAAAATGTGGCACTACTCCCAAAATAAAAAAATGCCCGAGATCATTTTTATTTATATCTACTTCAACGCCATCAAAACCTGCTTCAGGCCCGTTACCAATTCCACTTTTGCTTTCAATATAAACACTATAAACATAATCAGAACTCATGTTAATTGAAATATTATTAAAAGAAAAATCACCATTTCCATCACTTAAAACAGAAAGTGAACCGCCTTTGGGTCCTTTTGTAAGAAGGCTTACCTGAACATTGGCTAAATTTTTATTGGTACAAAGATTTAAAACTCGTCCTAAAATTTTTACATTATTTACTTGTGAAGAATCCTTTTTGCAGCTAAGCAAAGAAGTAATGTATAAAAAAACGACTATTGTTTTTAGTTTATTCATTTTAGTTTAATTAAAAATCAACTATCATTTGGAAATGACAATCTTAAATTTTTCATCACCCACTTCAAGCATGTAAATGCCATTTTGGAGATTATGTGTTTCAATATTATTTATGCCCGAAGACTTTATCACGGTCTCAAAAACAATTTTACCTGTTAAATCACTAATTTTAATTTTTGCTTCATCTTCTGCCTCCCTCTCGACACTAAAATTTCCACTAGTGGGATTCGGATATATTTTAACGGCATTTGATTTTTTTGCGCTAATAACACTTTTTGCTTGTTGTACATTTTCAGTGTTGGGATTTATACTATTCCCTCCCCTTCCTCCTCCATTGTTGTTATTAGACATCCTAAACAATTGATCTGAGCAGCTATATCCTTGAATATAAACATCAGCTTCACCTCCTGAAAAAATATTAGTGCCAGGTAAGAGACCAATGACATTCGAACTATGCAATATAGCTTTGGCATTGTTTATAACTGAAAAGTTTCCATCGGGTGTTAAATAATTTTGGTTTCCATTTAAACCATAAATGCCATTACCAACAAAAATGTTGTTCCTTGCTTCAAATTCGGCTTTATAACAACCTGGCGACGTACAAGATGAGTTTAAAGTAGAGCCAACATTGCGGTTACTTAAAAACAAATCAGTAGGTGCAACCTCTACTCGTGCTAAATAATCGCCCATGAAAACTTGCGGATCTTCAACATGTAATTGATTGTCAGGTCTAGCTTTACTATTAACATCTGTTCCATTATTGTCACCGATAGCATATACTGCATCAAAAGGGGTAATTAGATAGTGATTTGGGTTTTTCATATATGGAAATCCATATCGTCTATTTGGCTCCTGAGTGGGATTTCCTAAAAGATCCTTATTATTATACATCAAATTAAAAGATAGTGGAGTGGTGAAATTATTGGCTGGTTGCCCGGTAATTGGGTCGTGAAGATCAAGTGTACTCACTGTAGGTGCAAAACAATGTAGATTAGGATCTATGTTACAAAAAGAAAAATTTCCGGCAAACCAACTGTTATAAAACGGATAGGCACTACTGACACCACCACCACCACTTACCTTCCCATAAACCTCAAGATGTGCTGATAGAGTGCTAGCTGGCACATCATCCCAATTGTTTGTAACGCTTGGCTTAGAAACCGTGACATTACCATACGATATATATGAACCCACATTATAAGGCCCTAAACAATGACAGCCCCCACCCAAATAAGAAGGTAAATTTATATTAATACAGGTCATTGGAAAAATGGTAAATCTACTATCTATAAAAATACTAGCATCAAAAACGTTAGAATTTGATCCATTCCACCAAGAGGCAGTCGTTCTTTTTCCTGTACCTGGCATATACCAAGTATAGGCGCCGCCGCAAGATGAAGGAACGGAAGTAGATGCGCCTGAACCTGAGTTAAATCCAAGTTGAGAATCAAAAAAATAATTAAAGCTGTGTGGAATATTAGTTCCTTTACTAGAACCTTGCGCAACTCCCACCCTACGACAAAATTCAGGATAACCATTAGAGCTATTGCCAGGAATAGTGGAGAACGTATTTAATAACCCTTGACGGGCAGGTGTCGGATTTGTAACTGGAAAGGAAGACGTATATTTTGTCAATTCGAAAGCAGTTGGATTGTGCGATAAACTTTGTGCAATACTTGCAACAGTACAATTTAGATTATCTGCTGCATTAGCCAGAGGATTTAAAGTTAAAAGCGGTGGTAGTAGGAAAGCAGGATTTGATTGATAATCTAAAAGGCATTGAAGACCTAAAGGTACATTTGAAGCTTGCATTTCACCCTCAATACTTACCCACATTTTCGTATGAGGATGTGGGCCTATGCCGGCTTTATATTCTGCTTCCATTTCTGCAAGAGCTAATCTTGTAGAAACTGCACCTGCACTGTAACCAGAAACTACATTCTCGAAATAAAAACCGTTGCCGAATTTTTCTGTATTAACATCTGAGATAAGCTTTTTCAATAATTTCGCATTGTTCTCAATATAATCAGTTCCGTTGTCATATAACAAGATAATAACATCATACCCTTCATCACGTAAACGATCTAAATATAGATTGCCGTTACTTGAACCCTCTCCGCACTGATTAGCTTCTGTGATTGAATAACGTTTGTTCCAACCACCATTATAGGCTTCATAATAAGTACCTCTCCAATCACCACCCCATCCACCTAAAGGTACATTAATTGTCACAAGATTTAATATCATATTGAGAAAGGTAGGCAGATGATTTGAAACAAGCTGTTTACCGTCACCTGGATTAAAACCAACGGAAATAATATAAGGTTTTCGAATCTTACCAGCCGAATTGCATGTGGAAAACCAAATTCCATATTTGCCTGTTATAAGCCCGGCATTGATAGGCCGCAATTGATTTGGTAGTTGAACGGGGGTACTACAACTGCTAACCGAATTGCCTGACGTAATTTTATTCCCTAATGAACTAGCTGCTGAATCAACGATAGTAAACGATGAATTATAATAAGAAGTATCCGCCTTTATTTTGACTTTAAGCTTTTTAACACCGTCAGTAAGATAGTTAATAGAGTAAATGTTTCCTTTTAAAATAGAAACAAAACCATTTCCGTCATCAAAATCTATATATGTCGAATCAATTCTTCCAGGAATATTTGACAACAGTAAACTATCATTGAAAAGAAAATTTACTTGTGGGGTGTAATGTACCTCATTTAAAGCTGATGAAGCGAAAAGTCTGTCTTTCTTAAAGGGATTATAACCAGAAGGAGAGTTCTCGACGAATTGATTGTTAGCGAAACCTATAGAGCCTAAGATAAAAGTAGAATCTTTGAACTCGCTATATTCAATAAAAGAAATGCTTATTGGTGTTACTCCTTTACTTACATAATTAAACATACAGCTTTGTATGTATGGAAGGTTTATACTTGTTGATGTATCATAATTTGCTACCTCTAAGTCTCTCACTAAATTTAAATATTTAAGTGGGGTACAAACGGAATCGCTACTAATCCCTTTGAAAAAATCAAAAATATTAAGAGTTGGCGTAAAAACTCTATACTTCAAAAAAGTAAGTTCAGGATGGTTAATTTTAAAGATTCGGGTAACATAATCAGGAAATTCTTTATACTTATTAAACTTCAAAGTGTCCTGTCCTTTCAAAAACGTTCCTAACAACAAGCCCACTAGAATAATAAAAACTTTTTTTTTCATAGGATAGTTTTGAGTTTTTATTTTTTATTCTTTAATTCCGTTTTCAAATATTCGATTTCCTTTTGTTGTTGTACAAGATATAAAGTAAGCTCTTCTATTTTTTGTAATAAAATAGCATCTGTTTCACCGAGATTATTTCCTTTTTCCTGCATTTCTTTTGTTGTAGGAACATTTGGTAAATGATGGTTGACCTTATAGAATTTTTCTAGTTCTTGAATACTCAGCAATTTATAATTCTTATCAAAAA